>JAYRKR010000021.1:0-30285 GCA_041905645.1 Luteimonas sp.
GGGCCGATGCGCACGCGCCAGGACGGCTTGCCGTCGAGGCCGGCGGCCTCGCGGAACGCCGGCAGGCCGGCGCCGCGCAGGCGCGCGACCACGGTATCGGCGTCGACGCTGCTGCCGTAGGCGGCGAAGTGCACGGCATAGTCGCCGCCGGCCGCGGTCGGCGGCAGCATCGGCCGGTCGGACGCCGCGGCCGCCTCTTCGCCGGCACCGTCCGCGGCGCCGGCATCGACCGTCGGCAGCGAGCCGGAGGTCGCCTGCGGATCCTGCATGCCGACCGCGCCTTCGGCAGGCGCCTGGTCGGGCACCACCAGCGGCAGGTCGCGGGTCTGGACATCGCCCTGCGGCGCCTCGGGCATCTTGAGCGGCACGTCGGAGACGCCGCTGTCGGGCGCCGGCCCCTTGACCAGCATCGGCAGGAAGATCACCGCGAGCGCGACGAGCACGGCGGCGCCGATCAGGCGCTGCTTCAATTGAGATTCCACGGGCGGGATTCCATCGGAGTCCAGAGGCAGCGGGCCCGCGAATTATACGCGGGCGCCCGGGCCGCTCATGAACCCTCGTCCGCCAGCACGGCCAGCGCCGCCGCCGCGGTGTGGAAGGAGCCGAACACCAGGATGCGGTCGCCCGGACGCGCCCGCGCGATCGCCGCCGCCAGCGCGGTGCGGACGTCGGGATGACGGTCGCCCGCGCCGGCGGCGGTGCCCTCGAGCCGGCGCGCGAGCGCGTCCACGGAAGTCCCGCGCGGGCCGGCGTCTTCGAGTCCCGCCAGGAACCAGCCGTCGACCGCAGCGGCCAGCGCACCGGCCACGCCGGCCGCGTCCTTGTCGCCGAGCGCGGCATAGACCGCGAAGGTGCGCCCGCCGGCCGGCGCCTGCGCCAGCCAGGCGGCCAGTGCGCGCGCGGCCTGCGGGTTGTGGCCGACGTCGACCAGGATCCCGATGCCGTCGCGCTCGAAGCGCTGCAGGCGCCCGGGCAGGCGGGCGGCGGCCACGCCCGCGGCCCAGGCCCCTTCCGGCATCGCCGCGTCCAGCGCGCGCAGCGCGGCGATCGCGGTGGCGGCGTTGCGCAGCTGCACCGGCGCGGCCAGCGCGGGCATCGGCAGCTCCAGTTCGAAGCCGACCTCGCGCCAGCGCCAGTGCGCGTCGTCGATGCGCTCGAAGAAGAAGTCGTTGTTGGCGCGCCAGGTCGAGGCGCCGATCGCGTAGGCGTGCCCGAGCAGGCTCGAAGGGGGATCGTCCTCGCCCAGCACCAGCGGCCTCCACGGCCGCGCGATGCCCGCCTTCTCGAAGCCGATCGCCTCGCGGTCGGCGCCCAGCCAGTCCTGGTGGTCGAGGTCGACCGTGGTGATCACCGCGACGTCGGCATCGATGACGTTGACCGCGTCCAGGCGCCCGCCGAGCCCGACCTCGAGGATGGCCAGGTCCAGTCCATCGCGCCCGAACAGCCACAGCGCGGCGAGCGTGCCGTATTCGAAGTAGGTCAGCGGCACCTCGCCGCCCTCCCCGGACGCGATGCGCGCGGCCTCGACCGCCTCGAAGGCCTCGACCAGCACGGCGTCGGCGGCGTCGCGACCGTCGATGCGCACGCGCTCGTTGTAGGCCAACAGGTGCGGCGAGGTGTACGCGCCGACCTTCCAGCCGGCCGCGCGCGCGATCGCCTCGAGGAAGGCGACCGTCGATCCCTTGCCGTTGGTGCCGCCGACGGCGACCACGCGCCGCGCCGGCCGCCCCAGGCCCATCCGCGCGGCGACCTCGCGCACGCGCTCCAGGCCCAGCGCGATGGCGCGCGGGTGCTGGTGCTCGATGTAGGCGAGCCAGTCGGCGAGGGTGCGGGGCATGGCTGGGGCGGGAATCAGTGGCGGGAATCGGGAATCGGGAATCGGGAGTCGGGAGTCGGGAGTCGGGAGTCGGGAGTCGGGAGTCGGGAGTCGGGAATCGGGAATCGGGAATCGGGAGTCGGGAGTCGGGAGTCGGGAGTCGGGAGTCGGGAGTCGGGAGTCGGGAGTTGAGAGTTGAGAGTTGAGAGTTGAGAGTTGAGAGCGGGAAGGGGAAGCGGAAAACATAGGGGGTTGGCAATGGGGAATTGTTGCTCTTCTTGCTCGTCATTCCCGCGAAAGCGGGAACCCAGTGACTTTCAGGCCGGAACGGAGCGCCGGAAACAAGGGGTTACTCAGCTCCGCCCTCTCGCTTCCGTCCGATCGCGCGCGCCGGAAAGCCAAGCTCCGCCTTGCGCTCGTGCAGCCGCCGCTTTCCCCGGCCCGGAGAAGACTCGAACAAAAGGCACTGGGTTCCCGCTTTCACGGGAATGACGCCGGAACCACTCCCCCAAGCCAGCCATTGCTGCCATGCCTTCCCCATTCCCTCACAGCGCCCGATGCACGGCCTCCCCGAACAGCGGCGTGTGATGCGCGCAGTCGTTGAGGCGCACGACGTCGAGGTGCGCGACGTCCGCGCCTTCGAGCAGGTTGAGCGTGGTCGGCGCCTGGCGGAAGCTCCACAGCCGCGCGAGCGGGATGCCGAGCACGTGGCACAGCAGCACGCGGTTGACCGCATCGTGGGCGACCACCAGCAGGGTGTCGTCGGCGCCGAGCCCCTCGCCGGCGCGCGCGAGCGCCGGCCAGGCGCGGTCGAACACGTGCCGCAGCGATTCGCCGCCGGGCATCAGCACCTCGTGCGGGGCGTCGCGCCAGGCGAGCAGGCGGTCGGGGTCGCGCTCGCGGATCTCCGACGCCAGCAGGCCCTCCCAGCTGCCGTGGGCGATCTCCATCAGCCCCGGGTCGGTGGACAGCATGCCGGCGCGCGCCGGGCCGAGCGCGAGCTCCGCGGTGCGCCGCGCGCGCGACAGCGGCGAGGCGATGGCGCGGTCGATCCGCACCTCGCGCAGGCGTTCGCCCAGCGCGCGTGCCTGCGCCTCGCCGACCGGCGACAGCGCGATGTCCTCCTGGCCCTGGTAGCGGCCTTCGGCGTTCCACTGCGTTTCGCCGTGGCGGGCAAGCAGGATCTTCATGGCGTCTCGGTACCGGCGCGGGGCCGCGGCAGCGTACCAGAGGCGCGGGCACGGCTGGCGCGGCGGCGGCGCTTGCGCGAGCATGCGCTCCCCTTCCACGAGGAATCCCCCATGCAGGCCAAGGGCAGGTTCGACGTCCGGCGCACCGGCCAGTCGGCGGTCGAGGACGCCGGCGAAGGCGCCAACATGGCGCGCATCCGCCTGGAGAAGACCTTCCACGGCGCGCTCGACGCCACCAGCGTGGTGGAGATGACCAGCATCGGCACCGCGGTGCAGGGCTCGGCCGGCTACGTCGCGATGGAGCACGTGCGCGGCCGGCTCGACGGCCGCGAGGGCACGTTCGCCCTCCAGCACAGCGGGACCATGGCCCGGGGCGAGGCGAGCCTGTCGCTGTCGGTGGTGCCGGACTCGGGCACCGGCGGGCTGGAAGGCCTCGCCGGCGCGATGGCCATCGACATCGTCGACGGGCGGCACTGGTACACGTTCGACTACCGCCTGGACTGACCGCACGTCGATCCCGGCGGCGATGCGCGTGGTGCGCAGGCGGTGCACATCGCCGCGTGACCCGTTCCGCAAAGGCGCGATGGTGCGCCGCATCGTGCGGAATCTTCATCGCCCGCTAACGGAAGGCGAACATTTCGCTGCCTAACGTCCGGTCGGGCCGGCATGGGGCCGGCGACCACAAGGAGCAACCGCATGCGCACGAAACTCGTCATCGGCCTGGGCCTGGCCGTCGCACTCGCCGCCGGCCTGGCCTACGCCAAGCCCCGGAACGGCGACCTCGGCGTCTACCTCGACGACAGCGGCAACGTCGTCGGCACCTTCTCGGTGAGCTGCGACGGCGTCTTCAGCTACACGGGCGAGCGCACCAGCCACCCGGTGACCAACGGCCACCTGTGGTGCAACTTCCCCTGACCGGCGCGGGTTGCGCGCAGTGACGCGGCGGCGGCCCACGGCCGCCGCCTTCGTTCCCGGCCGTCCGCTCAGCGCTTCGCGCGCGGCGCCAGGCCGAGTTCCTCCAGCACCTGCGGCGCCGGATAGGCCTCCTGCATGATCCAGCGCACGTAGCGCCCGTCGACCGCGATCATCCGCGTCATCGCCGGGTCGAACACCCAGTTCGACACCACCGCCTCCCAGTTCATGTCGAACGCCAGGCCGACCAGCCGGCCGCGCGCGTCGAGCACCGGCGAGCCGGAGTTGCCGCCGGTGATGTCGAGGTCGGCGAGGAAATCGACCGGCACGGTGCGCAGCCGCTTGTCCTCGAGGCCGCCGTAGCGCCTGGCCGCGATCGCGTCGAGCAGCGGCTGCGGCGCGTCGAACGGCTCCCTGCCGGTCGCCTTCGCCGCCACCTGCTCCAGCGTCGTGAACGGCAGCTGCTTCGCGCCGTTGAGCTTGGTGTAGGCCTGGACGTGGCCGAAGGTGATGCGCAGCGACGAGTTGGCGTCCGGGTAGACCGCCCCGCCCTGGCTCTTGCGGTACTCGGCCACGGCCTGCAGGTACACCGGCCGCGCCGGCAGCGCTTCGCCGGCGCGCGTCTTGCGCTCGGTTTCGCGCTCGAGCAGGGTCGGCATGATCGCCACCGCGTACTCGATCGCCGGATCCTTGCTGGATTCGAAATCCCCGCGCGTCGCCCGCATCCAGCGCAGGCGCTCGCCGGTGTCGCCGAGCTTCGTCTTCGCCAGCCGGTCGATCGCGCGGCCGACGTGCCTGGCGTCGACGCCGCCCAGCCACTCGTCGAGCGCCGGCTCGCGTCTGCCTTCCGGCAGCGCGGCGTACTGTTCCAGCCAGTAGCGCTGCAGTTGGCGGTCCATCGCCGGCACGTAGCGGCGCTCCATCTGCCGCAGCGCGCCCTCGATGCCGGCGTCGTCGCGGTCCTGGTAGCCGGCCTCGCGCTGCGCATCGGGCTTTTCGTGCTCGATCGCACGGCGGTACAGCGTGATCGCCGCATCGATCGCGCCGGTGTCGTCGAAGCGCGAGACGATCAGGTCGCGCTCGCGGGTCCCGCGTGCCGCGGCCGCGAGCGCCACCAGCCTGTCGTGCGCCTCGAGCGCCGGCTTGCCGGCCTCGCCCCGCCCGCGCAGCCATTCGAGCACCGCGTCTTCCTCGGCGCGCTTGCGCCCGGCCGCGTCGATGCGCCGGAAGCCTTCGATCTGGCCGGCGTAGTTCTTGGCGGTGTTTTCCCAGCCGCGCACGGTGCTGGCGTACTTCACCGCGATGTCCGGATCCTTGATGCCGGCCGCGTCGACCAGGGCGACCAGGTCCCGGTAGTCCTTCGCGATCGTCGGGTAGGTCCAGCCGGCGGTGTCGTCGAACTCGTCGGCCAGCGCGTGGCGACTGGTGGCCCCGGGATAGCCGGCGACCATGACGAAGTCGCCGGCGCCCAGCGGCCGGTCGGCGAACTTCAGCCAGCGCTTCGGCCGGTACGGCACGTTGTCCTTGGCGAACGCGGCCGGTTCGCCGTCCTTGCCGACGTAGGCGCGGTAGAAGGCGAAATCGCCGGTGTGGCGCGGCCACATCCAGTTGTCGATCTCGCCGCCGAAGTTGCCGATGCTGCCCGGGGGCGCGTAGACCAGGCGCACGTCGCGGATCTCGAGGCTCCTGGACAGCCGGTAGGCGTTCCCGCCGGCGAAGCTGTAGAGCCGGCAGCGATGGCCGCCGCCGGCCTCGCAGGCGGCGACCAGCTGCTTCTCGACGTCGTCGAGCGCGTTGGCGCGCGCCAGCGGGTCGGCGGCGGCGGCGATCGCGGCCTCGACCCGGTCGGTGACGTCCTCGATGGATTCGAGCGCGAGGATGCGCGCGTTGGGGCCGGCGCTGAGCTCCTGGTCGCGGGTGGTCGCGTTGAAGCCGTCGCTCATCAGGTTGCGGTCGGGCGTGGAGTTGAGCTGGATGGCGCCATAGGCGCAATGGTGGTTGGTGATCACCAGGCCTTCGGGCGAGACGAAGCTCGCCGTGCAGCCGCCGAGCGAGACCACCGCGCCCATCGGGTCGCCGGTGAGGTCGGCGAGGCCCTTCGGGTCGAGCCTGAGCCCCGCCTTCTTCAGCGCGCCGGCGATCTCCGGGAGCTGCTGCGGCACCCACATGCCCTCGCCCGCCCGGGCCGTGCCCGTCGCCAGGCCCGAGACGGCGGTGATTGCGGCGGCCGTCGCCGCCATGATCGTCATGCGCATGCGGCCTCCTGCTTCTCGTTTCCCGTGCCGGATCGTCTTCCCATGGGGCGCGCCGTCATTCCGCGGGCAGCTCCATCTCCGCCAAGAGCCGCGGCGCGGGATAGACCTTGGCCAGCAGCCAGCGCAGGTAGCGGATGTCGACGTGGATCGCGCTTGTAGCGCGGGTCGTACATCCAGCTCGCGCTCACCGCCTCCCAATTGCTGTCGAAGTTCAGCCCGACCAGCCGCCCGCGCGCGTCCATCACCGGCGAGCCGGAGTTGCCGCCGGTGGTGTCGAGGTTGGTCATGAAATCGACCGTCTGCGTCCCGAGCGCCGGGTCGGCGGTACTGCCGAAGTCGCCCTTCGCGATCGCCGCGCGCAGCGCTTCCGGCGCGTCGAACGGCGCCGCGCCGGTGTGCTTCTCGAGGATGCCCCGCACCGTGGTGAGCGGCGCGTAGTGCACGCCGTCGCGCGGGTCGAGCGAGCTGACCCGGCCGTAGCTCACGCGCAGGGTGGAATTGGCGTCCGGATAGACCGCGCGGCCCTGCGACTCGCGATAGCCGACGAGGGCGCGCATGTAGGCCGGGCGCAGTCGCAGCAGCTCGCCCTCGCTGGCCTTGTCCGCGTCCTCGATGCGCAGTTCGGCGGGCAGCAGCTGCGCGGCGGCGCGCATCAGCGGGTCGGCCGAGGCGGCGACCTCGGCCGGCGGCGCGGCCAGCAGGCGCAGGCGCTCGGCCTCGTCGCCCAGCTTCGTGCCCGCATAGAGCGCATCGAGCGCGGCTTTCGCGGCGGCCTCGTCGGCGCCGAACAGCGCGTCGACCTCGGCGATGCGCTGGTCGGCCGGCAGCTTGCGGTAGCGCGCCAGCAGTTCGGCGAGCACGGCCTTTTCCACCGCCGGCGCGTAGCGCCGCTGCGCCTGCCGCTGCGAGGCCTCGATCAGCGCCTCGTCGCGCTGCTGGTAGCCGGTCTCGCGCTGCGGATCCGGCTTGCCGCGCTCGGTCGCCAGCCGCTGCAGCTGCAGCGCGGACTTGAGCAGCTGCGTCTGCGCGCGCATCGAGGCGAACAGCTGGTCGCGCTCGCGGGTGGCGTGGCCCCGGGCGATCACCGCCCCGGCGGCGTCGATGCCGGCGCGCGTGGCCGCCGCATCGGGCTGCCCGGCAAGCCAGGCCAGCATCGCCGCTTCGTCCTTCGCCTTCGCATCGACCGCGTCGCTGCGGCGCAGGCCGTCGAGCTCGCCCTGCGCACGCTTGAGGCTGTTCTTCAGCCCGGCGAGCTGCGAGGCGTAGCGCACGCCGGCCTCGGCCTCGCCCCCGGCCGCACGCTCGATGGTGTCGATCAGCGCGCCGTACAGGTCGATGCGCGAGGGAAGCTGCGCCTGCACCTGGTCGGCGAACTCCGCCGCGCTGCGGTGGCGGAACGTGCGGCCCGGATAACCGGCGAGCATCACGTAGTCGCCCTCGGCGAGCGGGTCGGTGGACACCGGCAGGAAGGCCTTCGGCCGGTACGGCACGTTGTCCTTCGCGTACGCCGCCGGCTTGCCGTCCCTGCCGACGTAGGCGCGGTAGAAGGCGAAGTCGCCGCTGTGGCGCGGCCACATGAAGTTGTCGACCTCGTCGCCGTAGTTGCCGATCGCCTCCGGCGGCGCGTAGACGAGGCGGATGTCCTTCAGCTCCAGCTGCCTCACCAGGTAGAAGTCGGTGCCGTAGTCCATGTCGGCGACGCTGCAGCGGTAGCCGGGCGTCGTCTCGCATTCGGCCACCGCCGCCTTGCGGGCGGCGTCGACGGCGTCGTAGTAGGCGCGCCCGGTCTTACCGCGCGCGCCTGCGAGGATGCGGTCGGTGATGCGGTCGAAGGATTCGGTCACCAGCACGCGCGCGGCCGGGCCGGCGGAGACTTCCTGTTCGCGGGTCGCGGCGTTGAAGCCGTTCGCCATCAGGTTGTTCCCGGGCGTGGAGTTGAGCTGGATGGCGCCGTAGGCGCAGTGGTGGTTGGTCACCACCAGGCCCTCGGGCGAGACGAAGCTCGCGGTGCAGCCGCCGAGCGAGACCACGGCGCTCATCGGCGGCTTCGTGAGGTCGGCCAGGTCCGCCGGGTCGCCCTGGTAGCCCGCGGCCCGCAGCTGCGCCGCGATCCGCGGCAGCTGCGAGGGCATCCACATGCCCTCGTCGGCGCAGGCGGTGGCGGACGACAGGACCGCGGCCAGGGCGGCGGGCAGCATGCGCAGGCGCATGGAGTCTCCTATGTCGGTGGAAGGCAAACCCCGGACATTAGCCACCGCGGGGCCGCCGAGGCAAATGCCGGTGGTCCGTGCCCGCCGCCCGCGAGGGCGGGCGGTACAATTGCGCATCCTCTCCACCGGGCCGTTCTCCATGTCGCAACCCGCCAGCCAGATCCAGATTCCCCAGACCATGAAGGCGCTGGTCAAGCGCGAAGCGGCCAAGGGCATCTGGATGGAGGAGGTCCCGGTCCCGCAGCCGGGCCCGAACGAGGTCCTGATCAAGCTCGAGAAGACCGCGATCTGCGGCACCGACCTGCACATCTACCTGTGGGACGAGTGGAGCCAGCGCACGATCAAGCCCGGGCTGGTGATCGGCCACGAGTTCGTCGGCCGCATCGTCGAGATCGGCCCCGGCGTGAGCGGATACGCGCTCGGCCAGCGCGTCTCGGCCGAAGGCCACATCGTCTGCGGCCACTGCCGCAACTGCCGCGCCGGCAAGCAGCACCTGTGCCCCAACACGGTGGGCATCGGCGTCAACCGCGACGGCGCGTTCGCCGAGTACATCGTGATGCCGGCCAGCAACCTGTGGCCGATCCCGGACCAGATCCCGAGCGAGCTGGCCGCCTTCTTCGACCCCTACGGCAACGCCGCGCACTGCGCGCTGGAGTTCGACGTGGTCGGCGAGGACGTGCTGATCACCGGCGCCGGCCCGATCGGCGTGATGGCCGCCGGCATCTGCAAGCACATCGGCGCGCGCAACGTGGTGGTCACCGACGTCAACGACTACCGCCTCAAGCTGGCCGCCGACATGGGCGCCACGCGGGTGGTCAACGTCACCAACACGTCCCTCAAGGACGTGATGGCCGACCTGCACATGGAAGGCTTCGACGTGGGCCTGGAGATGAGCGGCAACCCGCGCGCGCTCAACGACATGCTCGACTGCATGTACAACGGCGGCAAGGTCGCCCTGCTCGGCCTGCAGCCCAAGGGCGCCGGCATCGACTGGGACCGGGTGATCTTCAAGGGCCTGACCCTGCACGGCATCTACGGCCGGCGCATGTACGAGACCTGGTACAAGATGACCCAGCTGGTGCTGTCGGGCTTCCCGCTGGGCAAGGTGCTCAGCCACCAGCTGCCGGCGGACGAGTTCCAGAAGGGCTTCGACCTGATGGAATCGGGCAAGTCCGGCAAGGTCGTGCTGAGCTGGCACTGACCGCGTCGCAGGCGGCTGCCGGCCCGCGGGGCACGGCGCAGGACAGGCGACCAAGGGCTTGCCCTAGGTAATCGGAGCTTGCCCGCATCGGGACAATACCGGGACGACCGACCGGAGAGTCCCGATGCTGCCTCCCGATAGCGTTTCGCGCACGCCGCCGCCGCCCCCGCCTCCGCCGCCACCCCCGCCGCCCCCGGTCAAGCAGACCGAAACCAGGACCGGCGAGTCGCTCAACGCGGCGGCGAAGCGTTTCGGCGTGTCCGAGGACAAGATGGCCGGCGCCAATCCGGGCGTGTCCGATCCGAACGCGCAGCTCCCGGCCAGCACCCGCATCAACGTCCCCACCGGCACGGGCGACGGCCTCGCCGCGATCCACGTCGTCGCATCGGGCGAGTCGCCCGCGGACATCGCCGCGCGCCAGGGCGTGAGCGAGGCCGACTTGCGCAGCGCCAACGGCCTCGGGCCGGGCGAGGCGGTCTATCCCGGCACCACCCTGCTGCTGCCCGCCAAGGCCGGCGGCGACAGCGCCGACCCGACCACGGCCGCCGGCCTCACCGAGGCCTTCCCGAGCCTGGCCGGACGCGATCCGGCCGACCTGCAGAAGATCACCGACAACGTCAAGCAGCTGCGCGACGGCACCACCGCGGAAAAGATCCGCGCCGTCGCCGAACTCGCCCGCGACCTCAAGCCCGACGACATCGGCAAGCTGTTCAAGGACCTCGGCATCGCCGACAACCCGGTCGCCAAGCTCGCCACCGACTCCAAGGCGCTGAGCGCGCTGTCGACGCTGGCCGACCCGGATGCGTCGGCCCTCGACAAGACCAAGGCGACGCTCACGCTCGCCAAGTCGGTCGGCGACCTGGCGCCCGGCCAGCTGGGCGAGGTGCTCAAGCCCTACCTGTCCGCCCTGCCCTCGGCCAACGCGCTGGTCGATGCGCTCGACAAGTATTCCGACCCGGACGCCTCCGCGCTCGACAAGGCCAAGGCGACGCTGGAACTGGGCAACGCGCTCAAGGACACCCTGGGCGAGAACTTCCCGAAGCTCGCCGACGCGCTGCGCCACACCGATTCGTTCTCGCGCAGCCTGTCGGCCGGGCTGACCCTGCTCGACCCCGAAGCCTCGGTCGAGGACAAGGCCAAGGCCGCGATCGAGCTCGCCGCCGAAGTGCCCGAGCTCGCCGGCGACGCCCGCGCGATCAAGGAATTCCTGCAGCGCAACGGCGTGAGCGAAGCACAGGCGCGGGCGATCCAGGAAGGGATCGAGCGCCTGCCCGCGGTCCAGCGCCTGCCCGAATCGGTGCGCGCCAGCCTCGATCCCGAGGTCGCCCGCAACCTGACCACCGAGCAGGCCGACCAGCTCGCCAGGCTGGCCGCCGACGCGGGCGTCAAGGACGCGCTGCCCGGCGCGCTCAAGGGCATCAAGGACCCGGAGGCGATGAAGGCCCTGCTCGGCGCGCTCGACGGCGTCGACGACGCCGGCGCGCGCAAGGCGCTGCTCACCAGCCTCGGCGGCCTCAAGGAAGGCGTGGCCGACAAGCTGCTGACCTCCACCATCGACGGCAAGAGCGGCGGCGAGGCGCTCGCCAGCGTGCTCGGCAAGCTCGATGCCGACGGCCAGGCCAAGCTCGCCAAGCTGATCCAGGACTTCGACGAGGGCACGCTGAAGTTCGCGCTGCAGCTCGGCGACCAGGTCGACGGCAAGGTGCTGGGCCAGGCGCTCAACGCGATCGGCGACACCAAGCTGGCGGGCCAGGCACTGCGCGCGCTACACGGCGTGCTGTCGAAGGCCGGGGTCGAGGTGACCGCGGATGTCGCCGGCAAGGTGCTCAAGGGCATCGGCAAGATCGTGCCGATCGCCGGCGCGCTGCCGGCGGGCTACGACACCGCGCGGCTGGCGCAGATCGCCGCCGACACCAGCCTCCCGCCCGACATCCGCTACCTCGCGCTGCAGGGCGCCAAGCTCAACGGCGCTGACGCCGTGCTCAGCGTGGCGGAACCCTTCATCGCGGAGTTCTTCGGCATCCCGGTCGCGGCCGACATCGCGCTGGGCGTGGCCGAGCTCGGGCTCGACCTGGTCGTCAGCGACCAGAAGGCCAAGTTCGAGGCGCAGGGCAGCGACTACAAGGCGCCCGACTGGCTGCAGGGCCTCAACGTCGGCATCGCCGCCGCGCAGGGGCCGCAGGGCGCCGCGGAACTGGCGCTGATCTACGGGCCCAACGGCGCCGTCGACCTCGTCGGCGCGGTCACCCGGCTCGGCGGCAAGGGGGCGATCAAGGCCGGCGAAGTCTCGGCCGAGCTCACCGCCCAGGGCGTGGGCGAAGGCCTGCACTACACCGCCGAGGGCCTGCACCAGCTGGCCGACATCATCCGCAACCCGTCCAAGTACGGCGCTGCCGCGGTCGCGCTGGGCAAGCAGGCCGTCGACAAGCTGTCCGACCTGGCCGAGGGCGCGGGCGAGCTCGCGCAGCAGGCGGCGAAGGAACTCGGCGACCTCGTCGGCGACCTGAAGAAGCTCGGTGCCGAAGGCGTCGAGGCGCTGGGCTGGATCGCCAGCCACCCCGGCGAGGCCGCGAAGAAGGCCGTCGATGCGCTGCAGAACGCCGCCGAATGGGGCCTGCGCGTCGGCACCGAGGCCGGCAAGGCGATCGCGCGCGACGCCCTGGCCGCGCTCGGCACCGCACGCGACGCGCTCGGCGCGCTGGGCGACGCGGCGAAGGACGCGCTCGCGGCGATCGACAGCGCCGTCGACAAGACCGTCGACGCCGCGGTCGCGCTCGGCAAGCGCGGCATCGAGACGCTGGGCTGGATCGCCCGCAACCCCGGCGCAGCCGCCGGGATCGCCAAGGACGCGCTCGTCGACGTGGCCGCCAAGGCCGGTGAGCTGGGCAAGCAGGCCTACGACCAGATCGTCAAGCTGGGCGAGGACGGCGTCGAGCTGGCCAAGGAGGTCACCGGCAAGCTGGTCGATGCCGGCGAGGCGGGCGTGGAGATGCTCAAGTACGTCGTCGAGAACCCGGGCGAGGCCGCCGAAGCGGTGCGCAAGGCGGCGCTCGACGGCCTGAAGACGCTGGCCGACGGCGTCGGCGACGCGGCCGAGGCCGCGACCGACGCGGTGGTCGGCTTCGTCGACAACGGCATCGAGGAAGCCAAGCAGACCGCGACCGAGCTGTTGACCGCGGGCGGCGACGCCGCCAAGCGCATCGCCAGCGTCTGGGGCGAGGAACTGTCGGAAGGCGCCAAGGAAGTGATCGACGGCCTGGCCGACCTCGGCGACGCCGGGCTCGACGCGCTCAACGACCTGAAGGACGCCGGCATCGGCTTCGCCGGGGACGTCCTGGACGGCATCGGCGACGTCGCGAAGAAGGCTACCGGGTGGATTCCCGGAACACCCTGGTGACGTGACGTCGACCCGGCTCCGTGCGGCGCTTGGCAGCGCCGCCGGGGCGCCCCGGGGCATCCTGCAGCCGGGCCGCCGCACGCGATCCGTAGATGGATGGGCGCGCGGAAGCGCCTGTCCTCGTCTCCGCGCGACCGCGTGATCCCGGGCAGTTCCGCGTTGCGCCCGCAGCGACGGCCTTCTTACGGCAGCGGGCGCCCCGAAGCGGGCGCAACGATCAGCCGCGCAGCCGCTTCATGCGCCCGGCTCGAGCACGGCGATCACGTCGGAGCCGCTGCCCTTCGCCAGCACCCACCGCCGGCCGCCGCCGGGTACGAGTTCCATGACCACGTGCGCCACGGTGTGCCGTTCGACCCAGTCGGCAGGGTAGCCCGTCATGTCGCCCTGCGCGGTACGCGGCAGCGCTTCCATCATCTGCGCCGCCTGCGAACCGTCGTCGAGCATCCAGAACCACGTTTCCGGCTCGAGCGCGTGCAGCCGCCGGGCGAGGTCGGCCAGCTGCGCGTCGTCCAGCCCCGGCGCGACCTGCACGTACTTGCGTTCGAACCCGAAGCGGTCGGTGACCTGGCCCAGCGCCTTGACCTCGGCGGCGTACGGCGACGGCGTGCTTGCGCCCCGGTCCGCGGTTGCGGGCGCCTGCCCGGTCGCAGCAGTCGCAGTGGTCGCAGCGGCGGTCGCGGGAACATCGCCGGGCGTGCGCGCGCAAGCGCTCGCGCATGCGGCAAGGAGCAGGACGAGAAGGAAGGCAGGCCTGGTCGCGGACATCGCCATGGATTCCGGGCGGGACGGGCCGAAGCCTAGCACGCGCGATTTCGCGCCCCCGTCGGACCGCCTGCCGCGATGCCGGTCGACGCGAGGCCGCCCGCGCGTCGCAACCGCACGCCGCTCGCGCCCGCTGCTCACGCGAGTCGCACCCGCAGGCCGCGCCGACGCCAGTCCCATGCCAGCACCGCGAACATCGCGGTCAGCCACAGGCCGAGCTGCCATTCGAGCGCATCCGACCAGCGGTCGAGCTGCCGCGGATCGGCGACGGCATAGGATGCCGCGACGCTGGTCAGCCCGACCGCCATGAAGCCGAGCGCCACCGCCAGCAGGCCGCGATAGACCGGAGGTCGCGGCCGCTGCGGCGCCAGCGCGCGCAGCACTTCCAGCAGCGCGAGGCAGGTGCATCCGAAATAGAACGCCACGCCGTACGCGCGCAGCGCGCGATAGATGCCGCCGCCGGTGCCGAGGAAGGCGGCGTAGAGCGCCAGGAACGCGCCCGCGGCCAGGCCCAGCCAGGGCAACCAGCGCAGCGGCCGTCCGGTGTCGCGCCGCAGCCAGTGCGCGGCGGCGAGCCAGCACAGCGCCTGCAGCGTCGCGCACGGCAGCATCGCCAGCCGGAACAGGTGGTTGCCCAGCCCGTGCCGCGCGGCGCGGCTGATCGAAACGCAACCGTCCCAGTACGGATTGCATGCCGGGATCCAGCCGCCGCGGATCGAGAGCCACCACGCCAGGTGCACCACCACCAGCGGCATCAGCGCCGCCAGCAGCGGCAGCGGCCACAGCGGCAGCGAACCCGACGTCGGCGGCGGCCGGTCCATGCGCGCAATGCTAGCCCAGCGACGGAGCCGTGGCGCAGTCGAAACCCGCAGTCGCGGCCCGCGCAGCGTGCCGCCGGCGATGCGATCGCGTCCGGCCCGCCGCGCGGCGCCGGCATGCGCCGGCCTCGGTAGAATGCCCGCTGCCGCGCACGCCCTCCACGGAACCCGCCATGCCGACCCCCGCCTCGCCCACCGCCCGCTACGCGGAAGAACTCGACGCCATCCGCGCCCAGGGCCTGTTCAAGTCCGAGCGCATCATCACCAGCCCGCAGGCCGCCGAAATCACGCTCGCCGACGGGCGCACGGTGCTCAATTTCTGCGCCAACAACTACCTCGGGCTCGCCGACCATCCGGCGATGATCGCGGCGGCCAGGGAGGCGCTGGACACGCACGGCTTCGGCATGGCCAGCGTGCGCTTCATCTGCGGCACCCAGGACCTGCACAAACAGCTCGAGCGGACCATCGCGAAGTTCTTCGGCACCGAGGACACCATCCTCTACGCCGCCTGCTTCGACGCCAACGGCGGCCTGTTCGAGCCGCTGCTGGGCGAAAACGACGCGATCATCTCCGACGCGCTCAACCACGCCTCGATCATCGACGGCGTGCGCCTGTGCAAGGCCCGGCGCTACCGCTACGCCAACTGCGACATGGCGGACCTGGAGAAGCAGTTGCAGCAGGCGCGCGCCGATGGCGCGGGCACGATCCTCGTCACCACCGACGGGGTGTTTTCGATGGACGGCTTCATCGCCCCGCTCGACCGGATCACCGCGCTGGCGAAGGAGTACGGCGCGCTGGTCCACATCGACGAATGCCACGCCACCGGCTTCCTCGGCGCCACCGGCCGCGGCTCGGCCGAGGTCAAGGGCGTGCTGGACCGGATCGACATCTTCACCGGCACGCTGGGCAAGGCGATGGGCGGCGCGCTGGGCGGCTTCACCACCGCGCGCAAGGAAGTGATCGAGCTGCTGCGCCAGCGCTCGCGGCCTTACCTGTTCTCCAACTCGCTGCCGCCGCACGTGGTGGCCGCCGGCATCAAGGCCTTCGAGATGCTCGACGCCGCCGGCGAACTGCGCGAGCGGCTCGCCGCCAACACCGCGTACTTCCGCGAACGCATGACGGCGGCGGGCTTCGACCTCAAGCCGGGCGTGCACCCGATCTGCCCGGTGATGCTCTACGACGCGCCGCTGGCGCAGAGGTTCGCCGAGCGCCTGCTCGAGGAAGGCATCTACGCGATCGGCTTCTTCTTCCCGGTGGTGCCCAAGGGCCAGGCACGGATCCGCACCCAGCTCAGCGCGGCGCACACGCGCGAGCACCTGGACCGCGCGATCGACGCCTTCACCCGCATCGGCCGCGAGCTGGGCGTCGTCAAGGCCTGAGCGGCACGCTGCGCTCCAACCGCGGACTCTTCGACGATCGGGGCAGCGCAAGAAGGGACGTTCCCGGCTGAAGCCGCGCTCGAAGGCCGCGCCGGCTACGACCACAGCGCGTCCAGGTCGGACGCCGACAGCTCGCGCCACTGCCCCTTCGGCAATTCGCCGAGCGCGAGCCCGCCGATCGCGACGCGCACCAGCCGCAGGACGGCCAGGTCGAAAGCCGACAGCAGCCTGCGGATCTGCCGGTTGCGGCCTTCGTCGAGCACGATCTCCAGCCATGCGTTGCGCACGCCGGCGCGCAGCAGGCTCGCCGAAGCGGCATGCAGGCGTTCGCCGTCGACGTCGGCGCCCTCGACCAGCGCCGCCAGCAGCGCGGCGTCCGGAATCGCATCGACCTGCACGTGGTAGGCCTTGCACGGCCCCGTCGCCGGATCGGACAGCCGCGCGGCCCACGCAGGATCATTGCCGAACAGCAGCAGGCCCTCGCTGGCCTTGTCGAGCCGCCCGACCGGTGCGATCCAGCCCAGCCCGGCGCCGTCGAAACAGCGGTAGACGGTCTCGCGGCCGCGTTCGTCGCTGGCCGTGGTGACCAGGCCGCGCGGCTTGTTGAGCATCAGGTAGCGCGGCCGCGCCGCGACCGGCGCGGCGCCGTCGACGAGGATGCGGTGCTCGTCCAGCGCGGTCGGGTGCTCGGGGTCGCGCACCACGCGGCCGGCGACGGAGACGCGGCCATCGGCGATCCAGCGCGCGGCCTCGCTGCGCGAGCACAGGCCGCGCTTGCTCAGCACGCGGGCCAGCCCGTACCGCGCGCCGCGTGGCGAGGCGGCCATCGGGGACGGCGGGCGCCGCCGGTTACGGGGTCGCGGGCTTGTCGCCTTCCGCCGGCTTGGGCTCGGCAGCCGCCGGCTGCGGGGACGCGGGAGCGGACGCGGCCGGAGTCGCGGGATCGGCGGCAGGCGCCGCGCCCGGGACCACCACGGCAGGCGCCGCGCCAGGGACCGCCGCGGCGGGCGCCGCGCCCCTGGCGACGCGTACGCCGCGCGACTGCATCCAGGCGCTGAACTCGTCGGCGGTCATGCGCTTGCCGTTCTGGCTCATGTCGAAGCGCCAGGGCGTGTTGTCGAACTGCGTCTTGGGCTTGTACGCGGCCGGATCGTCGGCCTTGATCGCGCTCGGCGCCGGGATCGCCTTCGCCACGTCCTGGCAGCCCTGGATGCGCAGGCGCAGCAGCACCTGGTCGGCGGACTGGGATTCGTCGTAGGCCTGGCTCAGCACGCTGACCTGCGTGCCCAGCTGGTAGGACGAGGCGGCCAGTTCGCCGGAGATCGGCGCGATCACGTTCGGTCGCAGCGGCGCGGCCTGCGGCACGCCGGTCGCCGCGCACTGCGTCGCCGCCTGCGCGAGCCCCGGTGCCACCAGGCACAGCATCGCCAACGCCATCTTGCCCATCTCGAATTCCCTCGCTGCGAATGGGGCCGAGTGTAGGTGCGATGCCGGTGGCGGACAAGCCTTGCGCGCGCATGTTCATGCACAACATGAACATTGTGGATCGCGCACCAGCCAAAAAAAACGAAGCCCGGCGCGAGGCCGGGCTTCGAGGGACCGCTGGAACGCGAACTCAGTTCTGGACGTTCAGCTCGGTGCGGCGGTTGCGCGCACGGCCTTCCGGATTGTCCGAACCGTCCTCGTTGGTGTTCGGCGCGATCGGGCGGCTCTCGCCGTAACCCACCGGGCCCACCAGGCGACCGGCGTCCACGCCGTTGCTGGTCAGGTAGTCGTACACCGCCTGGGCGCGACGCTCCGACAGCTTCTGGTTGTAGGCGTCCGTCCCCTTCGAGTCCGTGTGGCCCGCCACCTCGACCCGCAGGTCGGGGTAACGCTTCAGGATCTCGACCGCCTCGTTCAGGATCGCCACCGCGTCAGGACGCAACGTCGACTTGTCGAAGTCGAAGTTCACGCCCTTCAGGTCGATCGACACCGGCACCGGGCAACCGTCCGGACCGATCGTCTGGCCGGCCTGCGAACCCGGGCACTTGTCGTCGCAGTCGTTCACGCCGTCGCCATCGCTGTCCATGTCGGCGCAGCTCGGCGCGGCCGGCGCCGGCGCCACCGGCGCGGTCGGCTCCGGACCCAGCGGAATCACCACGCCCACCGACGCCAGCACGTCGCCGAACCAGTCCTCCTGCGGGGCGTTCAGGCTGCCGTCGTCGAAGTCGGCGCGGTAGGCCAGCTCGGTGCGCACGCCGACGCGGCGGGCCAGCGTGCTCTGCAGGCCGACGCCGACCTTGGCGGCGAAGTTGCCTTCCTTGCGCTCGACCGGCGAGTTCGGGCTCGGGAAGTTGTCGAACTCCTCCTCGGCGCGCTGGTAGCCCAGGCCCATCAGGAGGTAGGGGTTCCAGCCGCGGCCCTCGACGATGAAGTGGCGGCGCAGGTCGGCCGAGATGCCGTACTGGCTCCAGTTCAGGTCCTTGTTGTCGGCCGAATGCGGGTTCTGGTAGTTCAGCTCGCCGTCGATCGACCACTCGGGGCTGATGAACTTGCCCAGGCCGATGGCGCCGAACGGGGCATTGTCGGTATTGCGATCGTTGTCCTGGAGGTTGAAACCGGCCGAGCCGGTCAGGTACCAGCGGTCGTCGAACTCCTGCGCGTTGGCGGCCGAGGCGAACGCGAAGCCCGCGAGCAGGGCAGCACTCAACAAGCGGATCTTCATTGCAGACTCCTTGTGAATAGGGAACCGGAGAAAAATGGAAACTTGCTGTGGTCCACGGATACGGGGCCCCGTGCGGCCATCCCCTTCAGCCACGCGAGCGGGGGCGATCATACCGTATTAGCGTAATTTTAACCACGCTGGGCGCCCCCACGAGCGGCCGAGAGCCAAAAAAACGAAGCCCGGCGCGAGGCCGGGCTTCGAGGGACCGCTGGAACGCGAACTCAGTTCTGGACGTTCAGCTCGGTGCGGCGGTTGCGCGCACGGCCTTCCGGATTGTCCGAACCGTCCTCGTTGGTGTTCGGCGCGATCGGGCGGCTCTCGCCGTAACCCACCGGGCCCACCAGGCGACCGGCGTCCACGCCGTTGCTGGTCAGGTAGTCGTACACCGCCTGGGCGCGACGCTCCGACAGCTTCTGGTTGTAGGCGTCCGTCCCCTTCGAGTCCGTGTGGCCCGCCACCTCGACCCGCAGGTCGGGGTAACGCTTCAGGATCTCGACCGCCTCGTTCAGGATCGCCACCGCGTCAGGACGCAACGTCGACTTGTCGAAGTCGAAGTTCACGCCCTTCAGGTCGATCGACACCGGCACCGGGCAACCGTCCGGACCGATCGTCTGGCCGGCCTGCGAACCCGGGCACTTGTCGTCGCAGTCGTTCACGCCGTCGCCGTCGCTGTCCATGTCGGCGCAGCTCGGCGCGGCCGGCGCCGGCGCCACCGGCGCGGTCGGCTCCGGACCCAGCGGGATCACCACGCCCACCGACGCCAGCACGTCGCCAAACCAGTCCTCGCCGTCATTGCGCTCCGGCGGCGGATCGTCGTTGAGCAGCTGGGCGCGGGTATCGTCGATCGCCACCGCGCGGTAGGCCAGCTCGGTGCGCACGCGCACCCGGCCGGTGTTGCTCTGCAGGCCGATGCCGAACTTGCCGGAAACCGCGCCTTCCTTCTCCTCGAAAGGCGAATCCGGGTTCGGGAAGTTGTCGGTCTCGATCTCCTCGCGCTGGTAGCCCAGGCCCATCAGGATGTACGGGTTCCAGCCGCGGCCTTCGGTGATGAAGTGGCGGCGCAGGTCGAACGAGATGCCGTACTGGCTCCAGTTCAGGTCCTTGTTGCTCTCCCAGTTCGGGTTCTGGTAGTTCAGCTCGCCGTCCAGCGACCAGTTCGGGTTGAGGAACTTGCCCACGCCGATGGTGCCGAACGGGGCGTTCTCGGTGTTGCGGTCCGAGTCCTGCATGTTGAAGCCGGCGGACCCCGTGAGGTACCAGCGGTCGTCGAACTCCTGGGCGTTGGCGGCCTGCGCCAGGCCCAGGCCGCCCAACAGCGCGGCGCAGAGGAGTTTCTTGTTCATTAGGGTTCAGCTCCTTTGATCGAGGGGGATACAGCTTTTTCTGATTATTGACGGACAGGTTCAGACGCAGGTCAGACGCCTTGCCGGCGAGACTAGGAGGGCCGGTGTGAAGGCGCTGTTAACGGGGCCGTAACAGTTACGGCCGGGTCATTATTGCCGGAACAGCTGAATGAAATCCGAAACCGGCGTCGCATCCAGGCCCGCGGGATCGGCCGCCAGCGCGATCAGGCGATCGGCGGCCGTCGCGGGCAGCTGCGCCCGCAGGGCCTTCTCGAACTTCGCCAGCAGGACGGGAATGCCCTCGGCGCGGCGCCTGCGGTGGCCGATCGGGTAGTCGATCGACACCTTCTGCGTCGAGCTGCCGTCCCTGAAGAACACCTGTACCGAGTTGCCGATGTAGCGCTTGCCCGGGTCGAAGTAGTCCTTGGTGAACTGCGGGTTCTCGACCACCGTCATCTTTTCGCGCAGCGCGTCGATGCGCGGGTCCGCGGCGACGTCGTCGTTGTAGTCGTCGGCGGTCAGGCGGCCGAAGATCAGCGGCACCGCGACCATGTACTGGATGCAGTGGTCGCGGTCGGCGTAGTTGGCCAGCGGGCCGGTCTTGTCGATGATGCGCACGCCGGCTTCCTGGGTCTCGATGACGATCTTCTCGATGTCGCCGATGCGATCCTTCACCTCGTCGTGCAGCCGCATCGCGCACTCCACCGCGGTCTGCGCGTGGAACTCGGCCGGGTAGCTGATCTTGAACAGCACGTTCTCCATCACGTAGCTGCCGAACGGACGCTCGAACTCGAACGCCCTGCCCTTGAAGGCGACATCGTAGAAGCCCCAGGTCTTCGCGCTCAGCGCGCTCGGGTAGCCGACCACCTGCTTGTCGACGGCGTTGATCGCGTGGACGACGGCGCGGCGGCAGGCGTCGCCCGCGGCCCAGCTCTTGCGCGGGCCGGTGTTGGGCGCGTGGCGGTAGGTGCGCAGCACGCCGTTGTCGATCCACGAATGCGAGACGGCCGTGACCACCTCGTCCTTGCCGCCGCCGAGCATCGCGGTGGCCACGGCGGTGGACGCCAGCCGCACCAGGATCACGTGGTCCAGGCCGACGCGGTTGAACGAGTTCTGCAGCGCGTACACGCCCTGGATCTCGTGCGCCTTGATCGCCCAGCCCAGCACGTCGCGCACGGTGAACGCCTTGCCGGCCTTGCGCGACTGCCAGTCGGCGACCGCGAGGATCGCGCCGAGGTTGTCGGACGGGTGGCCCCATTCGGCCGCCAGCCAGGTGTCGTTGAAGTCGAGCCAGCGCACCAGGGTGCCGATGTTGAACGCGGCCTGGGCCGGGTCGAGCTCGTACGAAGTACCGGGGACGCGCGCGCCGCCGGGGATCTCGCCGCCGGGGACCAGCGGGCCGAGGTGCTTGGTGCAGCCCTCGAACTTCATCGCCAGCATCGCGCAGGCCAGCGAGTCGAGCAGCATGTAGCGCGCGGTGTCGTAGGCCTCCTGCGAATCGATCGCGTAGTCGATCACGTAGTCGGCGATGTCGACCATCGGCTGGTCGGGGTCGGGGCGCGCGGCGGAACGGACGATCTCGTGGTGGCTCATGGGCTCTGGCATCGCTGGCGGAGGGAAGCCCGCTATTTTGCCAGAGCGCGCTCCCACGGCGGGTTGTCGCCGAAGCGCGCGGCGAGGAAGTCGACGAACGCGCGCACCCGCGGCGGCACCAGCCGCCGCTGCGGCATCAGCGCATGGATGCCGGTGTCGGGGAACGAATACGCCGGCAGCACGACCTGCAGGCGGCCCGCGTGCAGGTCCTCGCAGGCATGCCAGGTCGAGTGCAGCGCGATGCCCAGGCCGGCCACGGCGGCGTCGCGGATCACCTCGCCGTAGTTGCTCTCGAGGCGGCCGTGCACCCGGACCATGGTCTCGTTGCCGTCGCGGTCGCGCAGCCGCCAGGCGTCCTGCCGCCCCCGGCTGCCGAACAGCAGGATGCACTCGTGGTCCGCCAGGTCCTCCGGCGTCCGCGGCGCGCCGTGCCGGCGAAGGTAGTCGGGCGAGGCGCACAGCACGCGGCGGTTGCTGGCCAGCCGGCGCGCGACCAGGGTCGAATCCCCGAGCGCGCCGATGCGGATGGCCAGGTCGAAGCCGGCGCTCACCAGGTCGACCGTCTGGTCGCTCAGGTCGATGCTCATCCGCAGCCGCGGGTGCAGGGCCAGGAATTCCGGCAGCAGGGGCGAGATGTACAGGCGCCCGAACGACGCCGACGCGGTCACCCGCAGGGTGCCGGAGACTTCGCTGGCCGAGCGCCGGAGCCCGCTGGTCAGCGCCTCCAGGTCCTCGACCAGCGCGCGCCCCTGCTCGGCCAGCGCGACGCCTTCCGGCGTGGGGTGCAGGCGCCGGGTGGTCCGGTGCAGCAGGCGCACGCCCAGCTCGCGCTCCAGCCGCTTCAGGCGCTGGCTGGCGACGGCGACCGACAGGTCGAGGCTGCGCGCGGCGGCGCTGATCGAGCCCAGGTCGAGCACGCGCAGGAACAGCCCGAGGTCGCCGATGCGGTCGTTCATTATCAACAATCCGTTGATATTGATTCGTCATATTGGTGGTTTTTGCTGAAGATGCAACGGCCTAGCCTGCGCGCTTCCCCGATCCCGGAATCGCCGATGGCCGCCTCCGCTCCCCTGCCCGCCCCGTCCCGCATGCCGCTGGCCGTGTACGCCCTGACCGCCGGCGCCTTCGGCATCGGCACCACCGAGTTCGTGATCATGGGCCTGCTGCAGCAGGTGGCGGCGGACCTGCACGTGGGCATCGCCTCGGCAGGGCTGCTGATCTCCGGCTACGCGCTCGGCGTGTTCGCCGGCGCGCCGTTGCTCACCGCCGCGACCGCGCGGCTGCCGCGCAAGGCCGTGCTGCTCGCGCTGATGGTGGTGTTCACGCTCGGCAACCTCGCCTGCGCCCTGGCGCCGGACTATCCGCTGCTGATGGCCGCGCGCGTGCTGACCTCGCTGGCCCACGGCACCTTCTTCGGCGTCGGCGCGGTGGTGGCGACCGGCCTGGTGGCCGAGGACCGCAAGGCCTCGGCGATCTCGGCGATGTTCACCGGCCTCGCCATCGCCACCCTGCTCGGCGTGCCTGCGGGCGCGTGGCTGGGCCTGCACCTCGGCTGGCGGGCGACGTTCTGGGCGGTGGCCGCGGTGGGCGTGCTGGCGACCCTGGTGATCGCCGCGCTGGTGCCGGCCGACCGCGGCGATCGCGCGCCGGTGTCCCTGCGCGGCCAGCTGTCGGCGGCGGGACGGCCGCAGGTGCTGCTCGGCCTGCTGACGACGGTGCTCGGCTTCGCGGGCGTGTTCACGGTGTTCACCTACATCGAGCCGATCCTGGTCCGCGTCACCGGCTTCGCCGACAGCGCCGTGTCGCCGGTCCTGCTGGTGTTCGGCGTCGGCATGATCGTCGGCAACGTCCTCGGCGGGCGCCTGGCCGATCGCGGGCTGATGCCGGCGCTGCTCGCCACGCTCGCGGCGCTGGCGATCGTGCTCGGCGCGATGGGCTTCGCCCTGCACGACAAGGCGGCCGCGGTGCTGTTCACCGGGCTGCTGGGCGCGGCCGCCTTCGCCACCGTGTCGCCGCTGCAGCTGTGGGTGCTGCGCCGCGCGAAAGGCGGCGAAGCGCTGGCGTCGAGCCTCAACATCGGCGCGTTCAACCTCGGCAACGCGCTCGGCGCGTGGCTCGGCGGCGCGGTCATCGACCACGGCCCGGGGCTGGGCGCGGTCGCGTGGGCCGCGATGCTGGTCACCGCCGGCGGCTTCGGCGTGGCGTTGTGGGGCCGCGCGCAGGGCCGGCGGGCGGATCGCCAGGGCGGACCCGCGGACGCGCAGCTCGCACCCGTGCGCGCTTGCGACGCCTCCGCCTGAAGCTTCGTCCAGCCCCTTCCACCTCCAAGTCCATCCGGGAGCACGTCCATGGAATACCGTCACCTCGGCGCCTCCGGCCTGAAGGTGTCCGCGCTCGGCTTCGGCGCCGGCACCTTCGGCGGCAAGGGGCCGCTGTTCGGCGCCTGGGGCGACACCGACGCCGGGCAGGCACGGCGCATCGTCGACGTCTGCCTCGACGCCGGCGTCAACTTCTTCGACAGCGCCGACGTGTATTCCGGCGGTGCTTCCGAATCGATCCTCGGCGCCGCCATCAAGGGCCGCCGCGACCGCGTGATCGTGTCGACCAAGACGTCGCTGCGGATGGGCGACGGCCCGAACGACGTCGGCTCGTCCCGCCACCACCTCGTCGCCGCGGTCGACGCCGCGCTGCGGCGGCTCGGCACCGACTACATCGACCTGCTGCAGCTGCACCACTTCGACGCGATGACGCCGGTGGAGGAAACCCTGTCCACGCTCGATGGCCTGGTGCGCGGCGGCAAGGTCCGCTACCTCGGCGCATCCAACTTCTCCGGCTGGCAGCTGATGAAGTCGCTGGCCGTCGCCGACCGCCGCGGCTACCCGCGCTACGTCGCCAACCAGGCCTACTACTCGCTGGTCGGCCGCGACTACGAGTGGGAGCTGATGCCGCTGGGGCTCGACCAGGGCATCGGCGCGGTGGTGTGGAGCCCGCTGGGCTGGGGCCGGCTCACCGGCAGGATCCGCCGCGGCCAGCCGCTGCCCGAGGGCAGCCGCCTGCACGACACCGCGGGCTTCGCGCCGCCGGTGGACGAGCAGCGGCTGTATCGCGTCGTCGACGCGCTGGACATCGTCGCCGCGGAAACGGGAAGGACCGTGCCGCAGGTCGCGCTGAACTGGCTGCTGCAGCGCCCCACCGTCTCGAGCGTGCTGGTCGGCGCGCGCAACGAGGAACAGCTGAGGCAGAACCTCGGCGCCATCGGCTGGAGCCTCGACGCCGGACAGGTCGCGCGGCTCGACGCCGCGAGCGCCGTCACGCCGCCTTATCCCTACTACCCGTACTGGAACGGGCAGTTCGCCGAACGCAATCCTCCGGCCGTGCCCGCCCATCCCGAATCGCAGGAGCCCGCATGAAAGCCGTCGCCCTCACCCGCTACCTGCCGATCGACGATCCGCAGTCGCTGCTGGACGTCGAACTGCCGGATCCCGCCGCGCCCGTCGGCCACGACCTGCTGGTGCGCGTCGAGGCCGTGTCGGTCAATCCGGTCGACACCAAGCTGCGTTCGCCGAAGCCGCAGGTCGAGCCGCAGCCGAAGGTGCTCGGCTACGACGCCGCCGGCGTGGTGGAAGCGGTCGGCGAAGGCGTCGCCGGCTTCAGGCCGGGCGACGCGGTCTACTACGCCGGCGACGTCACCCGTCCCGGCAGCAACGCGCAGCTGCAGCTGGTCGACGCGCGGCTGGTCGCGCGCAAGCCCGCGTCGCTCGACTTCGCCGGGGCGGCGGCGCTGCCGCTGACGGCGATCACCGCGTGGGAGCTGCTGTTCCAGCGCATGCCCTTCGATGCCGACGACGGCGGCAGGGGCAAGTCGCTGCTGGTGATCGGCGGCGCCGGCGGCGTCGGCTCGATCGCGATCCAGCTCGCGCGCCGCGCCGGCTTCACCGTCGTCGCCACCGCGTCGCGCCCGGAAACCGTCGACTGGTGCAGGGCGATGGGGGCGCACCACGTCGCCGACCACCGCCGGCCGCTGGCGCCGCAGCTCGCCGCGCTCGGCTTCGACCGGATCGACGCGGCGGTCAACCTCGCGGACACCGTGCGCTACTGGGACGCGCTGGGCGAACTGCTGGCGCCGCAGGGGCACGTCGGCCTGATCGTCGAGCCGTCGGCGCCGCTCGACATCGGCGATCCCTACAAGGCCAAGTGCATCGGCATCCACTGGGAGATGATGTTCGCGCGGCCGCGCTTCCGCACCGCCGACATGGGCGAGCAGGGCCGCATCCTCGAGCGCGTCGCCGCGCTGGTCGACGCCGGCGAACTGCGCGGCACCCAAGCCGAAACCCTGGGCCGGATCGACGCGGCCAACCTGCGCGAGGCGCACCGTCGGCTCGAATCCGGCAGCACGATCGGCAAGCTGGTGCTTTCGGGCTGGTGATCCCCGCCCTGCGCGCCGCCGTCGACGCAACCGGCGAGGCCCGCGCGGACGCCGACCGCCCGCATCGCTGCGCCGCATTCTCCAGCGACCCCGCCGGGCACGCCTGGCCTGCGGCTTCGGCCCGCTCAAGGCGCTGATGTCGTGGGAACGACGGAGGTCGCGACCGGGAAATCGGTGATCCGAGCGCCTCGGGAAGACCGTCGCGACTTCCGTCGCTCCCACAAGAGCTCCCAGGCGCTCGTGGAAATCCGCGCCGCGACATGGTCCGCTTGCCGGCCCCGCCCTTTCCCGGCAAGGTGACCCGCTCCGTACGCCAGCGCACGCCCGCATGTCCGCCGCCACGCCCTATCCGCACCTGTTCGCACCGCTGGACCTGGGCTTCGCCACGCTGCGCAACCGCGTGCTGATGGGATCGATGCACACCGGGCTGGAGGACCACCGGCGCGATTTCCCGAAGCTGGCCGCCTATTTCGCCGAGCGCGCCGAAGGCGGCGTCGGGCTGATGGTGACGGGCGGCTTCGCGCCCAACGTGACCGGCTGGCTCAAGCCCTTCGCGGGCAAGCTCGGCTGGCCGTGGGAGGCACGCAAGCACCGCCAGGTCACCGCCGCCGTGCACGCGCACGACGCCCGGATCTGCCTGCAGCTGCTGCACGCCGGGCGCTACGCCTACCACCCGCTGTCGGTGTCGGCGTCCAGGCTCAAGGCGCCGATCAACCCGTTCACGCCGCGCGCGCTGTCGGCGCGCGGCGTGGAGCGGCAGATCGACGCC
Source organism: Luteimonas sp. (assembly GCA_041905645.1). GTDB lineage: Bacteria > Pseudomonadota > Gammaproteobacteria > Xanthomonadales > Xanthomonadaceae > Luteimonas. The sequence continues at coordinate 26,779 of JAYRKR010000021.1, forward strand.
TTCGCCACCGCGGCCAGGCTCGCGCGCGACGGCGGCTACGACGGCGTCGAGATCATGGGGTCGGAGGGCTACCTGCTGAACCAGTTCACCGTGGCGCGCACCAACCGGCGCACGGACCGCTGGGGCGGCAGCGCGGAGCACCGCATGCGCTTCGCGGTGGAGATCGTGCGCCGCGTGCGCGAGGCCTGCGGGCCGGACTTCATCCTCGTCTACCGGCTGTCGATGCTCGACCTGGTGGACGGCGGCAACGACCTGGACGCGATCGTCGCGCAGGCGAAGGCGGTGGAAGCCGCGGGCGCCACCCTCATCAACACCGGCATCGGCTGGCACGAGGCGCGCATCCCCACCATCGCCACCTCGGTCCCGCGCGCGGCCTTCGCCGGCGTCACCGCGCGGCTGCGCCCGCACGTGAAGCTGCCGCTGGTGGCGACCAACCGCATCAACATGCCGGACGTCGCCGAGCGCATCCTCGCCTCCGGCGGCGCCGACATGGTGTCGATGGCCAGGCCCCTGCTCGCCGACGCGCGATGGGTGGCGAAGGCGCGCGAAGGCCGGCCGCAGGCGATCAACACCTGCATCGCCTGCAATCAGGCCTGCCTGGACCACGTGTTCCAGAACAGGCGCGCGAGCTGCCTGGTCAATCCGCGCGCCTGCCACGAGACCGAGCTCGTCCACGCGAAGACCACGGCGCCCAGACGCATCGCCGTCGTCGGCGCAGGCCCGGCCGGGCTGGCGTGCGCGACCCTCGCGGCGGAGCGCGGCCACCGCGTGACCCTGTTCGACGCGGCGGACGAGATCGGCGGCCAGTTCAACCTCGCCAAGCGCATCCCCGGCAAGGAGGAGTTCCACGAGACGCTGCGCTATTTCCGCCACCGCATCGGGGAAACCGGCGTCGCGCTGCGCCTGTCGACGCGCGCCGCGCCGGAGCTGCTGGCCGGCTTCGACGAGGTCGTGCTCGCGACCGGCGTCGTGCCGCGCGCGGTCGACTTCCCCGGCCACGATCATCCGAAGGTGGTCGGCTACCTGGACGTGCTGCAGGGACGGGTGGCGCCGGGCCGGCGGGTGGCGATCGTCGGCGCCGGCGGGATCGGCTTCGACGTCGCGGAGTTCCTGTCCCACGCGGGCCCCTCGCCCAGCCTCGACCCGGCGCGCTGGATGGCCGAATGGGGCGTCGACCCGACCGCGCGGGCACCCGGCGGACTGGTTCCGGCGCACCCCGAACCCTCGCCGCGCGAACTCTGGCTGCTGCAGCGCACGCCCGGCCGCCCCGGCGCCCGGCTGGGCAAGACCACCGGCTGGATCCACCGCGCCACCCTCAAGGCCAAGGGCGTGCAGATGCTCGGCGGCGTCGCCTACCTGGGGATGGACGACGCCGGCCTTCGGATCGGCGTCGACGGCGCGCAGCGGGTGCTGCCCGTCGACCACGTCGTCGTCTGCGCCGGGCAGGAGCCGCGGCGCGACCTGCTGGCACCGCTGCAGGCGGCGGGGATCGCGGTGCGCCTGGTCGGCGGTGCGGACGTGGCGGCCGAGCTGGACGCCAAGCGGGCGATCGCGCAGGCGACGCGGGTGGCCGCGGCGCTGTAGCGGCGCCCTCTCCGGCTTCCGGCCGACGATCCGTCGACCGATGATCCCATCGGCGCGCCCCTTGGGCGCGATGCCTTCGCGGTGAAACCGATCGCGCCCATGGGGCGCTCCTACGGGGCGAGGCCAGCGCGGCTGGAATAAAAACTCCAGTCGAATCAAATATTTCAAGTTTTCCTGTTCAGGCTGCGTTGGCAAAGCGGCCGCTACCGTGCGCCAACTTTTTTCCTGCCGCGTGGTTTCCGGCAGGGCCGGCCCGGACCGCCTTGCTGCGGTTTTCGGCGCCCGGGCACAAAGCGCCATAGAGCCGCTGCCCTCCCCAATACGCCAGGTCCGTTGGATCGATCGAGCCTCCCCGGCCCGATCCGCCCGCGGGCGCAACGCAGCAAGGAGTCCAACGATGAAACTGGCCTGGATCCTGTGGTTGGCCTCCGTCCTGCCGCCGCAAGCCGCCGATTCGCTCTGCCTCAGCACCACCGTGTACCTGGAGGCCCGCGACCAGTCCGCCCGTGGCCAGCAGGCCGTGGCCGAGGTCGCCCTGCGCCGCCAGGACAGCGGCCTGTGGGGCGACTCGATGTGCGAGGTGGTCACCGCGCGCAAGCAGTTCGCGCCGTCGCTGGTCCCGGCCGGCACGCGGCTGGGCAACGTCGAGGCCTGGTCGGAGGCCGTGACCGTCGCGCTGGAATCCGAGCGCAACTGGGCGCTTCCCCCGGGCCAGCGCAAGGAGATCGTGCCCGGCGCCAGCCACTTCATGGCGCAGGGCATCGCCAGCCCGAGCTGGCGCAACGCCTACCAGGTGGCGACCATCGGCGGCCACACCTTCCTCAAGGTGCAGGAGCTCAAGCCGCAGCACGGCTGAGGTTCCCCTCGGGCAACATTCCGTTTCCCCTGCGGCGGTTGAGCGGATACGCCTGCCACCGCACTATCGCGGCTCCCTTTTCCGGAGCCGTACATGAAACTCCACTACTCGCCCGGCGCCTGTTCGCTCGCCGACCACATCGTGCTCGAATGGATCGGCCGGCCCTACGAGGCCGTCCGTCATTCGCGCGAGGACCGTGCATCCGCCGCCTTTCGCGCCCTCAATCCCGCCGGCGCGGTGCCGGTGCTGGAGGAAGACGGCTGGGTGCTGACGCAGAACGCGGCCATCCTCAACTACCTCGCCGACATCTTCCCGGAAAGCGGGCTCGGCGGCGACGGCAGCCCGCGCGGCCGCGCCGAAGTGAATCGCTGGCTCGCCTTCGTCAACTCCGACGTGCATCCGGCGTTCAAGCCGCTGTTCGGCGCGACCGCCTACCTCCAGGACGCGACGGCCGTCGGGAAGAGCAAGGACGCGGCGCGCAAGTCGCTGCGCGGCCTGTTCGAACGCGCCGATGCGCAGCTGGCCGGCAAGGACTGGCTCACCGGCAGCCGCTCGATCGCCGATCCCTACCTGTACGTGGTGATGCGCTGGGCGAAGGCGCAGGACGTCGACCTCTCGGGGCTCGACAACCTCGCCCGCTTCGTCGGGCGCATGGAGGCCGATCCGGCGGTGCGCAAGGTGCTGGCGGACGAAGGCCTGTCCTGACGCGGCGCCCCGCCTCGCCGTACCGATCGAGGGAAAACACGGCGGCAGGATGATGCCGAATGGGATGCCCCGGGTGCGGCGCGCTGCATCCGCAACCTCGAAACGGGCGTGGCGGCGGTTCGGGTCAAGGGGCAGGTTGCGCCGCGAAGAGCGGGGCCCTCACCCGGCGCTGCACGCCTCCCTCTCCCGCTTCGCAGGAGAGGGGTTGCACCAGCCGGGCTTCGTGTCGTTTGAAGGAGCGATGCTGTTCTGCGATCGAAGGGACGTGAGGCCGGGAGGAAGTCGGCGGCCAGGGATCGCGTCGAGCCGGCCATGGATGGCCGGCGCCGTCGTCAGGGCAGGATGCCCTGCCGACGGAAGAG
>JAYRKR010000021.1:30295-43436 GCA_041905645.1 Luteimonas sp.
GGCCCGGGGCCTTCTACTGCCGGCGGTTAGCCCACCGACGCCGTTTTGTATTAAAAAAACCCCCACGACTCGCTTTCCCTCGATTCGGAGAAGAGCAAAAAAAAAGCCGCGCTTCCGCGCGGCTTCCTTCATTCCCACCGAAAAATCCTCAGCGCTTCTCGATCGGCACGTACGCGCGGTCCTCGGGGCCGGTGTAGTTGGCGCTCGGGCGGATGATCTTGCCGTCCTCGCGCTGCTCGATCACGTGCGCGCTCCAGCCCGAGGTGCGCGCGATCACGAACAGCGGCGTGAACATCGGCGTCGGCACGCCCATCATGTGGTAGCTCGAGGCGCTGTACCAGTCGAGGTTCGGGAACATCTTCTTGGTGTCCATCATGACGTTCTCGATCCGCTCGGAGACGTCGAACAGCGTCTCGTTGCCGCCGTCCTTGCACAGCCGGCGCGAGATCTCCTTGATGATCGGGTTGCGCGGGTCGCCGATGGTGTAGACCGGGTGGCCGAAGCCGATCACGATCTCCTTGCGCTCCACGCGGGCGCGGATGTCGGCCTCGGCCTCGTCGGCCGACGCGTAGCGCGAGATGATGTCCATCGCCACCTCGTTGGCGCCGCCGTGCTTGGGCCCGCGCAGCGCGCCGATCGCGCCGGTGATGCACGAATGCATGTCCGAGCCGGTGCCGGCGATCACCCGCGCGGTGAAGGTCGACGCGTTGAACTCGTGCTCGGCGTAGAGGACCAGCGACTTGTCCATCGCCTCGGCGTGGAGCTCGCTGGGCGGATGGCCGTGCAGCAGGTGCAGGAAGTGCGCGGCGATCGAATCGTCGTCGGTCTCCACGTCGATGCGGCGGCCGTTGCGGGTGAAGTGCCACCAGTACAGCAGCATCGACCCGAAGCTGGCCATCAGCCGGTCGGCGATGTCGCGCGCCTCGGCCACGGGATGGCCCTCGCGCTCGGGCAGCACCGTGCCCAGCACCGAGCAGCCGGTACGCATCACGTCCATCGGGTGGGCGTTGGCGGGCACCAGTTCCAGCGCCTCCTGCACGATCGCCGGCAGGCCGCGCAGGCGCGCCAGCTTGGCCTTGTAGGCCTCGAGCTGAGAAACGGTGGGCAGCGTGCCGTGCACCAGCAGGTGCGCCACCTCCTCGAAGGTCGACTTCGTCGCCAGGTCGTGGATGTCGTAGCCGCGGTAGTGCAGGTCGTTGCCGCTGCGACCCACCGTGCACAGCGCGGTGTTGCCGGCGGCGGTGCCGGACAGGGCCACCGACTTCTTCGGCTTCGGGAGGGTGGACGGGGTGTCGCTCATCGGCATGCTCCGGTCGTCTGTGTGCGGAATCCGCCCATTTTACGGCCTATGCCCGGCGGGCTGTCCGCTTCGCGACGGCGCCCGCGTTGGCGGGAATGAAGGCTGCGACGCCAGGGACGGCGTCGCGGGCACGCGGGCAGGCGACGACGCCGTGCACCGCGCACGAACGCGCCGGTGGGGTTTGGCCAGGGGGACAGGCACGGGCCAATGCACTCTTTCCAGACCCGCCGGCCGACTATTCGCGGCCAGCTGGCGCGGCAGGTTCCGCGCCGGCGGCGGGGGTGGGAACGGCCGCGGCGGGATTGAGCCGGTTGTCGACGAACTCGTCGGCGTCCGCCGCCGGGCAGGCCGGCACCTGGCGCCGACGGTCCTCCGCCCGCCGCTCGCGCTCGTCGTAGATCCAGCATTCGTCCAGCGCCGAGCAGTAGCACAGCTCGAGCTGGATGCGCGGATAGGCCTGGTAGAAGCGCGCGAACGCGCCTTCGGCGAGGTTGACCTGCTGGATGGTCTCGCCCGGCGAGATCACCACGCCGCCAATCGTCGACGTCGGCGTGTTGCGCAGGTCGTGCAGCCCCAGGGCGTCGAACACCTCCGGCCAGTCGCGCCGCGCCTCGCCGTCGACGAACACCTTCACCCGCCTCACCTCGGCCGGGCCCACGCCCTTGTTGGACAGGTTCATCCGGTGCTGGCTCGGCGAGATGCCGGTCTGCAGGTAAGGCCAGACCTCGGCGCGCACCTGCTGGCGCTGCAGCCAGGCGGTGTAGCCGGACACGGCCAGCGCGAGCAGGCCGATCAGCGCCGCGATCACCGCCGCGGCCGCGTTCCAGTCGCGGCGCGCGGGCGATGCGTCGGCGTGCGGTTCGTCCACGCCGCCTATTCCTTGGCGAACAGCTCGTCGAGCTTGCGCTCGTAGGCGTGGTAGCCGAGGAAGTCGTACAGCTCCTCGCGCGTCTGCAGCGTGTCGACGATGCCCTTCTGGGTGCCCTCGCGGCGCACCGTCTCGTAGAAGTGCAATGCGGCCTTGTTCATGGCCCGGTAGGCGCCGCAGCAGTACAGCGCGATGTCGACGCCTGCGTCGCGCAGCTCGCCGGTGGTGAAGAACGGCGTGGAGCCGAACTCGGTGAGGTTGGCCAGGACCGGCACCTTCACCGCGGCCTTGAAGCGGCGGTAGTCGTCGAGCGTCCTCATCGCCTCGGGGAAGACCATGTCCGCGCCGGCCTCGACGTAGGCCACCGCGCGCTCGATGGCGCTGTCGATGCCCTCGGCGGCGGCGGCGTCGGTGCGCGCCATGATCACGAAGGCCTCGTCGCCGCGCGCGTCGACCGCGGCCTTGACCCGGTCGACCATTTCCTCCTTCGGCACCACTTCCTTGCCAGGGCGATGGCCGCAGCGCTTCTGCCCGACCTGGTCCTCCATGTGCACCGCCGCGACGCCGACGCGCTCGAACGAGCGGATGGTGCGGGCGATGTTGAACGCCCCGCCCCAGCCGGTGTCGATGTCGACCAGCAGCGGCATGCCGGTGGCGTCGACGATGCGGCGCGCGTCGATCAGCACGTCCTCCATCGTGCTGATGCCCAGGTCGGGCATGCCCAGCGAGTTGGCGGCGACGCCGCCGCCGGACAGGTACAGCGCCTTGTAGCCCACGCGCTTCGCCATCAGGCCGGCATAGGCGGTGATCGCGCCGATGACCTGCAGCGGGGATTCTTCTGTCAGCGCGGCGCGGAAGCGCGCGCCTGCGGTGGGTTGCGGGGACATGGCGGCTCCTGGTGGACGCGGCATTTTAGCGCAGCGCCTGCGCCGGGACGGCGCGCGGCGACGCTCGGCCGCGGGCTTCCGTCAGTTTCCCGCGTCGGCGCCGCGCGCCAGCGCGCGCCTGACCTCCTCCAGCGCGCCCGGGTCGTCCAGCGTCGACGGGTCGCCGGGATCGCGCTGCTCGGCCAGCGCCTGCAGCGAGCGCCGCAGCAGCTTGCCCGAGCGCGTCTTCGGCAGCGCGCCCACCACGTACACGCGCGCCGGCCGCGCCACCGCGCCCAGCTGCTCGGCCACGCGCTCGCGCATCCGGCCGGCGGCCTCGGCCGGCGTGCCGCCCGCCTCGCCCTGCTTGAGCGTGGCGAAGACCACCGGCACCTGGCCCTTGAGCTCGTCGCGCACGCCGACCACCGCGGCTTCGGCGACCTGCGTGCAGCCCGACACCGACTCCTCGATCTCGCGCGTGCCGATGCGATGCCCGGAGACGTTGATGACGTCGTCCGTCCGCCCGAGGATGAAGGCATAACCGTCGGCGTCGCGGATGGCCCAGTCCAGCGAGCTGTACAGCAGCTCGTTGAAATGGCCGAAATAGCTCGCGAGGAAGCGCTGGTCGTCGCGCCAGATCGTGCTCAGGCAGCCAGGCGGCAGCGGCGGCTCGATCACCAGCACCCCCTTCTCGCCCGCCGCGACGTCCCCGCCGGTGCCCTCGTCGATCACGCGCAGCCGGTAGCCGGGCGTGGGCAGGCCCGGCGAGCCGAGCTTGACCGGCTTGAGCTCCAGTCCAGGCATCAGCGAGAGCACCGGCCAGCCGGTCTCGGTCTGCCAGTAGTTGTCGATGATGGTCTTGCCGATGCCCCCGGTGATCCACTGCGCGGTGGGCTCGTCGAGCGGTTCGCCGGCTAGGAACAGCCAGCGGAGCCTCGACAGGTCGTATTTCCCCAGCCATGACGGGTCCTGCTTCTTGAGCACGCGGATCGCGGTCGGCGAGGAGAACATGCTGCGCACGCCGTAGCGCTCGCAGATGCGCCACCACACGCCCGCGTCGGGCGCGGTCGGCAGGCCTTCGTAGAGGATCGAGGTGGCGCCTGCGATCAGCGGGCCGTAGACGTTGTAGGAGTGCCCGACCGCCCAGCCCACGTCCGAGGTCGAGAACATCGCATCGCCCGCGCGCACGTCGTAGATCGCCCACATCGACATCGCCAGCGCCACCGCGTAGCCGCCCACGTCGCGCTGCACGCCCTTCGGCCTGCCGGTGGTGCCCGAGGTGTAGAGCAGGTAGCTGGGCTCGTTGGACTCGAGCCATTCGACCGGCACCTGCGCGCCCGCGTGCTGCGCGCTCAGCTGCGCATAGTCGACGTCGCGGCCCTCGGTCCTGGCGAAGCCGGGGTCCAGCCCGCGGTCGACGATCAGCACCCGCGGCGGCGGCGAGGCCGCTTCGGCGCAGGCCGCGTCCACCAGCGGCTTGTACGGGATCACCTTGCCGCCGCGGCTGCCGGCGTCGGCGCAGACGAGCAGCTTGGGCCGGGCGTCGTCGATGCGCAGCGCCAGGTTGTGCGCGGCGAACCCGCCGAACACCACCGAGTGGATCGCGCCGATGCGGGCGCAGGCCAGCATCGCGTACACCGCCTCGGCCATGTTGGGCATGTAGATCACCACGCGGTCGCCGCGGCCGACGTCGAGCGACTTCAGGACCGCGGCGAAGACGTTCACCTCCGCATGCAGTTCGCGATAGGTGATCTCGCGGGCCTGGCCGGTCTCGGTCGAGATCGCCACCAGCGCCAGCTGGTCGCCGCGCGCCTCGAGGTGCCGGTCTACCGCGTTGTGGCACAGGTTGGTCTCCCCGCCCGCGAACCATTTGCGGAACGGCGGGTTGGAATAGTCCAGGATCCGCTGCGGCGGCACGCGCCAGTCGATGGCCCGCGCCTGCTCGGCCCAGAACGCCTCGGGCTCCTCGATCGAGCGGCGGTAGAACGCTTCGTAGCCCATGCGGCTGCCTCCGGTGCGGTTCCCGAAGGCTAGTCCCGCGCGTGCAAGGCGGCGTTACGACGTTCGTCTCAGCCGTCGCCGGTCGCCGCAGGCGCAGCGGGAACTCCGGCGGGCCTGTTCCTGGCGTATCTCGCGAGCAAGGCCTGGAACTCGCGGCTGTCGCGGATCGGGTCCCACACCGGGTCCAGCCACAGCATGGCAGGCGAATAGGCATTGCCGATGCCGGGCATGGCGAGCGCGCGCTCCAGCAGCGGCACCGCGAGACCGGCGTGACCGGCCTTGCCGTGGAAGGCGGCGTGCAACTCCATTTGCGCCGGCCCGTTCACCTGGTCGCGCGCCTCGTCGACCAGCGCCCGCGACCGGGCCAGTGCGGCTTCGGCGCGATCGGTCTGGCCGAGGCCGAGTTCGGCGTCGGCGACGAAGTTCCAGACGACGGCTTTCCTGATCGCGACGTCACCGGCGGCGGGCATCCGCGCGCGCGCCTGCAACAGGGCCTGCCCGTACAGAGCGCGCGCCTTTTCCCGCTCGCCCAGCAAGCGGGACAGATCGGCCTGCCACAGCGCCTTGGGTCGCGTGCTGAAGTCGAAGTTGTCCGGCGTGTCGGGGATGCCGTCCAGCAGCGCCAGCGCCTCGCGATACCGGCGCTGGCAGGTCAACAGGCCTACCCGCTGCAGGCGCAGCGGCGGATCGTCGCCCGCGGCCACCGCCAGTGCCGCCGGGATATCGCCATGGGCCTGCAGCAGGGTCTGGGACAGGTACAGCTTCGCCGTCACGTTCGCGGGATCCAGCGCGAGCGCGCGGCGCAGCGCGGCCTCGGCTTCCGGCCAGCGGCTGGCCATCATCGAGGTCGCGCCGAGTTCGAACGCCAGGCTGGTGTTGCGCGGATCGCGCGACTGCGCCTGCTGCAGGGATGCGATCGCCCCATCGAAACTGCCCTGGCGGCGCAGGACCAGGCCCTGCGCGGCCAGCGCGCCGACGTCGTTGGGCCGCAGCGCCAGCGCCGCCGCGAAGGCGTCGAGCGCCGCGGCGTAGTCGCCCCTGCCGTAGTAGCTGCTGTAGCCGAGCGCGACGTGCGCCTCGGGCAGGCCGGGCGCGAGCTCCAGCGCCTGATCGGCCTGCATGCGCGCGTCGGCGATGAGTCGCGCCACCTCCTCGCCGCCGCCGCCGAACCACGCCAGCCTGCTTTCCACGGACGACAGCCGCGCCAGCGCCAGCGCGAACTCCGGCGCCCTGGCCAGCGCCTGCCGGTACAGCGGGATCGCCCGCTTCCATTGCGACGCGTCGTAGTCGATATCGCCGCGGTTGGCGGCGTATTCGGCGCGCAGGAACAGGTCGTTCGCGGCGGTGTCGTGGCTCAGCGCGGTGGCAAGCTGGGTCGCGGCTTCCGGCGACAGCCTGGCGTCCAGTGCGGCGGCGACCTTTCCCGCCACTTCCCCCTCGACTCCGAACACGTCGTCCAGCGTGCGCTGGTAGCTCTCGGCCCAGACGTGCGCGCTCGTTCCCACGTCGACCAGCTGCACGTTGACCAGCACCTCGTCGCCGGACTTCTGCACGCTGCCTTCCAGCAGCGTCGCCACGCCCAGCTGCCTGCCGATCGCCTCCAGGTCCTGCGGGTGGCTGCCGTAATGCACGGTCGAGGCGCGGGAGATCACCTTCAGGTCGCCGATGTCGGCCAGCTTGGTCAGGATCAGGCCCTGCATGCCGGCGACGAAGTATTCGTTCTCCTTGTCGGCGGAGAGATTCTCGAACGGCAGCACGGCGATCGAGCGCGCCGGCGCGGCCGGCGGATCGGCCTGGATTGGCTCGGCCGGTTTCGCGGCGATGACCGGCGTTGCGGGCCGTCCACCGGGATGCTGGCCGAACTGCCGCCACGCCAGCACCACGACGGCCACCAGCAGCACCGCGATGATGACGAAGTCCAACCGGCGGCCGACCTGGCGATGCTGTTCGGGCGGGCGGGCATCGGGTGAATGCGCCGGCTCGGTGCGGCGCACGCCATCGGGCATCAGTTCGTATGCCCAGGCCAGCACCACCGCGACCGGGAAGCCCAGCAGCACCAGCACCACGACCGCGGTGGTCAGGCTGTCGGGCAGGTGCAGCGCCGGGATGATGGTCGAACCGACCTCGATCAGCACCCAGCCGACCACGCCGTAGGCGATCGCCACGCGGAACACGTGGCGGCGACGCAGTTCGCGGATCAGCCTGGATCGTGCCATTGCCGTCACCTGCCCTGGCCCATGCAAGCGCTTCGCTGCGCGCATCGGCTGGCTCGCGGCGGTTTCCCCGCGATATCGCGACTTCGGCGCCGGCCGGTGCCTCGGCCGATACGCACGGCGCCACGCGTGGCCCACCCTTTCCCCGCTGCAACGCCGGAATCGCATCGGCCCGGCCACCTTCGTGGCAAAGCGTCGCGACGACGCCCGCCAGGACAGGCATCACCCTGCCCCCCAACCAGGCCGCGCGCCGGCAGGAAAAGAAAGAGCCGGCTCTCGGGCCGGCTCTTCGCGGGAACGCCGGGATCGGCGATCTACAGCAGGTGCGCCACGCCGGCGCGCTCTTCCTCGAGCTCGGCCAGGGTCTTGTCCATGGCGGCGCGGCTGAACTCGTCGACCGGCAGGTCGGCGACGCGGGTGTACTCGCCGTTGGCGGTGGTCACCGGCACGCCGTAGATGATGCCCTCCGGGATGCCGTAGCTGCCGTCCGACGGCACGCCCATCGTCACCCACTTGCCGTTGCTGCCCAGCACCCAGTCGTGGACGTGGTCGATGGCGGCGTTGGCCGCCGAGGCGGCCGACGACAGCCCGCGCGCCTCGATGATCGCGGCGCCGCGCTTGCCGACGGTGGGGATGAAGGTGTCGGCGTTCCAGGCCGCGTCGTCGATCGCGTCCTTCAGCGACTTGCCGGCGGCGGTGGCGAAACGGTAGTCGGGGTACATGGTCGGGCTGTGGTTGCCCCACACGACCAGCTTCTCGATCTGGCCCACGGCCACGCCGGCCTTGGCGGCGAGCTGGCTCAGCGCGCGGTTGTGGTCCAGGCGCAGCATCGCGGTGAAGTTCTTCGCCGGCAGGTCGGGCGCCGACTTCATCGCGATGTAGGCATTGGTGTTGGCGGGGTTGCCCACCACCAGCACCTTGACGTCGCGCTTGGCGACCTTGTTGAGCGCGGCGCCCTGGGCGGTGAAGATCTTGGCGTTCTCCAGCAGCAGGTCCTTGCGCTCCATGCCCGGGCCGCGCGGGCGCGCGCCGACCAGCAGGGCGATGTCGGCGTCCTTGAACGCGACCTCGGGATCGTCGGTGCCGACCATCCCCGCCAGCAGCGGGAAGGCGCAGTCGTCCAGTTCCATCATCACGCCCTTGAGCGCGGCCTGGGCCTTGTCCATCGGCAGCTCGAGCAGCTGCAGGATGACCGGCTGGTCCTTGCCGAGCATCTCGCCCGAGGCGATGCGGAAGAGCAGCGAATAGCCGATCTGGCCGGCTGCACCGGTGACGGCGACGCGGACGGGTTGTTTCATGGTGAAACTCCGTGATTCGTGATTGGTGATTCGTGATTGGAAACGGCAGTGGACGACGGTGATCCGGATTCGCTTTTTGCGAATCACGAATCACCAATCACCAATCACTGCAGTTCCGAGAAGAACTCCTGGATGCGCTGCAATCCCGGCGCCAGCTGCGGCGTGGGGCAGGTGTAGCTGATGCGCAGCCCGCGCGGCTCGCCGAAGGCCGAGCCGGGCACGCAGGCCACGCCCTTGGCCTCGAGCAGCGCCTTGCAGAAATCGACGTCGTTGGCGATCGCCTTGCCGCGGTGCGACTTGCCGAACGCGACGCTGATGTCCGGGAAGGCGTAGAACGCGCCCTGCGGCACCGGGCAGACCACGCCGGGGATGGCGTTGAGCGCGGCCACCACCTGGTCGCGCTTGGCCTGGAACTCGGCGCGGCGCGCGGCCGGGATGTCCTGCGGCCCCTCGAGCGCGGCGACCGCGGCGGCGGTGACGATCTCGGGCAGGTTGGTGATGTGGTTGGAGTTCATGGTGGCGACCGCGGTCGCCACGGCCTCGGGCCCGGCCATGAAGCCGGCGCGCCAGCCCGGCATGCCGTAGGTCTTGGACAGCGAGTCGACGAAGATCACCCGGTCGCGCAGCTCGGGGCGCGCGTGCACGAAGTTGTGGTAGCCCACGCCGTCGAACACCATCCGGTTGTAGATGTCGTCGGTGATCACCCAGGTGTCCGGGTGCTTCGCGATCACGTCGGCGAGCGCGGCGACCTCGTCCTTCGTGTAGACCATGCCGGTCGGGTTGGACGGGTTGTTGAACAGGAACACCTTGGGCCTGCGCGCCAGCGCCGCGTCGAGCTGGGCGGGCGTGAGCTTGTAGTTCTGCTCCGGCGGGCACGGCAGCAGCTGGATGTCGGCCTCGAGGATCTCGCCGATGTCGAGGTAGCTGGTCCAGTACGGGGTGGCGAAGGCGAAGCCGTCGCCCGGGTCGAGCAGCGCCTCGCCCAGGTTGTAGAGGATGTGCTTGGCGCCGATGCCGGTCGCGCAGTTGGCGCGGGTGTAGCCGTCCAGGCCGATCTCGCCGATGTGCTTGAGGAAGGCGTCGAGCAGCTCGCTGGCGCCGCGGTTGCTGCCGTACTGGCCGGAATCGTGCTCGAGCGCCTTGCGCGCGGCGTCGTAGACGTGCGCCCCGGGCAGGAAGTTGGGGACGCCGATCGAGAAGCTGATGATGTCGCGGCCTTCGGCCTTGAGCTGCTTGGCCTGTTCGGCCACCACCATGATCGCACTGGGCTTGGCACGGCCCATGCGCTTGGCGAGCTGGGGCATCGCTTGAACCTCGAGGGATTGGGGAGCGGACACTGCCAACGCGGCGCGTTGTGCAATGCGCAATTTTAGCACGCCCGCCGCCGGCGCCGGCCGGAGCGCGGGCGGCAACGCGGCGTCCGGCCGGCGGGCGCGCGGCCGGACGCGAAGGCCGTCAGGCGGCCAGGATCTTGTTCCACTCCGCGACGCGGTCGGCCTTCGCGGCCAGGGCGGCGTCGGCGTCGCCCTCGATCCTCACCGACTTGATCGTGTCGCCCTGCTTGACCGCGTCGACGACCTCCAGGCCCTCGAGCACCTTGCCGAACACGGTGTGCTTGCCGTCCAGCCAGTCGGTCTTGATGTGGGTAATGAAGAACTGGCTGCCGTTGGTGTTGGGACCGGCGTTGGCCATCGACAGCACCCCGCGCTCGTGCTTCACGCCGTTGGCGGTCTCGTCCTCGAAGCGGTAGCCCGGGCCGCCGCGGCCGGAGCCCTCGGGGCAGCCGCCCTGGATCATGAAGTCCGGGATCACCCGGTGGAAGCCCAGGCCGTCGTAGAAGCCGCGCCGGGCCAGGTTGACGAAGTTGGCCACCGTCAGCGGGGCCTTGTCGGGGTAGAGCTCGACCTTGATCTGGCCACGGTCGGTGTCGAAGACGGCGTTCAGGGACATGGGATTCCTCGGGGATGGGTTCGGGACGGGTCCGCGGCCCGATATGCGGGCTGAAGGCCCCGATTCAATCGGCCGGGCCGGGCCCGTTGCGGCACTGCAGCACGGTATACTACGCGGCTCCGTCCACTTCCCAGCCGCGCCCGCCCCACCCGGCCCCCAGGCGCCCCTCGTCATGTCCATCGAACGTCTCCGCAACATCGCCATCGTCGCCCACGTCGACCACGGCAAGACCACCCTCGTCGACCAGCTGCTCAAGCAGTCCGGCACCCTGGACGAGCGCGCCGCGGTCCCTGAGCGCGTGATGGACAGCAACGACCTCGAGAAGGAACGCGGCATCACCATCCTCTCGAAGAACACCGCGATCCGCTGGACCGACAAGGACGGCCAGGTGTGGCGGATCAACATCGTCGACACGCCCGGGCACGCCGACTTCGGCGGCGAGGTCGAGCGCGTGCTGTCGATGGTCGACTCGGTGCTGGTGCTGGTCGACGCGATGGACGGGCCGATGCCGCAGACGCGGTTCGTGACCCAGAAGGCCTTCGCGATGGGCTTCAAGCCGATCGTGGTGATCAACAAGGTCGACCGCCCCGGCGCGCGCCCGAGCTGGGTGCTGGACCAGACCTTCGACCTGTTCGACCGCCTCGGCGCCAGCGACGAGCAGCTGGACTTCACCACCGTCTACGCCTCCGGCCTGCAGGGCTTCGCCGGCATGGACGAGAGCGTGCGCGACGGCGACATGACGCCGCTCTTCGAGGCCATCTGCCGGCACGTCTCGCCGCCGCCGGTCGATCCCGATGGCCCGTTCCAGATGCGCGTGACCTCGCTGGACCACAACAATTACGTCGGCGTCATCGGCGTCGGCCGCATCCAGCGCGGCAAGGTGCGCACCAACCAGCAGGTGACGGTGGTCGCCGCCGACGGCAGCCGCCGCAACGCCAAGGTGCTGCAGGTGCTCGGCTTCATGGGCCTGGAGCGCGTCGAGGTGCCCGAGGCCAGCGCCGGCGACATCATCGCCTTCAGCGGCATCGAGGGCCTGGGGATCTCCGACACCCTGTGCGACCCCGCCGCGGTCGAGCAGCTGCCGGTGCTGACCGTCGACGAACCGACCATCTCGATGACCTTCCAGGTCAACGACTCGCCCTTCGCCGGGGTCAAGGACCGCAGCGGCGGCAAGTTCCTCACCTCGCGCCAGCTGCGCGACCGCCTGACCCGCGAGACCGCGCACAACGTCGCGCTCAAGGTCGAGGACACCGCCGACGCCGACAAGTTCAAGGTCTCGGGCCGCGGCGAGCTGCACCTGTCGATCCTGATCGAGAACATGCGCCGCGAGGGCTACGAGCTGGCCGTCTCGCGCCCGGAAGTGATCATCAGGGAGATCGACGGCGTGCTGCAGGAGCCGTACGAGTCGCTGGTGGTCGACATGGAGGAGCAGTACCAGGGCGGCGTGATGGGCCGGCTGGGCGAGCGCAAGGCGCTGCTGCAGAACATGGAGCCCGACGGCAAGGGCCGCGTGCGCCTGGACTACGTCATCCCCGCGCGCGGGCTGATCGGCTTCCAGACCGAGTTCCGCACCCTCACCGCCGGCACCGGCCTGCTGTTCCACGTCTTCGACCACTACGGACCGAAGGCCGAGGGCGCGATCGGCCAGCGCCAGAACGGCGTGCTGATCTCCAACGGCACCGGCTCGTCGCCCGCCTACGCGCAGATGGCGATGCAGGAGCGCGGCCGCCTGTTCATCGAGCCGGGCGAGGAGATCTACGAGGGCCAGATCGTCGGCATCCACAGCAAGGACAACGACCTGACCGTCAACGCGCTGCGCGGCAAGCAGCTGACCAACTTCCGCGCCGCCGGCAAGGACGACGACGAAGGCCTGATCCCGCCGGTGAAGTTCTCGCTAGAGCAGGCGCTGGAGTTCATCGACGACGACGAGCTGGTCGAGGTCACCCCGAAGCAGATCCGACTGCGCAAGAAGCAGCGCACCGAGGTCGATCGCAAGCGCGCCTCCCGCGCGGCCTGATGTCGACCCGGGCGCGCATCCACGCTAGCCTGCGCGCCTGATGCTTCCGCACCAAGACCCGAGCCACCCGCACTACAACCCGGATCCGCATGCGCATCCGGGGCTGCACCTCATCGCGATCGTCGAGGCGGCCAAGGGACTGCTCGCGGTGCTCGCGGCCAGCGGGCTGGAACTGCTCGGGCCGGCGCCGCTGCGGCGCTTCGTGCACCTGCTGATCGCGCGCTTCCAGCTCGATCCGGACCACGGCGCGATGGCCTGGCTCGCCGGCGCGATCAGCCCCGGCTCGGTGCACTTCGCCGCCGGCGCGGTGTTCTTCTACGGCGCGCTGCACCTGGCCGAGGCGTGGGGCCTGTGGCGGGCGAAGTCCTGGGCCTCCTGGCTGGGCTGCGTGACCGCGGCGGCCTACCTGCCGTTCGACGTCTACGCGCTGGCGACGCGCCCCGGCTGGATCTCCCTCGCGGTGGTGGCGATCAACCTCGTCGTGGTCTGGGTGCTGGGGCGCGACCTGCTCAAGCGGCGGTGGTGAGGCGGGGCGCTTCCGGCCCTCCCGCCCGGTGAAGCTCGCGGGGGGAGGCGCCCCCCCCCCGCCCAGACGGCGGGGGGGCGGGGGGGCGCCCCGGGGTGTTTT
>JAYRKR010000022.1:0-2291 GCA_041905645.1 Luteimonas sp.
GCCGACGACCCCCTGAACACGGCAACGCTGGCACGGGTACAGGGACGCTGCGCTATCCTTCGCGTTCCTCCAACGTACATGCGAGACAAGCCATGGGCGGTCTGAGCATCTGGCACTGGCTGATCGTGCTCGCGGTCGTGCTGTTGATCTTCGGCACCAAGCGCCTGACCAGCGGGGCCAAGGACCTCGGCAACGCGGTCAAGGAATTCAAGAAGGGCATGCGCGACGACGACAAGCCGGCCGCGCAGATCGGCGACCAGTCGCGCCAGGACGAGAGCAAGTCCGAGCAGCGCAACGACGAAAACGTCCCGCGCTGACGCCGCGGCGCGCGGCGGTCGGCCATGTTCGACATCGGGTTTTCCGAACTCCTCGTCATCGCCGTGGTGGCGCTGCTGGTGCTCGGCCCGGAGCGGCTGCCGAAGGCGGCGCGCTTCGCCGGGCTGTGGGTGCGGCGCGCGCGCGCGCAGTGGTACTCGGTCAAGAGCGAGCTCGAGCGCGAGCTGGCGGCCGAGGAGATCAAGCGCAGCCTGGACGATGCGCAGGGCGCGCTGCGCGACATCGACGCCTCGATCCGCGAGGCCGACACCCAGGCGCGGCGCGAGTTCGACGCCATGCGCGAGCAGGCGCGCGAGACCGCGGCCGCGCGGGCGCCGGCCGCGGTGACGCCGACCGACCGCCGCGACGCGCCCGGCTACGAGCCGGAACCGGAAACCGACGACGCCACCGGGCAGGCCCTCGATGACGACCACGCCCGACGCGCCTGACGACAGCCAGGACAGCCTGCTCGGCCATCTCGTCGAGCTGCGCTCGCGGCTGCTGCGCGCCCTGGTCGGCCTGGTGGTGGTGGTGGCCGCGCTGCTGCCGTTCACCAGCACGCTGTACACGTGGCTGGCCGCGCCGCTGGTCTCGCGGCTGCCGGCCGGGCAGCAGATGATCGCGATGAACCCCGCCGGGGCGTTCTTCGCGCCGGTGAAGCTGACCTTCTTCGTGGCGCTGTTCGCGGCCGCGCCGTGGCTGCTCTACCAGGCCTGGGCGTTCATCGCGCCCGGGCTGTACCGGCGCGAGAAGCGCCTGGCGGTGCCGCTGCTGGCCTCGGCGGTGGCGCTGTTCTACGCCGGCTGCGCGTTCGCGTACTTCCTCGTGCTGCCGATGGTGTTCAACTTCCTGCTGCGCTTCAAGCCGGACATCGTCGCGATCACGCCGGACATCAACGCCTACCTGGAGTTCGTGCTGGTGATCTTCCTCGCCTTCGGCGCCAGCTTCGAGCTGCCGGTGGCGCTGGTGATCCTGGTGCTGCTGGGCTGGGTGACGCCGGCGCAGCTCAAGGAATGGCGCGGCTACGCGATCGTGGGCATCTTCATCATCGCCGCGGTGATCACCCCGCCCGACGTGGTCTCGCAGCTGCTGCTGGCGGTGCCGATGATCCTGCTCTACGAGGCCGGGATCCTGGCCGCGCGCGCGGTGGCGCCCAGGCCCGGCGCGGCGGATGCCGCGGGCGACGCGCGACGCGACTGACATGCCGGTCGCGGCCGGGTTCTGGCGGCGCGGCGCGGCGTGGTCGCTGGATGCGGCGCTGCTGGCGCTGCCGGTGGCGCTGCTCGGCTGGCCGCACCTGCGCGATGGCGCGGCGGCGGCGGCGCACGACTACCGCGCGCTGCTGGAAGCCGCCGGCCGCAGCCTCGCCGATGCGGTGCAGGCCAGCACCGACCCGGCCGCGCTGGCGGCGCAGTGGCTGGCCGATCCCGGCCTGCGCGCGGCCATGGGCGCCCTGCAGCACGCGCTGTGGACGCTGGCCTGGCCGCCGCTGCTCGCCTTCGCCCTGCTCGGCGCGGCCTACCACGCCTGGTTCGAGGCCTCGCCGCGGCAGGCGACGCCCGGCCAGCGCGCGCTGGGCCTGCGCGTGGTCGACGCGGCGGGCGGGCGCATCGGCCCGGCGCGCGCGCTGCTGCGCCATCTCGCCGGCGCGCTGTCCTGGCTCACCCTCAACCTCGGCCACGCGCTGGCGCTGGTGCCGCCGGAACGGCGCGCGCTGCACGACTTCGTCGCCGGCACCCGGGTGGTGCAGGACGCCGGCGACACGGCGCCGCCGATGTGGGCGCGCGCCTGGCTGTGGCTGCTGGCGCTGGCGCTGCTGTGGGCGACGATCGCCTTGGCGGGCGCGACGCGCGGCATGCTGCAATCGGCCATCGACGCGGCGCTGGGAATCTGAAACGGTCCCTGCGAGCGTGGCTTCGGCCACCTTGCAGGAGCGGCGGGAGTAGCCGACCGGGCGGCCCCCCCGGGCCGCCGAC
>JAYRKR010000022.1:2301-43112 GCA_041905645.1 Luteimonas sp.
TTGCAGGAGCGCCGGAAGTCGCGACCGGGCAGGCCCACGGTCGCGACTTCCGTCGCTCCTGCAGGGGAGGATCCGGGCGGCCTGAACCGGGGATCAGAGCGCGATGTGGCCCGGCGGCGGTAGCGGCACTTCGCCGCAGACGTCGCGCCACATGAAGTACATCACCCCGAACATCACCACGTACATCACCAGCAGCATGCCCAGGTAGACCGGCGCGACCAGCACGGCGGCCAGCAGCGGGTGCACCAGCCCGCCGACCAGCATCAGCAGCCCGCCCACCAGCGCCACCACCAGCGCGAGCGCGAGGAAGGCGCAGAACGCCACCACCGCCAGCAGCAGGATCGGCAGCACGTTCTTCAGCGTGCCGGCGACGCCGTCGGCGAGCGCACCGCCGACGCCGCGCCCGTGCAGCGCCACCTGGCCGAAGCCGATCGCGTAGACGCCGCCGAAGAACAGCCCCGCCAGCGTGCCCAGCCCCATCATCGTGCCGAAGCCTTCCGGGACCTCCTGCATCAGCTTCGCCACCGCGGCCTGGTCCTCCTGGCCGCTGGCGGTGATCAGCTCCATGTACCAGCCGAAGAAGTCCTGCCCGAACGCCCACACCACCGCCACGAACACCGCCAGGTAGGCGACGAACATCACCACCCCGAACCCGACCAGGCGGCCGCGCCCGTTGCCGGCGCGGAAGGCGTCGAACACCGCGGTGGCGCGGGTGGGGCGGCCGTTCTCGGCGTCGTCGATCACGCGCAGCACGCCGCCGATCAGCAGCGGGTAGACCACCACCATCACCAGCGTGCAGGCGGCGATCACCGCCATGGCCGCGGTCGGGTCGGCGCCGAGCATCGGCTGCAGCGCGGCCTGCGCCAGGCTGGGCAGCAGCGCCACCAGCGCCAGCAGCGCCACCGCGCCGAATACCGCCCTGGGATTGCGGCGCCCGAGGTTGACCGCCTGCATCAGCCAGGACCAGCCGGCGGCCGGGCCGTGCGCGTGGGTGTGCATCTGCCGTGTCTCTTGCGTGGGGAGGGGAACCTGGACCGACATCGTACGCGACACCGCTCCGGCGGGAGTGATCCCTGTGGGAGCGACGGAAGTCGCGACGCTTTTCCGCGCCGGCCCCCGTCGCGACTTCCATCGCTCCCACAAGCCGCTCCCACAGTGATCCGCGGCGAGGTCGCCGCGATGCGCTCAGCGCCCGCGCGCGTGGCGCACGAAGCGCCGCAGCACCCGCCGCGCGTGCGGCGCAGCGGCCACTTCCTGTGCGAGCCGCTCCGGGCAGCGCCCTTCGCGCTGCAGCGCGTCGGCGCGCGCCCGCACGTAGCCGCGCATGTGCACGGTGCCGAACTCGGGATGGAACTGCACGCCCCACGCCGACTCGCCCCAGCGGAAGGCGTGGCAGGCGTCGTGCACCGAGCGCGCCAGCACGGTGGCGCCGTCCGGCGCGCGCAGCACGCTCTGCAGGTGGGTGGCCTGGGCGGCGAAGCTCGCCGGCAGGCCGGCGAACAGCGGGTCGGCGCCGGCCTCCGGCAGCAGGTCGATCGCCACCGTGCCCATCTCGCGCCCGTTGGGGTTGTCGCCGACCTCGCCGCCGAGCGCGTGCGCCAGCAGCTGGTGCCCGTAGCAGATGCCGAACACCGGCACCCCGGCATGCACGGCGTCGCGCAGCCAGGCGGCGCTGCGCTCGCTCCAGTCGCGGCGCTCGGTGACCATCGCCCCGGAGCCGGTGACGATCACGCCGGCGAGGCGCTCGTGCGACGGCAGCGTCGCGCCGGATTCGACGTCCAGCGCCGCGACCTCGCCGCGATGCAGTCCGGCGGCGCTGCGGATCCAGTGCGGGAAGCCGCCGTGGCGGCGCATCGAGGCGACCGGCTGGCCGGTCTCGACGATGAGGAACGGCGCGGTCGCGGGAACGGTGGCGGGCTTCGGCATGGCCGCGATTATCCCAGCCCGCGCGCGCCGCGTCGCCGGGGCCGCCGCCGGCGGCCGCTATACTGGCCGGCCCTTCGCCCGACGCCGATCCGATGCCCGGACCGACCTTCCAGCAGCTCATCCAGCGGCTCAACGCCTACTGGGCGGACCAGGGCTGCGTGCTGGTGCAGCCGCTCGACCTGGAGGTCGGCGCCGGCACCTTCCACCCGGCCACCTTCCTGCGCTCGATCGGGCCTGAGCCGTGGAACGCCGCCTACGTCCAGCCCTGCCGCCGCCCCACCGACGGCCGCTACGGCGAGAACCCCAATCGCCTGCAGCGCTACTACCAGTACCAGGTGGCGATGAAGCCCTCGCCCGACGACATCGTCGAGCGGTACTTCGACTCGCTCGAGGCGCTGGGCGTGGACCCGCTGGTGCACGACCTGCGCCTGGTCGAGGACAACTGGGAATCGCCCACGCTCGGCGCCTGGGGGCTGGGCTGGGAGGTCTGGCTCAACGGCATGGAGGTCACCCAGTTCACCTGGTTCCAGCAGGCCGGCGGGCTGGAGTGCCGGCCGGTGCTGGGCGAGATCACCTACGGCCTCGAGCGGCTGTGCATGTACCTGCAGAACGTCGACAACGTCTTCGACCTGGTGTGGACGCACGGCCCCGACGGCACGCCGGTCACCTATGGCGACGTCTACCACCAGAACGAGGTCGAGCAGAGCGCGTACAACTTCGAGCACGCCGACGTCGCCGAGCTGTTCCACCGTTTCGACGCCTGCGAGGCCGAGGCGCTGCGCCTGGTCGAGCTGGGCCTGCCGCTGCCGGCCTACGAGCAGGTGATGAAGGCCTCGCACTGCTTCAACCTGCTCGACGCACGCCGCGCGATCTCCGTCACCGAGCGCCAGCGCTACATCCTGCGCGTGCGCCGGCTGTCGCAGGCGGTGGCGCAGGCGTACCTGGCGCAGCGCGAGAAGCTCGGCTTCCCGGCGCTGAAACGGGCCACGCAGGCCGCATGACGTTTTTCTCCCTCCCCTTCACGGGGAGGGCCGGGGTGGGGATGGTGTGCAAGCTGCGACCCGCGCGCAAGCGAACACCATCCCCACCTAAATCCTCCCCTTGAAGGGAAGGACTTCAAGGCAAGGAATCCTCCCCTGCGGCGAGGACTTCAGAGCAAGAGGCTTTCGATGTCGGACACGCAATCCCTCCTGATCGAACTGGGCACCGACGAGCTCCCGGTCGCGGCGCTGCCGGGGCTGGCGCAGGCGTTCCTGGACGGCGTCTGCGAGGCGCTCGCCAGGCGCGGCGTCGGCTTCGACCGCGACGCGGCGAAGCCGCTCTACACGCCGCGGCGGCTCGCCGTGCTGCTCGCCGGCGTCGCGGCCGCGCAGCCGGAGCAGGCCTCGGAAACGTTCGGCCCCTACCTCAACGTGGCGCTGGACGCCGACGGCCGGCCGACCCGCGCGCTGCAGGGCTTCGCCGCCAAGGCCGGCGTCGAGTGGACCGCGCTCGAGCGCGCCACCGACGGCAAGGGCGAGCGCTTCGTGCACCGCGCGGTCAAGCCCGGGGCGCGCACCGCCGAGCTGCTGCCGGACGTCCTGCGCGAGGCCGTCGCCGCGATCCCGGTGCCCAAGCCGATGCGCTGGGGCGGCCACGACTACGCGTTCGCGCGGCCGGTGCACTGGCTGGTCGCGCTGCTGGGCGGCGACGTGGTCGCCTGCGAGGCCTTCGGCGTGGCCTCGGACCGCATGAGCCGCGGCCACCGCTTCATGCACGACAAGCCGGTGTGGATCGGCCGCCCCGAGGACTACGTCGACGCACTGCGCGGCGCGAAGGTGCTGGTCGACCCGGCCGAGCGCCGCGCGCGCATCGTCGCCGAGGTCGAGGCCGCCGCCGCGCGCGCCGGCGGCCACGCGCGCATCGACGCCGGCAACCTCGCCCAGGTCGAATGCCTGGTGGAGTGGCCCAAGGCGGTGGCGTGCGCGTTCGAGCCCGAGTTCCTCGCCGTGCCGCAGGAAGCGCTGGTGGCGACGATGGAGGCCAACCAGAAGTTCTTCCCGGTGCTCGGCGACGGCGGCCGCCTGACCGAGCATTTCGTCGGCATCGCCAACATCGCCTCGAAGGACGAGGCCGAGGTGCGCAAGGGCTACGAGCGGGTGATCCGCCCGCGCTTCGCCGACGCCAAGTTCTTCTTCGTCGAGGACATGAAGCAAGGCCTCGCGGCGATGAACGCCGGCCTGGCGAACGTGACCTACCAGGCCAAGCTCGGCACCGTGGCCGACAAGGTCGCGCGCGTGGCGGCGCTGGCCGAGGCGATCGCGCCGCAGGTGGGCGTCGACCCGAAGCTCGCTCGGCGCGCGGCGGACCTGTCCAAGGCTGACCTGCAGTCGCGCATGGTCAACGAGTTCCCGGAGCTGCAGGGCATCGCCGGGCGCTACTACGCGATGCAGGACGCCGCGCTCGACGACCTGCCACGCGAGGACCGGTTCGCGCTGGCCAACGCCGTCGACGAGGCCTGGCAGCCGCGCTTCTCCGCCGACGACATCGCGCTATCAAAGCTGGGCAAGGTGCTGGCGATCGCCGAGCGGCTCGACACCCTGGCCGGCGGCTTCGCCGCGGGGCTCAAGCCGACCGGCAACAAGGACCCGTTCGCGCTGCGGCGCAATGCGCTGGGACTGGCGCGGACGATCATCGAGAGCGGCGTCGACATGGATCTGTCCCGCCTTCTGGGCTCGGCGATGATGCAGGCCTTCCTCGCCGTCGCCGCCACCAGTCCGAAGGATCCCGGGAAAGCGAAGGATCATTTCAAGGGCACGCCGTTCCCGGCAGGCAACTCTTCGACAACGGACGACAGCTGGATCGTTTCCTTCCTTCGCGACAGATCGATTGCGGAGGGACACGAAACAGGTGTCGTGGCGCTGGCTCCCGTCATCGACGAGCTTTACGACTTCATCCTCGACCGCCTGCGCGGCTACTACGCCGACAAGGGCGTGCCGGCGCAGCACTTCCACGCCGTCGCCGAGAAGCGCCCGGCCTCGCTGTACGACCTCGACCGCCGCATCGATGCCATCGGCACCTTCGCGACGCTGCCCGAGGCCGAGGCGCTGGCCGCGGCCAACAAGCGCATCGGCAACCTCCTGAAGAAGTCCAGCGACGACATCCCGGCGGCCGTCGATCCGGCGCTGCTGAAGGAGCCGGCCGAGGCCGCGCTGGCCGAGGCGGTCGAGGCGGTCTATGCCGAGACCGGCCACGCCCTCGCCCACGGCGACTACGTCGACGCGCTCGCGCACCTGGCGCGGCTGCGTCCGCGGGTCGACGCCTTCTTCGACGGCGTGATGGTCAACGTCGACGACGCGCCGCTGCGCCGCAACCGCCTCGCCCTGCTCAGGCGCCTGTCCGAGCGCCTGGGCAGCGTGGCCGCGATCGAGCACCTGTCGGCCTGAGCGGCGGATTCCGCGAGACAGGATTCCCCATGTCTTGAAGTCCTCCCCTTCAAGGGGAGGATTTAGGTGGGGATGGTGTTCACGCACCACGACCGATCAAGCAAACACCATCCCCACCCCGGCCCTCCCCTTGAAGGGGAGGGAGAAAAGCCATGCGATCGGCTCGGGATCGCGGTCGGTTAATCGCTTCTTGACGATCGCCGGTTATGCTCCGTCGATGCTCCCGGCCCTCCCCCGCATCGCCGTCGCAGCCCTGCTCCTGTCCGCCTGCGGCGCCGCCGCTGCGGCCAAGGTACGCCACGTCGAGATCCGCGGGCTGGACGAGGCGATGACCGAGAACGTGCGCACCTCGCTGTCGCTGGTCGACGCGATCGGCAAGGACGTCTCGGGCCGGCGCATGGGCTACCTGGTGCGCGAGGCCGACGACGAGACGCGCGAGGCGCTGGAGCCGTTCGGCTACTACTCGCCCGAGATCACGGTCGAGCGCAAGCGCACCGACGCCGGCACCGACGTGGTGATCACGGTCAAGCCCGGCGAGCCGGTGCGGGTGCGCGACGCCGACATCGCCATCCTCGGCGAGGGCGGCGGCGACCGCTACCTCAAGCAGGACCTGGGCGCGTTCCGCCCCAACACCGGCGACGTGTTCAACCACGCGCTGTACGAGGCCAGCAAGACCCGCATCACCCGCCGCCTGGCCGAGCGCGGCTACTTCGACGCCGACTTCTCCGCGCACCGGGTCGAGGTGACCCGCGCGCAGAACGCCGCCGACATCGAGCTGGTCTGGAGCAGCGGCGAGCGCTACGACATGGGCCCGACCGTCTTCGACCAGCAGCCGAAGAAGGTGGTGCGCAACCGCCTGCTGCAGAAGCTGGTGTACTGGAAGGAAGGCCAGTACTACCACCAGGGCCGGCTCGACCGGCTGCGCCAGTCGCTGGTGGCGCTGGACTACTTCAGCCGCATCGACATCCAGCCGATGCCGGAGCGGGCGGTCGACCACCGCGTGCCGGTACAGGTGAATCTCACGCCCGCCAAGCGCGACGTCTACACCGCCGGCGTGAGCTACGGCACCGAGAGCGGCGCGGGCGTGCGCTTCGGGCTGGAACGACGCTACGTCAACATGCGCGGCCACAAGGCGCTGGCGCAGGTGGACTATGCGCAGAACCGCAAGACCCTGACCCTGCAGTACCGCATCCCGGCGTTCGCCTGGCTCGACGGCTGGTACACCGCCAGCCTGCAGTTCGCCGACGAGCAGACCGACTACATCGACTCGCGGCGGATGGAGTTCGTCGCCAGCCGCAGCGGCCAGTACAGCCGCAAGCTCAACCTGGTGGCCTCGATGCACCTGCTGCGCGAACGCTGGGCCTACGCCGTCGACGACGACGACAACCCCGACACCCCGGTGCAGTACCGCTACGCCACCTTCGCCTTCCCGGCATTGACCGCGGAGTACGTCGACGTCGACGACAAGCTGTTCCCGCGCCGCGGCATCGGCGGCTCGCTGACGCTGCGCGGCGGCGTCGAGGGCGTCGCCTCCGACGCCACCTTCGCGCAGCTGCACGCGCGCGCGAGCTGGTTCAAGGGCCTGGGCGAGCGCAACCGCCTGATCGTCCGCGGCGAGCTCGGCCACACCTTCACCAACGCGCTGACCGCCATGCCGCCGAGCCTGCGCTTCTACGCCGGCGGCGACCGCAGCATCCGCGGCTACGAGTACCGCGAGGTCGGGCCGCGGGTGGAGACCGAGCACGGCGAGTTCTCGGTCGGCGCCAAGAACGTGGTCACCGCCAGCGGCGAGTTCGAGCATTACTTCAACGACAGCTGGGGCGCGGCGGCGTTCGTGGACGGCGGCAGCGCGTTCGACGGCACCCAGACCGACTGGCGCACCGGCGTGGGCGTCGGGGTGCGCTGGAAATCGCCGGTCGGGCCGCTGCGCTTCGACATCGCGCGCGGGCTCGACGACCCCGACTCGCCGTTCACCATCGGCCTGAGCATCGGGTCGGAGTTCTGAGCATGGTGCGACTGCCCCGCCGCCGCCGCGTCGATCCCGACCTCACGCCCGAGCAGCGCGAGGCGCGGATCCAGGCGCTGCGCGCCCGCCGCCGCGCGCGCGCCAAGGTGCTGGCGCGGCGCAGCGCGTTCACCGCGTTCGGCCTGGCGCTGCTGGTGCTGGTGCTGGCGTGGTGGCTGCTGCAGACGCTGGGCGGGCGCGACTTCCTGCTCGCCCAGGTCAAGGCGCGGCTGCCGGCCGGCACCAGCCTGTCGTGGGGCGGCGCCGAGGGCCCGGTCAGCGGGCCGATGACGCTGCACGACGTGCGCTTCGTGCAGCGCCTGTGCCCGGACAAGGGCGGCGAGCCGGTGCCCTACGGCCGGTGCGCGAAGCCGGGCACGCTGACCTTCACCGCGCGCCGGATCGTCGTCGATCCGGCGATCCGGCCGCTGCTCGGCAAGCTGCTGCGGCTGGACACGATGATCGTCGAGGGCGCCGCGCTCGACCTGCCGAAGAGCGATTCGCCGTTCGAGCTGCCGACCTGGCCGGAAGTGCTGCCCGACATCACCCCGCCGCTGGGGCTGCAGGCCGACGCGATCCGGGTCGACGGCTTCCGCGTCTCGCGCGAGGGCGAGCACCTGATCGACATCCGCAGCGTGCGCGGCGGGCTCGACGCGCGCGAAGGCACGCTGCACCTGGAGCACGTCGTGGTCGACAGCGACCGCGGCCGCTTCGGCGCGCACGGCGACTACGCGCCGCGCGAGAACTACCGGATCGACCTGACCGCGACCGCGGTGCTCCCGTCCACCGCCGGCGCCTCGCCGCTCCGGCGCGCGCCGCTGCGCGCGGGCCTGGTCGCGCGCGGCGACCTGCGGCGCATGGACGTCGGCATCGGCGGCGCGCTGCCCGGCCCGCTGCGCGCCAGCCTGACGCTGCGCGGCGCCGACCGGCCCACCTGGCGGCTGCGCGCGCGCGCCGACAAGCTCGACACCGCGCTGCTCGCGGGCGCCGCGGAGCCCGGCCCGGACCCGGCCTCGCTGCGCTTCGAGGCCGACGGCACCGGCGGCGCGGCGGCGCTGCAAGGCGCCTTCGAACAGGGCGCGCTGCGCGCGACGATCCTGCCCTCGAAGGTCACCCTGCACGACAAGGCGCTGGCGTTCGAGCCGCTGGTGGTGAAGATCTTCGACGGCACCGTGACCGCGCGCGGGCGCGGCGACTTCGCCGATCCGAAGCGTGCGACGTTCCGCTACGCGCTCAACGCGCGCGGCCTGCGCTTCGGCGGCACGCCGGCCGATCCGGCGGCCGGCACGCAGGCGACGCCGGTGATCGCGGTCGACGCCGACCTGGGCCTCGCCGGCACCACCGCCGCCTGGGCGGTGGTCGGCGATGCGGGCATCGCGCGCGAGGGCGACAAGGCCTCGGTGCGGCTCGACGGCCGCGGCCGCGACGGCGGCATGACGCTGAAGACGCTGCGGGCGAAGACGCCGACCGGCGAGTTCGACGCGCACGGCGAGATCGGCTGGGACCCGACCCCGACCTGGAAGCTCGACGCCACCCTCGACGGCTTCGACCCCGGCTACTTCGCCGCGGGCTGGGACGGCGACATCGACGGCACGATCGCCACCCAGGGACGCGCGCTCGACACCGGCGGCTACGACGCGACGCTGGCCGTATCGAAGCTCGCCGGCAGGCTGCGCGGGCGCGCGCTCGACGGCAAGGCCGACGTCAAGGCAAGCGGCGAGACCTATGCCGGCACCGCGAGCCTGGCGCTGGACCGCGGCCGGATCGCGATCGAGGGCGAAGCCGGCACCGCGCCGCGGCTGCACTGGGACGCGAAGGCGACGCTCGCCGGCTTCGATCCCGGCTTCTTCGTCGACGGCTGGAACGGCGCGGTCGACGCCGACCTGGCCAGCAAGGGCGGCGCGCGCGCCGACGGCGGCTACGACGCCACGGTCGACATCCCGCGCATCGGCGGCCAGCTGCGCGGGCGCGCGCTCGGCGGCCACGCGCACGCCGACCTGCAGGCCGTGGGAAGCAGCGGCGCGCAGCCGGTCTACGCCGGCGAGGTGGCGCTGCGCGCCGGCGGCAGCCGCATCGACGCCAAGGGCCGGCTCGCGCAGGCGCTGGCGGTCGACGCCCAGTTCTCGCCGCTGCGGCTGGACGACCTGCTGCCGGACGCGGCCGGCACGCTGCGCGGCACGCTCGGGCTCGCGGGCCCGCGCAACGCTCCCGACGTCACCGCCGACCTCGTCGGCGAAGGCCTGGAGTACGGCGGCTACGCGGCCGCGTCGCTGTCGGCGAAGGGCCGCCTGCCCTGGCGCAGCGGCAACGGCACGCTGGCGCTGTCGGCCCGGGGCGTGGACGCCGGCGTCGCGCTCGACAGCGTGCGCGTGGATGCCGGCGGCGCGGTCGAGGACCTGCGGATCGATGCGCAGGCGCGCGGCGAGATCGGCGCGCTCGACCTCGCCGGCAGCGCGCAGAAGCACGGCGCCAACTGGCAGGGCACGCTGGCCTCGCTGCGGCTGGCGCCGGCCAAGGGCGCGGCCTGGCAGCTGCAATCGCCGGCGCGCTACGCGCAGAACGGGAGCAACTGGACGCTCTCGCGCAGCTGCTTCGCCTCCAGCGACGGCGGCACGCTGTGCGCCAGCGCCGACTGGCCGCGGCGCGGCCTGGCCGTCGACGGCGAGCGGCTGCCGCTGTCGCTGGCCACGCCCTACCTGCCCGAGCGCGAGGACGGCCGGCCGTGGGCCCTGCGCGGCGAAATCGCGCTCGACGGCACCCTGCGGCCCGCCGGCGCCGCCTGGCAGGGCAGCGTCAAGGTCACGTCCGCCGACGGCGGGCTGCGCATGAGCCAGCGCTCGCGCCGCGACGTGGTCAGCTACGGCAACCTCGCGCTCGACGCCGACTTCAATCCGCTGCGCATCAACGCGACGCTGGCCAGCGCGTTCAACGGCGACGGCCGCATCGACGCACGCGTGACCACCGGCTGGGACGCCTACGCGCCGCTGACCGGCGAGGTGGACGTCGACACCGACGAGCTGACCTGGCTGGAGCTGTTCTCGCAGGACATCGTCGAGCCGACCGGCAAGCTCAGCGGCCACGTCACCCTCGCCGGCACCCGCGCCGAGCCGTCGCTGGGCGGGCAGGCGCAGCTGGCCGACTTCAGCACCGAGCTGCCGGCGCTGGGCATCGTGCTCGACAGCGGCAACGTGCGCCTGGACGCCCTGCCCGACGGCACCGCGCGCATCAGCGGCAGCGTGCGCTCGGCGCCGCCCGACAGCAGCGCACAGGCCGGCATCCTGCGGGTGGACGGCTCGCTGGGCTGGCGCGGTGACGACACTCCGCTGGTGCTCACGCTGCGCGGCGACGACGTGCTGGTGTCCAACACCCGCGACCTGCGCGCGGTCGCCGACCCCGACCTCACCGTGCACTATGCCGCGCGCCAGCCGCTCAGCGTCACCGGCAAGGTCACCGTGCCCAGCGCGCTGATCGACCTCGAGCGCCTGGACCAGGGCGTCTCGGCCTCGCCCGACGTGGTCGTGCTCGACCCGGTCGATCCCGAGCGCAGCGCCGCCTCGCCGCTCGACCTCGACCTGACCCTGGTGATGGGCGACGACGTCCGGCTCAAGGGCTTCGGCCTCGACGGCACCCTCGGCGGCGACCTGCGGGTGCGCGCGGTGCCGGGCCGCGAGATGACCGCCACCGGCAACCTCGAGGTCGGCGGCAAGTACGCGGCCTACGGCCAGAAGCTGCAGATCACCCGCGGCCACCTGGTGTGGTCGAACGGCCCGGTCTCCGACCCGATCCTCGACATCCGCGCCGAGCGCCGCATCGAGGCGCAGGACATCACCGCTGGCATCGACGTCACCGGCCGCGCGTCCTCGCCGCAGGCCAAGGTCTGGACCGACCCGGCCACCGACGACTCCGAGGCGCTGTCCTACCTCGCGCTCGGCCGCTCCACCTCCAACCTCTCCGGCGACGAGGCCAGCCAGCTCAACGCGGCCTCGGCCGCGCTCAACGCCGGCGGCAGCCTGCTGGCCGGCCAGATCGGCAGCAAGATCGGCCTCGACGACGCCGGCGTGATGGAATCGCGCGCGCTCGGCGGCAGCGTGCTGGGCGTGGGCAAGCAGCTCTCGCCGCGGCTGTACGTGGGCTTCGGCGTCTCGCTGCTGGGCACCGGCCAGGTGCTCACGCTCAAGTACCTGCTGAAGAAGGGCTTCGACATCGAGGTCGAATCGAGCAGCGTGGAGAACCGCGGCTCGGTGAACTGGCGCAAGGAAAAATGACCGCCGCTTCCCGCTGAACGGGAGCGGCGCGCGGCCGCCGCCGGCGAGGCTGAACGAACGCCGCGGACCTAGGGTCGCTACCAGTTGGGCACGTCCGGCGCGGCGCAGTAGCGTGCGCGCATCGCCTCGCCGAAGGACGGCCCGCCATGTCCACCACCCTGGAATCCGCCACCAGCACCCTGCTCGCCAACTACGACCTGGCCGCGCGCGCGCACTGGTCGCCGTTCGGGATCGCGGACGGCAACATCAGCCGCGCCGACCTGCAGGCACTGGTGACCAACCCGGACCCGTCGATCCCGCAGGACCTGCGCGACGCGGCGCAGTTCCTGCTCGACAGCGACGCCTCCAGGAACTTCCTCGACACCGGCGGCAGCGGCACGGGCAGCGTCGACGGCATCGTCAGCCGGGAGGACCTGCAGGCCGCGCAGGCCAAGATCCGGTCGGGCGACTACTACGGCGAGCTGGTCGCGACCGCCGGCGGCGACTCCTCCTGGATCCTGCCGCAGCAGTTCACGACCAGCGCCGACATCCAGGCGGCGCTGCTCGATCCCGCGGTGCCCGAGCAGGTCAAGGACGCGCTGCGGCTGGCGACCCTCAGCGACGACGGCGCGGCGCCGCTGCTCCTTTCGTCGCTGTCGCCGCAGGACTTCGCCGCGGCCGCGGCGCTGTACAACTCCGCGGAGTTCAAGGCGCTGTCGGCGGAAGACCAGAAGCTCGTCTCGGAGGCGTTCCGCGACGGCCAGGGCGGCGCCGCGACCACCGCGGACCTGCAGAAGCTGCTGCGCGACCCTTCCTTCCAGGCGCTCGATCCGGCCAACAGGAGCGCGAAGCTCACCGAATACGTCGTGCTGCATTCGCCCGAGTACAAGGCGCTGCCGGCGAGCGACCAGGCGCTGGTGAGCGACGCCCTGTCCGCGCGCCAGTCGGGCGACCCCGGGTTCCCGGCCAGCCTCAAGCACCTGATCGAAAGCGACCGCTTCGGCGACCTCGACGCGGCCGAGCGCACCGCGGTGCTGAGCCAGGTGAAGAACTACCCGGAATCCGCGGTCGCCTCCAACATCGAGCGCATGCTCGCCAAGGACTGGTTCCAGGGCCAGTCGTTCGAGGACAAGCAGCGCTCGCTCAAGACGATCGCCAACATGTCGGCCGACGACACCGGCGACCGCACGATCCTGGACAACACGCTCAACCGCCTGCTCGACCCGGGCTCCGACTACCAGCTCAAGTGGCAGGACAAGGCGCCCGACTCGAACGGCAACATCACGCTGGGCTGGAACCCGAACGGCTCCCACGACGTCTACCTCAACTCGCGGCTGCTGACCGCCGACAACGGCCCGATCGACACGAGCAAGGATCCGTCCGGCGCGACGCTGGGGATGGACACGCTCAACCACGAGATCAGCCACGCGATCAACGACGACAAGACCGACCAGACCTTCGACTACCTCAACGAGGAATACCGCGCCTGGTACGTCGGCTACGAGGCCGAGCACGGCCACCCGCCGTCCAACAAGGAGGCGCTGGAGCGCTGGGAGTACTTCCTCAACCCGAACGGCGGCTATGCCGAGTACTCGCACGGGATCGAGCGCGACTGGTGGTGGGACACCGACGGTGCGCTCGACAAGCCGGAAGAGGCGGCGAAGATCTACCAGATGCTCAGCGACCTCACCGGGCTGGAGGTCAATGCGGACAACTACAAGGACGTGCTGGCGTCCGACCCGTCCACCTGGAAGACCGATCCGAACGGCGATGCGGCCACGCGCTGGGCCAGCGGCGACGACCTCGACAACTGAGCGCCGCGCAACCCTCGTCCTCATCGCGTCGACACGCCCGCTTGCTATGCTGCGCGCCGCCATGCAGCGCCGCTACGCCATCGCCGTGTTCGCCGCCTGCATGGGCGCCAGCGTGGCGGCGTGCAGCCAGGAGCCCGGAATGAACGCATCCCCGAACGCGCCCGACGCCGTCAAGGCCGCGGCCGCGAAGCATGCCGGCTGGGATCCGGCCGACGTCGAGGTCGGCCAGGTCGAAGGCCTCGACCGCGGCGGCTGCCGCTTCTACCGTGCCTCCAACCCGGCGCGCACCGACGCGGCGCCGATCGAGTACGCCACGCTGCCCGACGGCAGCCTGGTCGGCGGCGACGCCGCGCAGGCACGCGCGCGCATCGGCGCGGTGCTGCAGTCGTGCGGCCGCGACGCGCCGGCCGACTGGTGGGCGCAGGTGGTCGGCCGCTACGCCGGCACCGGCGGCGTGCCGGTCGACGAGAACGCGGGCTCGGCGATCCGCCGCCTGCGCGAGGCCGGCATCCAGGATCACGCACCGCGCCTGCACCGCGACGGCGCATCGACGGTGCTGGTCTACTACACGCACGACTACGAGCGCGGGCGCACGCAGGAAGTGACCGCGACGCTCGACGCGGGCGGGCGCCTGTCGGTGCAGTCGCGCGAGATCGACGGCGGCTGAGCGGCCCCGCGGCTGCCCGACGGGCGGCCGCACGGGCTCGCTGGCCCCTGTCTCGGCCTGGCCCGCCTGCAGCATCAACGCGCGTCGGCTCCGACTGCTCGGCGCGCCAAGGGGCGGCCACGCTCAGCCTCGTCGAGGTCGCCGGCACACGCCGGCAGCGCAGGCGCTGCCTGCAACCGGAGCCGGACTGCATCGGGAAGGCCGGTGCGGTCTTCCAGCGGCAGTGCCGAACGCGGGGGCGCAAAGGATGAATGGGGCGCGCGCTCCCGCCGCGGCTGAACGCCGCCCGTCGCGCCTAGGGCAGGCCCCATCTGGGGATCGCGGACGCGCGCGGATACGTTGGCGGCAACGTCCGCGCAGGGAAGATGCCGCCATGACCACGCTCCAGTCCGCCACCAGCACGCTGCTGAACAACTACGACCGCGTCCTCGACGGCCGCAACTGGTGGCAGGACCTCTCCGGGGGCGACACCATCAACCGCGGCGACCTGGAACGCCTCGTCAGCGATCCGGACCCGTCGATCCCCCAGGACCTGCGCGACGCCGCGCAGTTCCTGCTCGACAGCGACGTCTCCCGCAATTTCCTCGATGTCGGCGCCGGCAAGGGCGGCGTCGACGGCCGGATCAGCCGCGAGGACCTGCAGGGCGCGATGAAGACGATCAAGTCCGGCGCCTACTACGACGAGCTCCTCGACACGGCCGCCGGCCGTGGCGGCTCCTGGAATCCCTTCACGCAGGGGGCGCGCGACGGCAAGATCGGCCAGTCCGACATCGAGGCGGCGCTGCTCGATCCGGGCGTGCCGCCCGAGGTCAAGGACGCGCTGCGGCTGGCGCAGCTGGGCGACCAGGGCCTTCCCGCCGGCGAGGCGCTCGCGGCGATGACGCCCGACGGCTATGCCGCCGCCAGCGCGCTCTATCGTTCGCCCGAGTTCGCCGCGCTGTCCGCGCAGGACCGGCAGCTGGTGGCCGAGGCGTTCCGCGACGGCAAGGGCGACCTCGCGGTGAGCCGCGACCTGCAGACGCTGATCCAGGACCCCTCGTTCAAGGCGATGACCGCCGAACAGCGGACCGCGGCGCTGACGGAGTTCGCGCTCAGGCAGACGCCGGAGTTCAAGGCGCTGTCGCCGGCCGACCAGCGCCTGGTGCTGGACACGCTGTCCCACCGCGCGCCGGGCGACACCGGCGTGGCCGCGGCGCTCAAGCACCTGATCGAGAGCGGCGACTTCCAGGCCCTCTCGGCCGACGAGCAGACCGCCGCGCTGAGCCAGGCGCGCAACTACCCGGACACGCGCGCCATCTCCAACATCGAGCGGCTGGCCGGGCTGGACTGGTTCCAGGACATGTCGCTGGCCGACAAGCAGCGCACGCTCAAGACCATCGCCTTCATGTCGACCTACGACAACGGCGGCGACCGGACCACGCTGGACAACACGCTCGAGAAGCTGCTCGCCGGCGGCTACTCGATCGAGTGGACGCAGCAGGCCCCCGGCGTGGGCGCGCACTCCAACCCGGGATCCAAGCTGGTCTCGCTGAACATCAACGACGTGCCCGCCGACAACAACCCGGTCGGCCAGCAGGCGGAATGGCAGATCGTCAACGCCACCCCGCACGAGATCAACCACGCCATCGACGACGTGCACGTGGCGCCCACCTACGAGTACCTGGACAAGGAATACCAGGCGTACGTCACCGGCTTCGAGGCCCAGAACGGCAGGCCGATGACCCGGCAGGAGGCGGCAGCCGTGTGGCGCGGCCTGCTCGATCCCAACGGCGTGTACGGCCCGATGGCGTCGCGGGCCGCGCTCGCCGATCCCGCCCAGGCCGCGCAGATCTTCGCCGAGCTGTCGCGCTTGACCGGGGTGCAGGTCAATGCCGGAAACTACCAGCAGGTCCTGAACGATCCGGGATCCTGGAACCCGCCCGAGACGGCGGGCAATTCCTCGCCGATCCCCGCCGATGCCAGGCCGCAGGGCAACACCGACAACCACTGACCGCAGCGACCGCATGCACCGATTCCCAGGCCCCCGGCATTCGGCCCGCCTCACGGCCGCTGTGGTAGTTTCGATCGCCTTCGGCGCATGCGGCAAAGGAACCTCGCACGTGAACATCGACGACGCGGTCCGCGACACCATCGCCGGCAGTGCCAGCAAGGCCTATCGCTGGCAGCCCTCCGACGTCGTGGTCGACGCGGACGAGCAGCTGTCCACGCCCGGCTGCAAGGTCTATCGCGCCAGCAACCGCTCCCTGCCCGACGCCGGCATCCTGACCTATGCCGTGCTGCCCGACGGCGGGCTCGCCGGCGGCGCGGATGAAGCGCAGGCGGCCGCCGACGTGCTGCGGGCCTGCGGCGGCCAGGCGTCGGTCGACTGGTGGATGCAGGTGATCGGCCGCTTCGTCGGCGACGCCGCCGGGCGCATCGTCGCCGCGGACGACCGCCTGTCCATCGGGCTGATCGAAGCGGCCGGCGGCAAGTTCGCCCCGCCCGTCCTCGATCACGCGGGCAACGGCACGCGGCTGGAGTATTTCGTCATCCGCAGGATGACCGAGCCCGCCATCGTCACCGCGGAATTGCCCGCCAATGGGCCGTTGCGGGTCGAGGTCAAGGCGCTCAAGCGGGGCTGATCGTGGCGCACGGTGCACGGTGATCCATATCGGTCGCGGCCGTAGCCATGGCCGCGTTGCCTGGTCGCGCAGCGCGCGTTTTCGTGCGATGCGCGCCGGGTCCGCGAACGGCCGGCGCGCCGACGATCGCCGTCAGCGCGGCCGGATCCACATCCCGCGCAGCCGCGGCTTGCCGCCCTCGATGTCGGTCCACGTGAGGAAGGCCTCGCCGTCGCGCACGACGAGCTTCGGGAAGCCGGTACCGCGACCGCGGCCCTGCAGCTTCGCGACCTCGGTGCGCGAAAGCTCGCGCGACAGGTCCGGCGCGTAGCGCGCCAGCCACAGCGACTGGCCCTGCGCATCCTCGCGCAGCCACGCCACCCAGGCCTGCTTGGCGTCGAGCGCGACGTCGACGCGGCCCTGCACGGCATCGCCATGGTCGACCGCGACCGGCGCGGCGAACCCGTCGCCGGCGTCGGCGCTGCGCGCGATCCGCACCGTCGGCTCGGCCGCGGCGCTGTACCAGGCCACGACCGCGTCGTTGCCGGCCGCGGCGACCGCCGGCCCGTTGACCGGGCAGGCGGCGATCTTCCAGCCGTCGTCGTGCACCGCGCCCAGCGCACGCCAGCTGCCGCCTTCCAGGCGCGCGGCGTGGATGTCGCGGATCTCGCCGGCGGTGCGGTCGCGGTACACCAGCAGCGGGCCGCGCGCGGTCACGGCGGCGTCGGTGCCGCAGCAGTCGCAGGCGGAGGCGTCGACCTCGACCGCGTCGGCGATCCGCGAGGCGGTGTCGATGGTGGCCGCGCGCAGCGAGGTCATGCCGGCGCCCTCCGCCGCCGAGGCGCCCTCGCCGTGCCCTGCGTGCGCGCCGCCGGCCTTGTTGCGCCCGTCCAGCCACGCCAGCCCGAGGCGGTCGCGCGCCGCCGGCCAGAACGAGACGAAGCCGTGCTCGACCGGCATGCCGTCGTCGTGCGGGCGCACCGGCGCGCTCCAGGTCATGCCGTCGTCGGTGGAGTGCGCGACGATGACGTCGTAGGCCTCGCCGCCGTCCTGCCCGCGCGTCTTCTGCAGCCAGTGCGCCCAGATCGTGCCGTCGGCGGTGGCGGCGACGTGCGGCGTGTCGGCCCAGTTGGCGACCATCGACGCGCCCACCGCGATCGTCTTGGGCGCCCACTGCCACTGGCCCTTGCGGTCGAAGGTCGTGTACTGCAGCGCGCGGCGGGTGTCGTCGAAGGGCTTGATCCAGGACAGCAGCAGGCGGCCGTCCGGCGCCAGCGAGAGGTCGGGCTCGGCCGCGCCCGCGGGGGCCGGCAGCGGCCACTCGGTCAGCGTGTTGCCGGCGGCGTCGGTCCGGCTGGCCGGCTCCGGCACCTGCTGGCAGGCGGCCAGCAGCGCGCAGGCGGCGATCGCGGTGGCGAGGGTTGATTTCATGGCGCCCAAGCCTACTCCAGGCGGGGGAAGAGCGACATGTGCGGGCGCCGCGGCCATGTCCTGTGGGAGCGGCTTCAGCCGCGAGCTCTTCCAGCGGCTGCCGGCGGCGGCGAACGGATTGCCGATCACTTCTCGGCAAACGCTCGCGGCTGAAGCCGCTCCCACAAGTCAGCATCGGAAGACCCATGGCGCCACCGATCGCGACGGCGCATGATCGGCGCACGATGTTCACCACCGTCGCCCACTACAGCGACCCGATCGAGGCGCACCTGGCGCGCGGGCGGCTGCTGTCGGAAGGCATCGACGCGCACCTGGGCGACGAGCACCTGGCGATGGCGAACTGGGAGTGGCGGCTGACGATCGGCGGGGTCAAGCTGCGCGTCGCCGACCGCGACGCGGACCGCGCGCGCGCCGTGCTGCGCGCGATGGAGGCCGGCGAGTACGCGCTCGACGCCGACACCGACGCGGCGCGCGCACTGCAGGCGCCCGACCGCGAAAGCTGGTCGAGCCGGCTGGCGTGGCTGGCGCTGATGCTGTTCGCGATCCCGCTGCCCTGGCGCCGGCGCGCGCTCGACGAGCGCGCGCAGCGCCGGCTGTAGCAGGCGCGACGACGGGGCTGGCGCGCGCCGCGCGCGCTGTCAACGGCTGTCGCCGCCGCGCCGGCGTTGCGACAATGCCGGTCCCGCGGGAAGGCCCGCATGCACGACCAGGCACGATGCAGCCCGTTTCCCCCGCGCTCGCCCGCAAGATCGCCGCCACCATCGCCGACGAGATCGGCGCCCGCTCCGGCCAGGTGGAAGCGGCCGTCGCCCTGCTCGACGAAGGCGCGACCGTGCCGTTCATCGCGCGCTACCGCAAGGAGGCCACCGGCGGGCTCGACGACACCCAGCTGCGCAACCTGGAAACGCGGCTGGGCTACCTGCGCGAGCTGGAGGACCGCCGCGCCGCGATCCTGGCCAGCATCGACGAGCAGGGCCGGCTGGACGACGCGCTGCGCGCCGACATCGAGGCCGCCGACAGCAAGTCGCGGCTCGAGGACCTGTACCTGCCGTACAAGCCCAAGCGCCGCACGCGGGCGCAGATCGCGCGCGAGGCCGGGCTGGAGCCGCTGGCCGACGGCCTGCTCGCCGATCCGACGCGCGTGCCGGAGGCGTTCGCCGCCGGCTTCGTCGACGCCGGCAAGGGCGTGGCCGACGCGAAGGCCGCGCTGGAAGGCGCGCGCGCGATCCTGATCGAGCGCTGGGGCGAGGACGCCGCGCTGGTCGGCGAGCTGCGCGACTGGCTGGGCGCGCACGGCGCGGTCCGCGCGCGCGTGGTCGAAGGCAAGCAGGAAGCCGGCGCGAAGTACCGCGACTACTTCGACCACGCCGAG
This sequence comes from Luteimonas sp., assembly GCA_041905645.1. GTDB lineage: Bacteria > Pseudomonadota > Gammaproteobacteria > Xanthomonadales > Xanthomonadaceae > Luteimonas. Next base: position 21,786 of record JAYRKR010000022.1, read on the forward strand.
CCGCTGGCGAAGATCCCCTCGCACCGGCTGCTGGCGCTGCTGCGCGGCCGCCGCGAGGAGTTCCTGCAGCTCGACCTCGACCCGGGCGCGGACGTCGAGGCCGGCAATGCCTACGCCGAGGGCCGCGTCGCGCGCCACGCCGGCATCCGCGCGGACGGCAACGCCGCCGATGCCTGGCTCGCCAACGCCTGCCGGCTGGCTTGGCGCGCCAAGCTGCAGCTGCACCTGATGCTCGACCTGTTCAACCAGGCGCGCGAGAAGGCCGAGGCCGAGGCCATCGCGGTGTTCGGCGACAACCTCAAGGACCTGCTGCTGGCCGCGCCCGCCGGGCCGCGCGCGGTGCTCGGGCTCGATCCCGGCCTGCGCACCGGGGTGAAGGTCGCGGTGGTCGACGCCACCGGCAAGCTGGTCGCCACCGACACCATCTATCCGCACGAGCCGCGGCGGCAGTGGGACCAGTCGCTGGCGACGCTGCACAGGCTCTGCGCCGCGCGCGGCGTGCAGCTGGTCGCCATCGGCAACGGCACCGCCTCGCGCGAGACCGATCGCCTCGCCGCCGACCTGCTCAAGCTCGCGCCGGCGCTGAAGCTGCAGAAGGTCGTGGTCAGCGAGGCCGGCGCCTCGGTCTACTCGGCCTCGGAGCTGGCCGCGCGCGAGTTCCCCGGCCTCGACGTCTCGCTGCGCGGCGCGGTGTCGATCGCGCGCCGGCTGCAGGATCCGCTGGCCGAGCTGGTCAAGATCGAGCCGAAGTCGATCGGCGTCGGCCAGTACCAGCACGACGTCGACCAGTACAAGCTGGCGCGCGCGCTGGACGCGAAGGTGGAGGATTGCGTCAACGCGGTCGGCGTGCACGTCAACACCGCCTCGGCGGCGCTGCTCGCGCGCGTGTCCGGGCTGTCGCCTTCGGTGGCGGAGAACATCGTCGTGCACCGCGACGCCAACGGCCCGTTCCGCCGCCGCCGCGACCTGCTCGAGGTGCCGCGGCTGGGCGGGAAGACCTTCGAGCAGTGCGCCGGCTTCCTGCGCATCGCCGACGGCGACGAACCGCTGGACGCGTCCGCGGTGCACCCGGAGGCCTATCCGGTGGTCGAGCGGATCGTGCGCGAGAGCGGCCGCGGCGTGGCGCAGATCATCGGCGACGGCGCCTTCGTGCGCGGGCTGAAGCCGGAGCGCTACACCGACGAGCGCTTCGGCCTGCCGACCGTGCGCGACATCCTTGGGGAACTGGAGAAGCCCGGCCGCGACCCGCGCCCGGAGTTCAAGGCCGCGCGCTTCGCCGAGGGCGTGGAGGACATCAAGGACCTGCGGCCGGGGATGGTGCTCGAGGGCGTGGTGAGCAACGTCGCCGCGTTCGGCGCATTCGTCGACATCGGCGTGCACCAGGACGGGCTGGTCCACATCTCCGCGCTCGCCGACCGCTATGTCAAGGATCCGCGCGAGGTGGTCAAGGCCGGCGACATCGTCAAGGTGAAGGTACTGGAGGTCGACGTCGCGCGCAGGCGCATCGCGCTGACGCGGCAGCTGGACGACGCGCCGAGCGACGTCGGGCCGCGCGAGGAGCGCGCCGCGCGCAATCCACGCGGTGAGCGACGCGATGCGCGCCCGCCGAAGCCGACGGCGCCGCCGCCGGACAACGCGCTGGCGGCCGCCTTCGCCAAGGCGCGCGGCGGCGACGCCTAGGCCCGTCCTCCGCTCGGCGCATGCGGGAGCGACGGAAGTCGCGACGCTTACGGGAGGATCATCGGGATCCCGGTCGCGACCTCCGTCGCTCCCGCACGTGCGCGCCCCGCATGCCCGCGGGCGGCGAACGTTACGCCACCTCGCGGCGCGTCCGCGCCAGGTGCACCAGCAGCAGCGAGATCGCGGCCGGGGTGACGCCCGGAATCCGCTTGGCCTGGCCGACCGTCTGCGGCCGCAGGCGTTCGAGCTTCTGCCGCACCTCGATCGACAGGCCGCGCACGCCGGCATAGTCGAAGGGATCCGGAATCGCGGTGCCCTCGTGGCGCAGCGCGCGCGCGATCTCCTCGCGCTGGCGCTCGAGGTAGCCGGAATACTTCGCCTCGATCTCCACCTGTTCGGCCACCGCCGGGTCGTCGACCGCCGGCGCGAACGCCGGCACCGAGGCCAGCGCCGCGTAGTCGAGTTCCGGCCGCCGCAGCAGGTCCAGCCCGTTGCTCTCGCGCCCGATCTCGATGCCCAGCGTCGCCATCGCCTCGCGCCCGGCGGCGTTGTGGGGCGAAGCCCACAGCCCGCGCAGGCGCTCGGTCTCGGCGGCGACCGCGTCGCGCTTGCGGCAGAACGCGGCCCAGCGCGCATCGTCGACCAGGCCGAGCCCGCGGCCGATTTCGGTGAGCCGCAGGTCGGCGTTGTCCTCGCGCAGCTGCAGCCGGTACTCGGCGCGCGAGGTGAACATGCGGTACGGCTCGCCGGTGCCCTGGGTGACCAGGTCGTCGATCAGCACGCCGACGTAGGCCTGGTCGCGCCGCGGCGACCACGCGTCCCTGCCCTGCGCGAGCCGCGCCGCGTTGGCGCCGGCCACCAGGCCCTGCGCCGCGGCCTCCTCGTAGCCGGTGGTGCCGTTGATCTGGCCGGCGAAGAAGAGCCCGGCGACGGCGCGGGTCTCGAGCGTGGCCTTCAGCCCGCGCGGATCGAAGAAGTCGTACTCGATCGCGTAGCCGGCGCGGGTGATGTGCGCGTTCTCGAAGCCGCGGATCGAGCGCACCAGCTCGAGCTGCACGTCGAACGGCAGCGAGGTCGAGATGCCGTTGGGATAGATCTCGGCGACGTCCAGCCCCTCCGGCTCGACGAAGACCTGGTGGCTGTCCTTTTCGGCGAAGCGCACCACCTTGTCCTCGATCGACGGGCAGTAGCGCGGGCCGATGCCCTCGATCTGGCCCGAGTACAGCGGCGAGCGGTGCAGCGCGGCGCGGATGATCTCGTGGGTGCGCTCGCCGGTGTGCGCGATCCAGCACGAGACCTGGCGCGGATGGTCGGCGCGCGAGCCCATGAACGAGAACACCGGGCGCGGATCGTCGCCGGGCTGCTCGGTCATGGCCGAGTAGTCGAGCGTGCGCCCGTCGATGCGCGGCGGCGTGCCGGTCTTCAGGCGGTCGACCGCGAACGGACGCTCGCGCAGCCGCGCGGCGAGCGTGGTCGCCGGCGGGTCGCCCATGCGGCCGGCGGCGTACTGGGTCTCGCCGACGTGGATCCTGCCGGCCAGGAACGTGCCGGCGGTGAGCACCACCGCCTGCGCCTCGAAGCGCAGGCCGGTGTTGGTGAGCGCGCCGCGCACGGCGTCGTTCTCGATGACGAGGTCGTCGACCGCGGACTGGAAGACGGTCAGGTTCGGCTGCGCCTCGACCGCACGGCGGATGTACGCGCGATACAGCGCGCGGTCGGCCTGGCAGCGCGTGGCGCGCACCGCCGGGCCCTTCGATGCGTTGAGCCGGCGCCACTGGATGCCGGCGGCATCCGCGGCCTTCGCCATGACGCCGCCGAGCGCGTCGATCTCGCGCACCAGGTGGCCCTTGCCGATGCCGCCGATCGCCGGGTTGCAGCTCATGGCGCCGACGGTCTCGATGTTGTGCGTGAGCAGCAGCGTCCGCGCGCCGGCGCGCGCGGACGCGAGCGCGGCCTCGGTGCCGGCGTGACCGCCGCCGACGACGATGACCTCGTAGCGATGGAAGTCGCTGTGCATGCGGGCGTGCGATGACGGAGGGGCCGGCCGGGCGCTCGGCGCTGTCAGCGTAAACCGTGCGCTGCGCCACAGAACGACGGGGTCGCCATTCTAGGCCCTGCGCGGGATCCCGGTTCGGGGCCCGGAAGTTGGCACGCTTCCTGCGACATGTCCCGTGCACCCGACGTGGCAAGCGCGAGGGGGCGTAGGCTGGGATTCGGAACAGGGCCGGCCAGGCGCACGACGGGGTAGCAACGGGGCCGAATGTCGGGGGACATTCGGCCCCATTTTTATGTCCGGCGTTAGGGAGATCGGCGCCAGAAGCGGCGCCTGGACTGGCGCCGACGCCCGACGGGGAGCGGAACAGGGGGGATCCGGATTACCCCGTCGGGTGTCGACATTGGTCAGTCCACGTTACGTCCAAAAAGGACGCAACCGGTCAGTCGCGTCTAGCTTGCGGCCAGCATGCCCCGAAACGCAAGCGTAATCAGCGCTTCCGATTACGAACGGGTTCACGTTCCGGAAGATTCATCGCCGGCTGGGGCCGCGCCGGTCGCGCCATCGGCGGAGGTGAGGCCCGACGCGGCGCCGAGACCGGCGCCCGACCGCGGCTGCCCGCCCCTTCGCGCACCATCGGCGGCATCGGCCGCGACGACGCGGGCGGCCGGGCCACGGCGGCGTCGCGCCAGTCGCCGCCGGCCATCGGCGGGCGCATCGGCCGCGCGCCCTCGCGCGGGCGCGGCACGGCCTGGGACTGAATCGGGGGGTTGGGACCGTCGTAACGGTTCGGCGGCAGCCTGCCGCCGGTCACCGGGTGCGGAGCGTCCTCGTCCGGCGGCCGGTGGTTGTGGTGCGGGCGGCGATACCAGTAGTACGGGTAGTAGGGGTAGTAGCCGCCCCCGCCGTAGTAACCATAGGGATAGCCATAGCCGTAGCCGATCCCGCCGTACCAGCCGCCCGGATAGCCGTAGCTGCCGTAGGGCGCGCCGTAGCCGTAGTCGTAGTACTCGACCGAGGGCCGGCCGTAGTAATAGTCGCCGGGGCCCCCGCGATAGGCGTAGTCGGACACGCAGCCCGTCAACGCGGCGGCCGCGAGGGTGGCGATGGCGAGGTGGCGGATCATGGGCGTCCCCTGTAGCGATGAAGCCGAGCATCGGCCCGGCGCATTGAATCCGTGCTTAATTCGGCCGGGCGCGCGTTGGGTTAGCTGAACGTGCCCGGCCATCGTACGCTTTGCCCATGCCCGACGCCCGCCCGCCCGTCTTCGACGACGTCCTTTCCGCCGCCGCGCGCATCGCGCCGCACGCCCACGCCACCCCGGTGCTGCGCTCGCGCGGCCTCGACGCGATCGCCGGCTGCACGCTGCATTTCAAGGCCGAGCCGCTGCAGCGCGCCGGCGCGTTCAAGTTCCGCGGCGCCTGCAACGCGGTGTGGTCGCTGGACGAGGCGACCGCGGCGCGGGGCGTGGTCACGCATTCCTCCGGCAACCACGGCGGCGCGCTGGCGCTGGCCGCGCGCACGCGCGGGATCCCCTGCCACGTGGTGGTGCCGGAAAACGCCGTGCAGGCCAAGCTCGCCGCGATCGAGGCCTACGGCGCGATCCTGCACCGCTGCGCGCCGACGATCGCCGCGCGCGAGGCCGCGTGCGCGCGGGTGCAGGCCGACACCGGCGCGGAGCTGGTGCACCCCTACACCGACCCGCGCGTGATCGCCGGGCAGGGCACGGCGACGCTGGAACTGCTCGGCCAGGCCGGCCCGCTGGACGCGATCGTGGTGCCGGTCGGCGGCGGCGGCCTCGCATCCGGCACCGCGATCGCCGCGCGCGCGCTGGCGCCCGACTGCCGGGTGTTCGGCGCCGAGCCGGCCGGCGCGGCCGAAACCTTCGAATCGCTGCACCGTGGCGAGCGCGTCACCGACTTCGTCCCCGACACGATCTGCGACGGCCTGCGCGGCACCCTGGGCGCGCCGAACTTCGAGCTGCTGCGCAAGCACGGCGTCGAGGTCTCCACGGTCGGCGACGACGCCACGGTGGCCGCGATGCGCCTGCTGCTGCAGCGGATGAAGCTGTTGGTCGAGCCGTCGTCGGCGATCGCGCTGGCGATGGTGCTGGACCGGCGCGAGCGCTTCGCCGGCCAGCGCGTCGGCATCGTCCTGTCGGGCGGCAACGTCGACCTCGACGCGTTGCCGTGGTGAGGCCGTGATTGGTGATTCGTGATTAGTGATTGGTGATTGGTAAAAGCGGCGGAACCTGCTTCTTCGAATCACGAATCACCAATCACGGCCCCTCGGCGCCAGCTGCGTCAGCCCCTCGTTGAGCATCAGCCGCGTCGCCGCGGCGCGCTGCGCCATCGGCATGTCGGCGAGCGCGTCGAGCATCCAGCCGAACGACCGGCAGCGCGCGTCGCGGCTGGCGGCGTCGCTGCCGTCGGCGGTCATGCCGACCAGGAAGTCCTCGTGCAGCAGCATCGCGGTGACGCCGGCGGACTTGAGCGTCTGCTCCGCCGCGGCCGCGTCGAACGGCGGGCGCTGCCGGCCCTGCAGCCCCGCGGAGGCGATGTTGGCCAGGGCGAGGCCGAAGCGCTCGCGGCTGTCGGCGCCGAGCCGGTTGGCGGTGGCCGCGAGCGACTCGAAGCTGCGGTCGGCCTGCGGGTCGAACAGCGCGCACAGCAGCTTCGCCTCGCGCGGCGACCGCGCGGCGGCGTGCGTGGCCTGGAACAGTTCGTCGATCGCCGCGTCCGGCGCGCGCATCAGCACGTCGCCGGCGCTGGCGAGGATCGCATCCGGATCGATCTGCGACAGGTCGACGACGTAGTCGTCCTGCGCGCCCGCCGGCGCGGCGGCCAGCACGCCGGCCAGGACCAGGATGTTCGCATGCGAGCGGAAGGACATGGCGGGATTCCGGGAGGCGTCGCGGCGAGTCTAGGCAGGTGCGGCTGAACTGGAAGAGGCTCTCCTGTGGGAGCGACGGAAGTCGCGACAGGGGTGCCGGCGCCGTCGGGAAAGCGTCGCGACTTCCGTCGCTCCCACAAAAAAGGGCGGAGGTCAGCGGCGGCGGATGGGGATCCGCGCCGCCGGCACCGAGGCCACGTCGAAGCCGCCCTCGCGGATCGGCGCGCCCGGCTGCGGCGCCCAGGCGTGGGCGTAGATCACTTCCCAGGTCGCCGGCAGGCGGCCGTGGCGGCGCTCGGGCTCGTAGGCCGTCGCCGCCGCCGCGAAGCGCGACCTGCCGGTCAGCGTATGCCGGCGGGTGGCCAGCGCGTTGGTGGCGCCGATCGCGCGCAGTTCGCGCATCAGCGCCGGGAGGTCGTCGTAGCCGTGCACGAACACGTCGCGATCGAGCACCGGGTCGCGGAAGCCGGCGTGCACCAGCGCGTCGCCGAACTGCGCGATCGAGGCGAACGGGCTCACGTGCGGGACGCTGTCGGCGGCGGCGAACGCCGCGCGCAGTTCCTGCAGCGTGTCGGGGCCGAAGGTCGAGCACAGCAGCAGGCCGTCCGGCTTGAGCACGCGGCGGAAACCCGCGAAGGCCGCCGCCAGGTCCTCCACCCACTGCAGGCAGAGGTTGCAGAACAGCACGTCGACCGAGCCGTCCGCCAGCGGCAGCGCGCGCGCGTCGGCATTGATGCGGTCGATCGGCCGCTGCAGCGGGTTCCATCCGCTGCGCGGCCGCGCCTGCCGCAGCATCGGCAGCGCGAGGTCGATCGCGACCACCCGCGCGCGCGGCCAGCGCCTGCGCATCGCCGCCGCGGCGCGGCCGGGGCCGCAGCCGAGGTCGAGCACGGTTTCCGGCACGCGGTCCTCGAGGTAGTCGAGCGATTCGAGCAGCCTCGCCTCGATCTCGTGCTGCAGCGCCGCCGCCGCGTCGTAGCCGACGGACGCGCGCGCGAACGCGCGCCGCACCTGGCGCGGATCGAACACCGCGCTCATGCCGGCAGCCCCTGCAGGAAGGCGTCGAGCAGCGCGGCGACTTCGCCGGCATGGGTGAGGAACGGCGCGTGCCCGCCGTGCTCCACCACCGCGTACGCCGAGCCCGGCGCGGCGTCCGCGGCCTCGCGCATCGCGCGCGGGTCGACCAGCCGGTCGCGGCGACCGGCGATCCACAGGCTAGGCACCGCCAGCGCCGGCAGCTCGCCACGCAGGTCGGCCGTTTCCAGCAGCTCGAGCCCGTCGGCGAGCACGTGCGCCGCCGGCTCGCCGCGCGAGAACACCTCGGCGCGCAGCGTGCGCAGCTCGCCGCGCGCGTCGTCCGAGCCGAACGCCTCCAGCGCGATAAAGCGGTCGAGCGTGCCGCGGTAGTCCTCGCGCAGGCCGCGCGCGAAGTCCTGGAACACCTCGGGCGACATCCCGTAGCGCCAGCCGTCGCCGCGCACGAAACGCGGGCTGGCACAGACCATCGCCAAGCCGGTCACGGCGTCCGCGCGCGTGGCCGCCGCGTGCAGCGCGACCAGCCCGCCCAGCGACCAGCCGCACCACGGCGCGCGCGGCACCCGCGCGGCGATCGCCGCGACGCAGGCCTCGGGGGCCAGCGGCACGGCGCTGCCGCGGCTGCGGCCGTGCCCCGGCAGGTCGACGATGTACAGCCGATGGCGCGCCCGCAGGCGCTCGGCCAGCAGCGCGAACACGCCGCCGTGCATCGCCCAGCCGTGCAGCAGCACCAGCGGTGGGCCGTCGCCGGCTTCCTCGATGTACAGGCCATGGCTCATGCGCCGCGGTCCGTACGCAGCACGCGCGTCTTCGGCAGGCTGCCGGCGCTGCCGCGCGCGACCATCGCCGCGAACGCGACGATGCCCAGCACCACCAGCGCGGCGCCCCACAGCGCGACGCCGCGCGGCCAGGCCTCGCGCAGGAAGGCGACGCCGATCGCGGTGGTGATCAGCAGCTCGGCCGCCTGCATCGCCTCGGCGGCGCCGAGCGCGGCCGGGTTGTCGCGCACCATGCCGGTGGCCTGGAAGAACAGGATGGTCGCGACGACGCCGGCGCTCAGCGCCACCCCGCCGGCCAGCCACACCTGCCCGACCGGCGGCGCGCCCGCACGCGCCCAGGCGAAGGCGGCGATCGCGATCCACAGCGGCTGGCTGGCCAGGGTCATGCCGAACACGCGCTGGGTCGCGTTGAGGTCCTCGCCGGTGCGCTCCAGGTGCAGCAGCAGCAGGCGGTTGCCGAGCGGGTACAGCACCGCCGAGGCGAGCACGCAGGCCAGCGCGATCCAGCCGGCGCGGTCGGGCGCGCCGTGGGCGTGGCCGAACTGCAGCATCAGCACGCCGGCGAAGATCGCCACCCCGATCGCCAGCGCCGCGCGCGGGATGCGGCGCCGCGCATCGCGGTAGATCAGCGGCGCGCACAGCATCCCGGCGATCACCGTGAACTGGAAGCTGCCCGCCACCAGCCACGACGGGCCGCTGTCGGCGGCGTAGGAGAGCAGCACGTAGAAGCCGACGAAGCCGATCGCGCTGCAGCGCAGCCAGGCCCACGGATGCGCGCGGATCGCGCGCCAGGCCGGCGCCATCCCGCCCTGCCAGCGCATCAGCGGCAGCAGCAGCGGCAGCGTGATCAGGTAGCGCAGCGACGCGGTCCAGGCCCAGTGGCCGCCGGCGCTCGCGCTGGCGCGGTTGAGCACGTAGGTCATGGTGAAGAACAGCGCCGAGGCCAGCGCGATGGCGACCGCCGCGAGCGCGCGGCGGGTGTCGACCGCACCCGCGCTCATGACTGCGCCAGCGGCTTCGGCGCGGCGTCGGCGGCCGGCGCTCCCGGCGCGAGCCCGACCCGCGCGGCGGCGATCGCCAGCGCGTCGACGAGCGCGTCGATCTCTTCCGGCGCGTGCAGGGCCGAAAGCGTGATGCGCAGCCGCGCGCGGCCTTCGGGCACGGTCGGCGGGCGGATCGCGGCGACCCAGAAGCCCTGTTCCTCCAGCGCCTGCGCCATCGCGACCGCCTGCGCGTCGCTGCCGCACGGCAGCGGCTGGATCGGCGTGTCCGAAAGCATCAGGCCGAGCCCGCACTGCGCCGCGCGGCGACGGAACTGCGCCACCTGCGCATGCAGCTTGTCGCGACGCCAGCCCTCGCGCCGGGCCAGCCTCACCGCCGCGAGCGTCGCCGCGGCCTGCGCCGGCGGCAGGGCCGTGGTGTAGACGTAGGGACGCGCGGTCTCGGCCAGGTGGTCGATCATCGAGGCGTCGCCGAGCACCGCGGCGCCGTAGCCGCCCAGGGCCTTGCCCAGCGTGGCCAGCTGCAGCGGCGGCGCGCCGGGCAGGCGCGCGGCGGCGACGCTGCCGCGGCCGTCGGGGCCGAGCACGCCGACGCCGTGCGCGTCGTCGACGTACAGCAGCGCGCGCTGCGCGTGGGCGGCCAGCGCCAGCTCGCGCAGCGGCGCCACGTCGCCGTCCATGCTGAAGACGCCGTCGGTGGCCAGCAACGCGGCGCCCTCGGGGTTGCCGCGCAGCTGGCGCAGCGCGCCGTCGGCATCGGCGTGCGGATAGCGGCGCAGGCGGCAGCCGGCCAGGCGCGCGGCATCGACCAGGCTGGCGTGGTTGAGCCGGTCCTGCACGCACAGGTCGTCGTCGCCCAGCAGCGCCTGCACCACCGCGAGGTTGGCGAGGAAGCCGCTGCCGAACAGCAGTGCCTTCGGAGCGCCGACCCAGTCGGCCAGCTCGCGCTCCAGCGCCTCGTGCACGGCGTGGTGGCCGCAGACCAGGTGCGATGCGGTGCTGCCGACGCCCTCGCGCGCGGCCGCGTCCTGCAGCGCGTTGACCACGGCGAACTGCTGCGACAGGCCGAGGTAGTCGTTGCTGCAGAAGTTGAGCAGCCAGCGCGACGCACCGTCGCGGGACGCGACCTCGCAGCGCATGCCGTCGCGGCGCACGACCGTGCGCCGCGCGCGCGCGCGGCCGAGCGCGGCGCGCTGCTCGCGCAGCGCCGCGATGCGGGCATGCAGGTCGGGGCGCTCAGCCACCGCGCTGCGCCCAGAACGCGAGCGCGCCGAGCACCGCCGCCGGCAGCAAGGCGAGCTGGCCGAGGGTGACGCCCAGGCGTCCGGCGGGCGCGATGCGCTCGCGCTCGGCGATCCGCGCGTCGGCGAACGACTTCTGCGCCAGCACCGCGACCGCGCACAGCAGCGCCAGCGCGTAGGCGACGCCCGCGCCCTGGCCGCGGAAGTACAGCGCCACGCCCCAGGCCAGCACGGTGACCGCCGCGACCCGCAGCCACGCCAGCCGGCCGCGGCCGCCGCGCAGGTCGGCGACGAAGCCGCCGGCGCCGATCAGGCACAGCAGCACGAGGTAGGTCCAGCCGTACCAGGGCATGTCGGGGTCCCGTCGAGTCGGTTCAGGCCGCGCAGGGCCGCGCGTCGACGATGTCGGCGTGCACGGTGCCGGCATGGTCATGGCCGCCGGCATCCACTTCGACCGGCATCGGCCGCAGGCCCAGGCGCGCGAACAGCGCGAGGTCGCGCTCGGTGTCGGGGTTGCCGGTGGTCAGCAGCTTCTCGCCGTAGAAGATCGAGTTGGCGCCGGCGGCGAAGCACAGCGCCTGCAGCTCGTCGCTCATCGACTCGCGCCCGGCCGACAGCCGCACCATCGAGGCGGGCATCAGGATGCGGGCGACCGCGATCGTGCGCACGAACTCGAACGGATCCAGCTCCGCGGTGCCGTGCAGCGGCGTGCCCTCGACCTGCACCAGGCGGTTGATCGGCACCGAGTCCGGGTGCGCCGGCAGCGTGGCCAGCGTCTGCAGCAGGCCGGCGCGCTGGCGCCGCGACTCGCCCATGCCGACGATGCCGCCGCAGCAGGTCTTGAGCCCGGCGTCGCGCACGTGGGCGAGCGTGTCGAGGCGGTCCTGCATCTCGCGGGTGTGGATGATGTCGCCGTAGTACTCGGGGTCGGTGTCGATGTTGTGGTTGTAGTAGTCCAGGCCCGCCGCCTTGAGCGCGCCAGCCTGCTCGCCGGTGAGCATGCCCAGGGTCGCGCAGGTTTCCAGGCCCAGCGCCTTCACCCCGGCGATCATCTCGGCGACCTTGGGGATGTCGCGGTCCTTCGGCGAGCGCCAGGCCGCGCCCATGCAGAAGCGCGAGGCGCCGGCGGCCCTGGCCTGGCGCGCCTTCTCCAGCACGGCCTCGGTCGACATCAGCTTCTGCGCCTCGACCCCGGTGTGGTAGCGCTGCGCCTGCGGGCAGTAGGCGCAATCCTCCGGGCAGCCGCCGGTCTTCACCGACAGCAGCGTGCTGACCTGCACCTGCGCGGGATCGAAATGCCGGCGATGCACGCTGCCGGCGCGGTGCAGCAGCTCGGTGAACGGCAGCGCGAACAGCGCCTCGACCTCGCTGCGGCTCCAGTCGTGGCGGAGCGCGGCGGCTTCGGCGGGATGGTCGCGGGTTTCACTGACGGCGGGCATGGGGGTTCCCCGGAGGACATGGCGGGACAGGCCGGGCAGTCTGGAAAGCATGCCGGAGCCTGTCAACCGATTCGCCCTGCCGGATGTTGACGGCCGCTGGCGTCGCCGGCTCGGCGCGCTGTGGCCGGCGCGCTGCCTGGCCTGCGGCGAGGCCGGCATGCCCGGCCGCGACCTGTGCGAGGCCTGCCTGGCCGCCCTGCCCTGGAACCGTCGCGCCTGTATCCGCTGCGCGATCCCGCTGCCCGGGATGGCTGAAGGCGCCGAAGCGCCGCAGGCCTGCGGCCAATGCCTGCTCGCCCCGCCTCCGCTGCAGGTCGCGCGCGCCGCCTTCGTCTACGCCGCTCCGCTCGACCGCCTGCTGCCGCGCTTCAAGTTCCACCACGACCTCGCGGCCGGGCGGCTGCTCTCGCAGCTGATGGCGCACGCCTTCGCCGACGCCGTGCGGCCGCAGGCCCTGCTGCCGGTGCCGCTGCATCCCGGTCGCCTGCGCGCCCGCGGCTACGACCAGGCGCTGGAGCTGGCCAGGCCGCTCGCCCGCGCGCTGCGCATCCCGCTGCCGGCGGACGCGCTGCGGCGCATCCGCGCCACCGCGCCGCAGTCCGAGCTCGACGCCGCGCGACGCCGGCGCAACCTGCGCGGCGCGTTCGCGGCATCGCCGGGCGCGCGGCCGCCCGCGCACGTAGCGCTGGTCGACGACGTGATGACCACCGGCGCGACCCTGCACGCCGCCGCCGCGGCGCTGCATCGCGCCGGCGTCGAACGGGTGGATGCCTGGGTCTGCGCGCGGGTTCCCTGAGCACGGCCGTGCGCGGCGGCGAGCCTGTGGGAGCGGCTTCGGCCGCGATCTCTTCCAGGGTCAAACCTCTGAGTCAAAAGGCTCGCGGCTGAAGCCACTCCCGCAAGCGCCGATCACGGCTTTCACGGCATCACCGGCGGTACGTAGTCCAGCGTCAGCCCGAGCAGCCACAGCAGGCCCAGCACCAGCGGCACGTGCACCAGCAGCTGCAGGAAGGTGAAGCCGACGATGTCGCGCGCGCGCAGGCCCAGCACGCCCAGCAGCGGCAGCATCCAGAACGGGTTGATCAGGTTGGGCAGCGCCTCGGCGGCGTTGTAGACCTGCACCGCCCAGCCCAGGTGCACCCGCAGCTCGTTGGCCGCCTGCATCACGTACGGCGCCTCGACGATCCACTTGCCGCCGCCCGAGGGCACGAAGAAGCCCAGCACCGCCGAGTAGGTCCCCATCACCACCGCGAAGGTGTCGGTGGAGGCGACGTGCACGAACAGGTTCGACAGCCGGTGCGCCAGGGTCTCGCCGCCGCCCGCCGCCTTGGTCAGGATCAGCGCGATGCCGCCGTAGAGCGGGAACTGGATCAGCACGCCGGTGGTGGCCGGCACCGCGCGCGCCACCGCGTCGAGGAAGCTGCGCGGCCGCCAGTGCAGCAGCAGGCCCAGCGACAGGAACAGCAGGTTGTAGGTGTTGAGGTTGGCGATCGCGGCCACCGCGGGCCTGGCCGCGAACTCGCCGAACAGCCAGCCGAACGCCAGCAGCGACAGCAGCACGGTCAACAGCGGGCTGTACTCGAGCCACTCGCCCGGTCGCGTGCGCGGCGGCAGCCTCGATGCCGGCGCCGGCCCCGCGCCGTCCTCGCCGAACTCGCGCGCGGTGCGCGCCGCGGCGCCGGTCGGCGCGGTGAGCCACGCCACCAGCAGCGAGGCGGCGATCAGCACGGCGGTCAGCACGATCGACTGCCACAGGAAGATCGTCTGCGAGAACGGCAGCACGCCGGTGACCTCGAGCAGCCCCGGCGGCATGCTCGCCGGGTTGGCCTGCAGCTGTGCGGCCGAGGACGAGAGCCCCATCGCCCACACCGCGCCCAGGCCCAGGTAGGCGGACGCGCCGGCGGCGCGGTAGTCCATTGCCAGCTCCCCGCGCCGCGCCAGCGCGCGCACCAGCAGCCCGCCGAACACCAGCGAGAAGCCCCAGCTCAACAGCGAGGCCAGCATGCTCACCAGGCCCACGCAGGCCACCGCGCCGCGCCCGGTCCTTGGCACCCGCGCCAGCAGGTCGATCAGGCGCGCCACCACCGGCGCGGTCGCCACCACGTAGCCGCCGATCACCACGAACGCCATCTGCATGGTGAAGGGGATCAGGCTCCAGAAGCCCTCGCCGAAGGCGCCGGCCGTGTCCGCCGGCGAGGCGCCGAAGCCGATCGCGCATGCGGCCACCACCACCACGCCCAGCACCGCGAACACGTAGGCGTCGGGGAACCAGCGCTCGGCGAAGGCGGCGCAGCGCAGCGCGAAGCGGACGGGCCAGCCGGGACGACTCTGCGGATCGGCCATGGTGGGTGCTCCAGTGGTCGGTGATTGGTGATTGGTGATTGGTGATTGGTGATTGGTGATTGGTGATTGGCAAAAGCGTAACCAGGCCTTCTGTCATCCCGAGCGTAGCGAGGGATCTTGTCCCGGCAAGCTGGATCCCTCGCTACGCTCGGGATGACACACGGGCCGTACCCTGCTCCTTCAAATCACGAATCACGAATCACCAATCACCAATCACGAATCACGAATCACCGCCCCACCGCATAGTCCAGCGCGATCCCGGCGAAGATCGCCAGCCCCACCCAGTGGTTGTGCAGGAACGCGCGGAAGCAGGCGTCGCGGTCGCGCCGGCGGGCGATGAAGAATTCCCAGGCCACCAGCAGCGCCGCCGCGCCCAGCCCGCCGAAGTACCAGCGTCCCAGCCCCGCCTGCTGGCCGACCAGCGCCAGCGTCGCGAACACCAGCGCGTACAGCACGCCCTGGATCGCCAGGTCAGCGTCGCCGAACAGGATCGCGGTGGACTTGGCGCCGGCGCGGATGTCGTCGTCGCGGTCGACCATCGCGTACCAGGTGTCGTAGGCGGTCGACCACAGGATGTTGGCGCCGTACAGCAGCCACGCCACCGGCGGCACCGTGCCCTGCACCGCGGCGAACGCCATCGGGATGCCCCAGCCGAACGACATGCCCAGGTAGACCTGCGGCAGGTAGGTGTAGCGCTTGAGGTAGGGGTAGCTGGCCGCCAGCGCCACGCCGACGAAGCTCATCAGCACGGTCAGCCGGTTGGTCGTCAGCACCAGCGCGAACGCCACCAGCATCAGCGCCGCGAACAGTCCCAGCGCCTCGCGCCCGCGCACCGCGCCGGTGGCCAGCGGGCGGGCCCTGGTGCGCTCCACCTGCGGGTCCAGCCAGCGGTCGGCGTAGTCGTTGATCACGCAGCCGGCCGAGCGGGTCAGCCAGACCCCGAGCGAGAACACCACCAGCGTCCACCACGGCGGGACGCCCTTCGCGGCCACCCACAGGCCCCACCAGGTCGGCCACAGCAGCAGCAGCCAGCCGATCGGGCGGTCGCCGCGGACCAGCTTCCAGTACTGGCCCAGGCGCTCGCGCCAGGGCGGCACCGGGGCCGGGAGGAAGCGTTCGTAGGACATGGCGGAAGCGTACGCGACTCGCGCCGTCGGGCGCGATCATGGACAATAGGCGGCCGCGCGCCTGTAGCTCAGCCGGATAGAGTAGTGGCTTCCGAAGCCATTGGTCGGGGGTTCGAATCCCTCCAGGCGCGCCAGTCCTTATACTTCCAGGTGCGACAAGCACGGCCTCCGAGCGGCCGCCAAGGGTGAAACGTGCGCAATTACGACCTCGACTTCCTCAAGCATTTCTCGATGGTGATCGGCTTCCTGGTCGTGGTCACGATCGCCTTGATCCTCTTCGCCGGGCACCTGAACAACGTGATCCCGGCCGAGATCTCGCCCACCGCGCAGCGCGCCACCGACGCGCGGATCGCGCCGGCCGGCGAGGTCTACGCCGGCGCCACCGGCGCCGCCGAACAGGCGGCGGCCTCGGCGGCCGCGGCGGCCGCCGCCGCCTCGCAGGTGGCCTACGGCGGTACCAAGGACGGCTCGGTGATCTTCAACAACCTGTGCACCGGCTGCCACACCTCCGGCGCCGGCGGCGCGCCCACGCTGGACAAGTCGCACTGGTCCGCGCGCATCGCCGAGGGCACCGAGACGCTCTACAAGCACGCCATCGAGGGCTATACCGGCCCGGACGGCGGCGTCATGCCGCCCAAGGGCGGCAACCCGGCGCTGACCGACGAGCAGGTCAAGGCCACCGTCGACTGGATGCTGGGCCAGATCAAGTAAGCCGGCCGCGATCGGCAGCAGCGCGCAGGGCCCGCCTCCGGGCAGCGCTTGCTGTCGTGGCTCGGTGCAGCGCCGGGACAGTGCCTTTGTAGGAGCGACGGAAGTCGCGACTGCGGGTCCCGGTCGCGACTTCCGGCGCTACAACACAAATGCCGGGGGCGCGCGCGCGGCCCGTGAAATTCGACGAAGAGCCGGCAACATGAAGCTTCCGGCAGCGATTTCCGGCGAACGCCTCGCTCGGCCGCATCCATCGCCGACCCCGTCCGCGCGCGCCCGTCCCGCACCGCCTATCATCCGCGCATGACCGCCCCCGCCTTCCCCGCCGAATCCGGCCCCGTCGTCCTGCCCGGCCCGGCCGGGGCGCTGGAGGCGTACGTCGACCTGCCCGAGGCCGGCGCGGCGGCGCTGCCGCTGGTGGCGATCGTCTGCCACCCCCTGCCCACCGAGGGCGGGACGATGCACAACAAGGTGGTGACCATGGCCGCGCGCGCGCTGCGCGAGCTGGGCGCGACCACGGTGCGCTTCAACTTCCGCGGCACCGGCCAGTCCGCCGGCGGCTTCGACGAGGGGCGCGGCGAGGCGGAGGACCTGCGCGCGGTCGCCGCCTGGGTGCGCGCGGGGCGTCCGGACGACGCGCTGTGGCTGGCCGGCTTCAGCTTCGGCGCCTACGTGTCGCTGCGCGCCGCGGCGACGATCCAGCCGGGCCTGGTGGTCTCGATCGCGCCGCCTGCGGGCCGCTGGGACTTCGACGCGATCGAGCTGCCCGCCGTGCCCTGGCTGGTGATCCAGGGCGAGAACGACGAGGTGGTCGACCCGCAGGCGGTCTACGACTGGCTGGCCAGGACCAGGGCGCAGGCCGAACTGGTGCGCATGCCCGACACCGGCCACTTCTTCCACCGCAAGCTGATCGACCTGCGCGGGGCGATCAAGCACGGCGTCAAGCCCTATCTCCCGGCCGCGCATGGATGAGGCCCTCGCGACGGCCGCCGCGCCGTCGGACCGCTACCGCGCCGGCGTCGCGCGCGGCGACTGGCGCGACGACCCCGCGCAGCACCCCGCCCTGCGCGAGCTCGACCGCATCCACCGTGCGCTGCTGCAGGCGCCGCCGCGCGGCGGGCTGCTCGGCAGGCTGCTCGGCGACGCCGATGCCGGCGCCACGCCGGGGCTGTACCTGTGGGGCGGGGTCGGGCGCGGCAAGACGTTCCTGGTCGACCTGTTCTACGCGGGCGTCGCGCTGCCGGAGAGCAAGTCCGGCAGCGGCGGCCGCAACGGCAAGCGCCGCACCCACTTCCACCGCTTCATGCGCAGCGTGCACGAGCGCCTGCGCGCGCACGCCGGCGAGCGCGACCCGCTGGCGGCGATCGCGCGCGAATGGCGCGCGCAGCTGCGGGTGCTGGTGCTGGACGAGTTCTTCGTCAGCGACATCGGCGACGCGATGCTGCTCGGGCGCCTGCTCGAGCGCCTGTTCGCCGAAGGCGTGGTGCTGGTGACCACTTCCAACACGCCGCCGGCCGAACTGTACAAGGACGGCCTGCAGCGCGCGCGGTTCCTGCCGGCGATCGCGCTGATCGAGAAGCATTGCCGCGTGCTGCACCTGGAGAGCGACACCGACTACCGCCTGCGCGAGCTCACGCGCTCGCCGGTCTACCGCGCGCCGCTGGACGACGGCGCCGACGCCTGGCTGGAGTCGCGCTGGCACGCGCTCGGCGGCGACGACGCGCACCGCGACGGCAGCATCGAGCTCGAAGGCCGCAAGATCGCCACTCGCGCGCGCTGCAAGGGCATGGCCTGGTTCGAGTTCGCCGCGCTGTGCGAGGGCCCGCGCGCGGCTTCGGACTACATCGAGATCGCGCGCGAGTTCCACACCGTGCTGCTGGGCCGCGTGCCGGTGATGGACGCGACCATGGACGACGCCGCGCGCCGCTTCGTCACCCTGGTCGACGAGCTCTACGACCGCCACGTCAACCTGGTGTGCAGCGCCGACGCCGCGCCGCCGCTGCTGTACGCGGGCGAGCGGCTGGCCGGCGCGTTCGAGCGCACGGCGTCGCGGCTGGTCGAGATGCAGTCGACCGACTACCTCACCCGGGAGCATCGGCAATGACCCGCAAGGCCTACGTGTTCCTGGTCGTGCCCACGCCCGACGCGGCGGCCGCAGATGCGGTGGGCGCGAAGCTGGGGCTGGCGCCGAGCGAGGTGCGCGTCGCCAAGCTGCACTCCGGGCGCGATGTCACCGAGTCGCACGACTGGCAGCTGGAAAGCCCCCTCCCGGAAACCGCGGCGGTGGAGGCGCACCTGTCGGCGCTGCTCGGCCTGCTGGCGCCGCGCGCGGAGGCCATGCGCGCGATCGCGGAGACGTGCGAGGCCGGCATCCATTGCCAGCTCGACTTCAAGCCGCTGTCCGACTATCCGGACGACCTGCCCGGCTATCCGCCCGGCCTTGCGCTGTCGCCGGACCTGCTGCGCACGCTCGCCGACCTGCGAATCCGGCTCTCGTTCGCCTTCTTCCATCACTGAGCGCGCGGCGACGACTTCGACGCCCCGTCCGCCAGCGCGAAGCGGATGCGCCGGGTTCGCGGGTCGGCCTCCACCAGCCGCAGCGCGACCTGGTCGCCCAGCGGCAGCGGCGCGGCGCCGTCGACGCGGGCGAGGATCGCCGGCTCGCGCAGCATCGCTTCGCCGCGACGCGGATCCTTCGCCTCGACCTCGACGATCACGCCGTCGAACGCCTCGCCCACGCGCGGCGCCAGCGCCACCGCTTCGGCCAGGTCGATCACCGCGGCCTCGAAGCGGCCGGAACGGCGCGCGGCGTCCTGCATCGCCGCCGGCAGCTTCGGCAGCGCCGCGCGCACCCAGTCCGGCACCGGCGCGCCCGCGCACAGCGCCAGGCAGGCCTCGCCGGTGTAACGGTCGACCAGCCGCCGCAGCGGCGCGGTGGCGTGGGTGTACTGCGCGGCCAGCGCCGAATGGTCCGCATGCGCCGGCACCGCGCCGTCGAAGGCGACGTAGCCGGCGCCGCGCAGCACCGTGGTGCAGGCGGTCATCATCGCGATGTCGCGTGGGTTGGCCGGGTCGAGCGAGCGGATGAAGTCCGGGTAGCCGCGCGTGTCGGGCCAGTCGATCCCGAGCGCGCGCGCGGTGCGGTGCAGCTTCGCGATCGCGCGCGGGTCGGGATCGGGCAGGATGCGCAGCAGGCCGACGCGGCCCTCGACCATCAGGTGCGCGGCGGCCATGCCGGTGAGCAGCGAGACCTGCTCGTTCCAGTCCTCGACCGGATGGCGGGCGCGGAACTCCAGCCGCGAGCGCCCGCCGTCGACGTGCACCTCCTGCTCCGGCAGCGGCAGGCTGACGCCGCCGCGGCGCCGCTCGCGGGCGGCCCGGCGCTCGCCGACCTCGCGCACCAGCGCCCACAGCGGGTCGGCACGACCCGCGTCGATGTCGGCCTGCACGCCGGCGTAGTCGCAGCGCGCGCGGCTGCGCACGCGCGCACGACGCACGTCGACGGCGACGCCCTCGCCTTCCGCGTCCAGGTCGATCGTCCACAGCAGCGCCGGGCGCAGCTCTCCCGGCAGCAGCGAGGCCGCGCCTTCCGACAGCGCCTTCGGGTGCAGCGGCACCTTCTCGTCGCCGCCGTAGAGCGTCTCGCCGCGGCGCCAGGCTTCCTGGTCGACGGCATCGCCGGGCGACACGAACGCGGCGACGTCGGCGATCGCGTAGTGCACGCGATGGCCGTCGCCGCGGCGTTCCACGTGCAGGGCCTGGTCGAGGTCCATCGCGCCGGGCGGATCGATGGTGACGAAGGAGATGTCGCTGCGGTCCAGGTCCGGCAGGCGCGGCGCGGCGGCGGCGCGGCGCGCGGCCTCCTCGACGTCCGGCGGGAAGGCGTCGGGCAGCTGCAGCTCGCGGCGGATCGCGGCGATGCCGCGCTCGAGGTCGCCTTCGCGCGGCGCGCGCAGGCACAGGCGGCGGGTGGTGCTCAAGCGTCGTCTCCCTTCGGCACAGGCTCGCGCAGGAAATCCACGAACGCGCGCAGCTTGGGCGGCAGCTGCTCGCGCGCAGGGTAGTAGATGTAGAAGCCGTCGAACGGCGCCTGCCAGTCGTCGAGCACGCGCACCAGCCGCCCGGCCGCGACGTCGTCGGCCGCGACCGCCTCGAAGTGCTGCGACAGCCCCAGCCCGGCGCGCGCGGCGGCCAGCGCCAGCCCGCTGTCGTTGAACACCAGCCGCCCGTCCACCGCCACCTCGAAGTCGCGGCCGTCGCGGGTGAACTCCCAGGCCATCAGCCGCCCGCTGGCGCGGCGGTGGCGGATGCAGTCGTGGTCGACGAGGTCCGACGGTTCGCGCGGCGGCGCATGGCGCGCGAGGTAGGCCGGCGCGCCCACCACCACCTGCCGCTGCCGCGGCCCGAGCGGCAGCGCCACCATGTCGCGTGCCAGGCATTCGCCCAGCCGGATCCCGGCGTCGAAGCCGCCGGCCACCAGGTCGGTGAGCGCGGCGTCGACCGAGAGCTCCACTTCCACGTCCGGGTAGCGCGCCAGGAACCCGGGCAAGCGCGGCAGCACCAGCCGCTCGGCGACCAGCAGCGGCAGGGTGATCCGCAGCCGGCCCGCGGGATGGTCGCGCACCAGGTCGAGGTCCTCGAAGGCGGCCTCGATCTGCTCCAGCCCCGGCGCCACCTGGGCGAGGAAGCGCGCGCCGTGCTCGGTCAGCCCGACCCGGCGGGTGGTGCGGTGGAGCAGGCGCACGCCCAGCTGCGATTCGAGGCCGCGCACGGTCTGCGACAGCGCCGAGGGCGAGACCGCGAGCTCGGCCGCGGCGCGGGTGAAGCTGGCGCGCTCGGCGACCTTGGCGAAGGCGACGACGGCGGGGAGCGGGCTGGCGGCCATTGTGAAGCCCTGCTTCAAGGAAGATTCGGATCTTGCCGGTTTTTCCCGGGGATGCCCAGCCCTAGAGTGGCTGCACCCGTGAAGCCCGACCCGGGCGGCCTTGGGCGACGCCGACCGTCCGGCCATGGGCTGTGGCCTGTGACTGTGGACTGTGGGAGCGACGGAAGTCGCGACGCTTTCCCGGCGATGTCGGCGCGCCCGTCG
>JAYRKR010000023.1:0-42582 GCA_041905645.1 Luteimonas sp.
CCTGCGCGAGGGCGACGCCGCGGAAGGCCTCGGGCGTCTCGTTCGAGACCGCGTAGCGGTACAGCGCGGCGGAATAGATCCCCGACAGCGCGGCCTGGTAGATCCCCAGCAGCAGCACGCCGATCGCGAACGCCACGCCCACCGCGACCGCCAGCGCGATCGAGGCCTGCGCCGCCAGCACCACCAGCCCGACGCCGGCCAGCACCACCGCGAAGGTGATCAGCCCGAACGCCGCGCCGATGCCGACCTGGCCGATCGCGTTCTCGCCCCAGGTGCGCTTGAGCAGCGTCGTGCTCTGCTTGAGCGCGTCGATCGGGCCGATGTCGCGGCTGACCAGCACCGGCACCACCAGGAAGGTCGCCAGCGTCCACGCCGCGCCCAGGCCGCTGCCGAGCAGGCGGACGAGGAAGTTGTCCTTGCTCTTCATCGCCTGCAGCAGCACGCCGACCGTGGCCGAGATCGCCGCGTAGCCCAGGATCGACGGCAGCCGCGACTTCGCCGCGCCGAAGCCGTCGCGCAGGGTCGGGTCGCCGCCGTCGAGCCGGATCATCGCCGCGCCGACCAGCGCGCAGTTGAAGAAGATGATCACCGTGTACTGGCAGAAGTAGAACAGGAAGCCGAACACCGCGCCGCCGATCCCGAACCCGTCGGCGAACACCCGCAGCGCGAACATCGGCAGCAGGAAGGTCGCCAGCACCGCCAGCGTGGCCAGGCCCGACAGCACCGGGAACAGCATCAGCTCCTTGTCCGAGCGCAGCACCGCGGCGCTCGCCTTGACCAGGTCCCAGCTGCGCGAAAGCTTCTCGAACATCGTGCCGCCTCCTCGGGGTGACGGCGCCATCGTGCGGCGCGCAGGGTGCGCGCGCAAGCGCCGGAAGTCACCTGCCATGACGGCCGGGCACGCCGGATGTGACCCGTAGGAGCGCCCCCTGGGCGCGGTGCTTTCCCGTGAAGGCAGATCGCGCCCATGGGGCGCTCCTACGGCGTCAGGCGGCGTCGAAGCCGGCGACCGCCGTCATCGCCACGTCGCGCTCCGGCGAATCCGCCCACAGCTGCGCCAGCGTGCGCCCGCTGCGCGGCTCCACCAGGTCCGGCGCGATCTCGGCCAGCGGCCGCAGCACGAAGGCGTGGCGCAGCTCGCCGCGCGGCACCCGCAGGGCCTGCCCCGGACCTGATCCGGGGTGGCCAGGGCCCTCGACGATGCGGTCGTCGTAGAGCACCAGGTCGAGGTCGAGGCTGCGGTCGCCGAAGCGCGGTGCGCTGCGGTCGCGCCCGTGCGCGTCCTCCAGCGCGTGCAGCCAGGCGTCCAGCGCCTCCGGCTCGAGGTCGGTCTCGACCACCGCGGCCGCATTGAGGAAATCCCCGCCGTCGAAGCCGACCGCGCGCGTGCGGTACACGCGCGACAGCCGCACCTGCCCGAAGCGCGCGCGCAGCGCGGCGATCGCCGAGCGCAGGTTGGCCTCCGGCTCGAGGTTGCTGCCCAGGCTCAGGCAGGCCGTGCTCACGCCGATGCGTCCGCGCGCGCGTCGCTCAACCGCACGTCCAGCGGCGCGTCGCTGGAGGACTGGAACACGCGCAGCCCGAATTCCGGCAGCACCGCCAGCAGGTGGTCGAAGATGTCGCCCGCCAGGTTCTCGTACGGCACCCAGCGCACGTCGGCCGAGAAGCAGTACACCTGCAGCGGCAGGCCGGCCGGCGTGGGGTCGAGCTGGCGCACCATCATGGTCATGCCCTGGTGCACGCCGGGATGCGCGCGCAGGTAGGCGGTGACGTAGGCGCGGAAGGTGCCGAGGTTGGTGGCGCGCCGGTTGTTGACCGGATCCTTGCCGGCCGCCTCGAGCTGCGCGTTGTAGTCGGCCAGCTCGGCCTGCTGGCGGTCGAGGTATTCGTCGATCAGGGCGATGCGGCGCAGTCGCCGGCGCTCGTCGGCGTCGAGGAAGCGCACCGACTTCTGGTCCAGCAGCAGCGCGCGCTTGATCCGGCGGCCGCCGGTGTCGCTCATCCCGCGCCAGTTGCGGTAGCTCTCGCTGATCAGCTTCCACGTGGGGATGGTGCTGATCGTCTTGTCCCAGTTCTGCACCTTGACCGTGTGCAGGCTGATGTCGACCACGTCGCCGTCGGCGTTCTGGCTCGGCATCTCGATCCAGTCGCCCACCCGCAGCATGTCGTTGCTCGACAGCTGCACGCTGGCCACCAGCGAGAGGATGGTGTCCTTGAACACCAGCATCAGCACCGCGGTCATCGCGCCCAGGCCGGTGAGCAGCACCAGCGGCGACCTGCCGATCAGCGAGGCGACGACGAGCACGCCGGCGACGACGTAGATGCCGATCTTGACCAGCTGCAGGTAGCCCTTGATCGGGCGGCGCACGGCGTGGCGGCTGTTCTGCTCGTAGATGTCGTTGAGCGCGTCGAGCAGGTTGCCGATCGCCATCGCCACGGTCAGCGCGACGTAGGCGAGGGCGATGTTGCGCACCACCAGGTCCAGCCATTCCGGCACGCCCGGCACCAGCACGATGCCGCCCGGCACCACCAGCGCCGGCACCACGTTGGCCAGCCGCGCCAGCACCCGGCGGCCCATGACGGCGTCGTCCCACTTGCTGGGCGAGGCCTTGGCCAGGCGCCCGACGACGGCCAGCAGCACGCGGCGCGTCAGCCAGTTGGCGATCCAGGCGACGAGCGCGAGCGCCAGCAGGCCGACGAGCGTGGATGCGTAGGGAATGCCGGCCAGCGGCCGCACCAGGTTCGAATCGATGAAATCGGGCATGCCCTACAGGGTAGCGGCTGTGCGCTCGATGATCACCCCGACCGCGCGCGCGCCGCGCACGGCGCCCGGCTTGCCGAGCTTCAGGCGCACGCGCCGCACGCCGAACTCGTCGAGGATGATCGCCGCGACGCGCTCGGCCAGCGTCTCGACCAGTCCGAAGTCGGACTGCGACACGTACTCGATCACCCGCTTGCTCACCGCCTTGTAGTCCAGCGTGTCGGCGATGTCGTCGCTGGCCGCCGGCACCCGGTTGTCGAAATCCATCTCGATGTCGAACCGCAGCGGCTGGCGGATGCGCCGCTCCCAGTCGTAGATGCCGATCAGGGCGTCGATCTCGAGGGCTTCGATGAAGACGGTGTCCATGGGGGCGTGATTGGTGATTGGTGATTCGAAACGGCAACAGCTTAGCGCGCCTGGGCGGAATGCTCTTGCTAATCACCAATCACCAATCACGAATCACCGCCTGCTGCCGCCAATGGCGGCAGCGACACCATGTCCCAGCGCGGCGTCACGCGCACCGCCGCGTCGTCGCGCTGGCCGGCCTGCAGGCGCAGGGCGCCGGCGAAGGCGATCATCGCGCCGTTGTCGGTGCACAGCGCCGGCCGCGGGAAGCAGGCGCGGCCGCCGCGCGCCGCGCACGTCGCCTGCAGCCTGGCGCGCAGGCGCTTGTTGGCGCCGACGCCGCCGGCGACCACCAGCACGTCGCAGCCGGCGGCATCGAGCGCGCGCTCGCACTTGATCGCCAGGGTGTCGACCACCGCGTCCTCGAAGCCGCGGGCGATGTCGGCGCGGGTGGCGTCCGAGCGGTCGGAATCGCGCCAGGCCAGCAGCACCTGGGTCTTCAGGCCGCTGAAGCTGAAATCCAGCCCGGGCCGGTCGGTCATCGGCCGCGCGAACCGGTACGCGCCGGGCCGCCCCTGCTCGGCCAGCCGCGCCAGCTGCGGCCCGCCCGGGTAGGGCAGGCCCATCAGCTTGGCGGTCTTGTCGAAGGCCTCGCCCGCGGCGTCGTCCAGGGTCTCGCCGAGCAGGCGGTAGCGGCCGATCGCGTCCACCGCCACCAGCTGGGTGTGCCCGCCGGAGACCAGCAGGGCGACGAAGGGCGGCGCGGGCGGGTCGTCCTCCATCAGCGGCGCCAGCAGGTGGCCCTCCATGTGGTGGACGCCGACCGCCGGCAGGTCCAGCGCCCAGGCCAGCGAACGCGCCACCCCGGCGCCGACCAGCAGCGCGCCCACAAGGCCCGGGCCGGCCGTGTAGGCCACGCCGTCGAGGTCGTCGACGGCGAGGCCGGCCTCGGCCAGGGTCTGGCGCACCAGCGGCAGCAGCTTGCGGACGTGGTCGCGGCTGGCGAGTTCGGGCACCACCCCGCCGTACTCGGCGTGCAGGTCGACCTGGCTGTAGACCGCGTGCGCGCGCAGGCCCGCCGCCCCGGGCAGGGCGGTGTCGTAGACCGCCACGCCGGTTTCGTCGCAGCTGGATTCGATGCCTAGGACCTTCACTTGGAGCCGGGGTTGGGGGCGGGATCGGGAATGTGGGGGCGGCGACGCCGAATCCAGCCCGGGCCGCGGGCGCCGGCCGGACGGCCCGGGTGGCGCGGTTGCACGCCGGCGTGCGCCGCGGCTATCATACGCGGCTCGCCGGATGGGGTCCGGCGGCATGCGCGACCCCTCGCGCGGGCCCGCGGCCTTCCGGCCGGGCCTTCCAACCCACAGAGATCCTTATGCCCAGCGTCAAAGTCCGCGAAAACGAGCCGTTCGAGTTTGCGCTCCGCCGCTTCAAGCGCACCTGCGAGAAGGCCGGCGTCCTGGCCGAAACCCGCAAGCGCGAGTTCTACGAGAAGCCGACCCAGGAGCGCAAGCGCAAGGCCGCCGCCGCCGTGAAGCGCCAGGCCCGCCGCACCTCGCGCGACGTCACCAAGCGCCAGCGCCTGTACTGAGGCCGCAGGTCCGTCGCCGGCGCGCATCGCGCCGCGGCAGGCCGCCACGAAGCCGGCACGCGCGAGCGTCGCCGGCTTTTTGTCTTTCTGGCCCCGGCAGCCGTGGCCCTTGGGCGGCCTCCAGCCTTGCGGGAGCGACGGAAGTCGCGACCTGGGCGCCGGCGACCCACCACGGCCGAAAGGCGGCCGCGCCTTCCACCGCTCTTGCGGCGGAGAGACCCCCTCCGGATTGGCGGCGAACGGCCGCTCCGGCGAACCCCACGGAGAGCACCATGACCCTCAAGCAACGCCTCACCGACGACATGAAGGCCTCGATGAAGGCTGGCGACAAGGCCACCCTGGGCGTGATCCGCCTGGTCAACGCCGCGATCAAGCAGCGCGAGGTCGACGAGCGCATCGAGCTCGACGACGCCGCGGTGCTGTCCGTGCTGGAGAAGATGGTCAAGCAGCGCAAGGACTCGGTCAGCCAGTACGCCGCCGCCAACCGCGAGGACCTGGCCGAGGTCGAGCGCAACGAGATCGCGGTGATCCAGCGCTACCTCCCCGAGCAGCTGGGCGAGGCGGAGATCCTCGCCGCGATCGACGCCGCCATCGCGCAGACCGGCGCCAGCGGCCCGGCCGACATGGGCAAGCTGATGGGCGCGCTCAAGCCCAGGCTGGCCGGGCAGGCCGACATGGGGCAGGTGTCGGCGCTGGTGAAGAAAAGGCTCGCGGCGTAGGCGCCCAAGGCCAAGGAATCGGCTGGACGGCCCGCTCTCGATCGTCGTCGAAGGCCCGGATCCAGGGGCGTCGGCTTCCAGGATCGATGGCGAAAGTCGCTGGATCCCCGCCTTCGCGGGGATGACGACGAAAGGGGGATGACGACGAGGGGGGATGACGACGAAGAAGGACCGACGGCCTGCCGCCGGTCCCGCCCCCAAGGCGTCAGGCGCGAGCGAGTACTGCAACCCGTCCCCGCGGGCGCACGCCGCGCGCTGAACATTTCCTCCACGCCGCGCGCCTATCCTCGCCCGATGCCCTTCCCCACCGACCGCGTCCGCGCGCACCTGCAGCGGCTGCAGGAAAGCCTCCCTGCCGCGCTCGTCCGCCGCTTCTTCGAGACCGACCTGCTGACGCACGCCGCGGCGCTGTCGTTCTACACCCTGCTGTCGCTGGCGCCGCTGCTGGTGCTGCTGCTGTGGCTGACCGCCTCGCTCTACCCGTCGGCGCAGCAGACGCTGGTGCAGCAGCTGGACGAGCTCGCCGGCCACGACGCGCGCGCGGTGGCGGCGACGGTCATCGCCAACGCGCAGCGGCGCCCCGACGTGGGCTCGCTGGCGGGGCTGTGGAGCACCTGCCTGCTGTTCCTCGGCGCGACCGCGGTGTTCGCGCGCCTGCAGGCAGCGCTGAACCTGATCTTCCACAGCGATGCCGGGCAGTTGCCGGGGATCTGGCCGTGGATCCGCAAGCGCATGCTCTCGTTCGGGGTGGTGTTCGCGCTCGGCTTCCTGCTGATCGTGTCGATGACCCTGACCACGGCGCTGCAGGTGGTGTTCGCCTGGCTGCCGCTGATCCTGCCGGTGCTGGGCAACCTCGCCTCGCTGGCGCTGTACGCGCTGGCGTTCGCCTTCCTCTACCACTACCTGCCCGACCGCCGCGTGCGCTGGCGCCAGGCCCTGCTGGGCGGAGCGATCACCGCCGGGCTGTTCGTGGCCGGCCGCTGGGCGATCGGCCTGTACCTGGCCCAGGCCGCGCCCGGCAGCGCCTACGGCTCGATGGGCGCGCTGGTGCTGCTGCTGGTGTGGATGTACTACGCCGCCGCGGTGTTCTTCATCGGCGCCCTGATCACCGCGGTGATCGACGAGCGGTCGGCGGCGCCCGCTGCGACGGCGGCGCAGTCGGCCGGCGACTGACCCGCATCCCGGGCCGGGCGGCCCGGCAAATGCGATCATGGCGGCCATGGCCCCCCTGTCCGACGCCTTCATCGACGATCGCGCCGCGGCGTCACCCGCTTGCGACGCTCTCCGGCGCGCCGCCGCGCGCCGGAGAAGCGCGCCTGCGACGGATGGATTCCATGGCCCGCATTCCTGACGCCTTCATCGACGACCTGCTGGCGCGCACCGACATCGTCGAGGTGATCGCCGCGCGCGTGCCGCTCAAGCGCCAGGGCAAGGAGTACTCGGCGCGCTGCCCGTTCCACGACGAGCGCTCGCCCTCGTTCACGGTCTCCCCGACCAAGCAGTTCTACCACTGCTTCGGCTGCGGCGCGCACGGCACCGCGATCTCGTTCCTGATGAACTACGACCGGCTCGAGTTCCTCGACGCGGTCGACGAGCTGGCGCGCCGGGCCGGCATCGAGGTGCCGCGCGAGACCCGGCAGCGCAACGAGGACTCGGACGCGAGGGACCTGTACGCGGCGCTGGAGGCGGCGACGCGCTTCTTCCAGAAGCAGCTCGCGTCCAGCGACAAGGCGCGCGCCTACCTCGACCGCCGCGGCGTCGACGAGCACATCCGCGCGCAGTTCGCGATCGGCTACGCGCCGGACGGGTTCTCCGCGCTGCGCGACGCGCTGGGCACCGACGCGCGGCGGATGAACCTGCTCGAGCGCGCCGGCCTGTTCTCGAAGAACGACCGCGGCAACGTCTACGACAAGTTCCGCGACCGGGCGATGTTCCCGATCTGCGACCGCCGCGGCCGCCCGATCGCCTTCGGCGGCCGGGTCCTGGACGCCGAGGACTCGCCCAAGTACCTCAACTCGCCGGAGACCGCGCTGTTCCACAAGGGCCGCGAGCTGTACGGCCTGTGGCAGGTGCGGCAGGCCCACTCCAGGATCGAGCGGCTGGTCGTGGTCGAGGGCTACATGGACGTGGTGGCGCTGTTCCAGCACGGCGTCACCCAGGCGGTCGCCACGCTCGGCACCGCGACCACGCCGGACCACGCCGAGCTGCTGTTCCGCAACGCGCCGGACGTCTACTTCTGCTTCGACGGCGACAACGCCGGGCGCAAGGCCGCCACCCGCGCGATGGAATCGGTGCTGCCGCGCATGCGCGACGGGCGCCAGGCGTTCTTCCTGTTCCTGCCCGAAGGCGAGGATCCGGACACGCTGGTGCGCAGCGAGGGCGCGCCGGGCTTCGACGCCCGGCTGCAGCACGCCACGCCGCTGTCGCAGTTCCTGTTCGACTCGCTGTCGGCGGACGTCAACCTGGCCACGCTCGACGGCAAGGCGCGGCTGGCAGAGCGCGCGAAGCCGATGCTGGCGCAGATCCCCGAGGGCGCCTTCGGCGACCTGATGCGCCAGCGCCTGACCGAGATCACCGGCGTGGGCGCGCGCGACAGCGCCCCGGGCACCCACGTGCCGGTGCAGCGCGTGCACCGCGCGCCGGCGGTGCCCGCGCCGAAACGCAGCCTGGTGCGCAGCGCGATCGCACTGCTGCTGCAGAAGCCCGCGCTGGCGCTGGAACTGCCGCCGCCCTACCGCTTCGTCGCGCTGCGCCAGCCGGGCGTCGAGCTGCTGACCGAGCTGATCGCGCTGGTCAGCGCGCGGCCCGACATCGCCACCGGGGTGCTGCTGGAGCACTTCGAGGGCCGCGAGGAAGCGGCCGCGCTGCAGAAGCTGGCCAGCCACGCCATGCCCGGCGACGAGGCGCGCTGGCGCGACGAGTTCCTCGACACCATGGCCCAGCTCGACCGCCAGGTGCTGCAGCAGCGCATCGATGAACTGCAGGCCCGGCAACGCGATGGCGGGCTGGACGATGCCGGCAAGGCCGAACTGCGCGGCCTGCTGCAGGGCCTGCTCGCCGCGCGCTGACCGCGCCCGGCCACCGCGCAACCGGCGGGCCGGGCCCGTCGATTACCAGGCGTACTTGACCTTGCCGTAGACGAAGGCGCCCTGGGAACCGAACGGCGAGCTGCTCGGATAGCGGAAGATGCCGTGGAAGTTGCTGCCCTCCGGCGCCTCCTGCGGATAGGTGTCGAAGACGTTGTCGGCGCCCAGGGTGAGCGTCCAGCGATCGCGGTAGTAGTCGACGGAGGCGTTGAAGATCCACTTGGCCGGGTAGATGTCGTCGAACTCGGCACTGGTCGAGCTGTACTCGGTGACCCCGCCATAGCGCAGGGCGGTGCCGGTGACGCCCCAGCGGCCCTTCTTGTACGTGTTGGTCCAGATGAACTTGGAACGGGGCATCTGGTCCGCGAGCAATCCCTTTGTCTGGCTGCGGGTGATGCGGTTGAAGCCGATGTCCCCAAGCGCGTCGAGTACCGGGGGGTTCGGACGCACCCCGGTCACCTCGTTCTTGTGGTACGACCAGTTGACCGTCGTCTCGAATGTCCCGCCGTTGCCGAGTTCCCTGAAGTAGTCCGTGACGATGCCGATGCCCCGGATGCGCATTTCCGCGGCGTTGGTGAAGTACGCGAGGGCAACGTACTGCGGGTTGTCGATGCCGTTGTCCGCCAGGTATTCCTTGACCGAGTCCGCCACCAGCGACATCGAACTCGACATCAGGATGCGGTCCTTGAGGTCGATCTGGTACAGGTCGACCGTCGTCGTGAACGAAGGGATCGGGTTCCACACCGCGCCGATGGTGTAACTGCGCGTGGTTTCCGGCTTCAGCGGCTCGCTGCCGAGCAGCACCGCCAGTTCGTTGTCGACCGGCACCAGGCCACGCAGGTAGATGCCCTCGGGCAGGCCGAGCGAGTTGCCCTCGGGATACGAAACGGAGGTGGTCGCCGAGCCATGCTGCTGTCCCAGTCCCGGCGCACGGAACCCGGTGGAGACCGTGCCGCGCAGGGCGAACCCGTTGCCGAAGTCGTAGCGCCCGGACAGCGCGTAGGACAGGTTGGTCCCGAAATCCGAGTAATCCTCGTGGCGCAACGCAATCGAAGTGCTCAGCCGGTCCGTGATGTTCCCTTCCAGCTGCACGTACTCGGCGATGGAATGCCTCGAATTGTCGCTCGCGTCCTGGGGGCCCCAGCCGGCGAATCCCTGGGCGGCGCCGGTGACCCCCGAATTGCCCACGTACCACGAGGCGAGCTCACCCGCCTCGATCTGGTAGCGCTGGTACAGGTACTGCGCGCCGAAGCCGAGATCCCACTTGTCCCCCAGCGACTTGGCGATGGCGACATCGAAACTGGCCTGCGACGACGTCAGGACACCGTCGTGGATGTCCGTGGGGCTGTAGCCGAAATCGTTCCAGAAGGCGAAATTGACCGTGTCGAAGGTGCCATAGGACACGCGATTGGCGCCCCAGTTGGCGCTGACGTCCCAGCTCCAGCCGCCATCGGTATCGCCACGCAGCCCCATGACGAAGCTCTTGTCCCTCGAATCGCCGTGCTCCACCGGCTGGAAGCCGTCGCCATCCGGGAAGATGTACTGCATCAGCTCGTCTTTCGGTTCCGGCGCATTGGCGCCGTAACGGTAGAACGCCATCGGCTCGGCAACGAGCATGCCGTAATGGCCGGAACCGTAGAGGCTCACGTTCGGCGTGAAGTCGTATCCCCAGTTGAGGAACGTGTTGTAGCTGTGCGATTTCGGGATGCCGACGTGGAACTTCTTTCCCAGCTCGGTGAAGCCCGGCCTGTTGTCCAGTCCCGCGCGGTTGGTGGGCTGCTGGTCGGCCAGTTCCGCGGAAACCCGCAGCCATCCATCCGCGCCCAGCGCAAAGCCGATGTCGCCCTGGATCCGGGAGCGGTCGCCATCGCCTGCCGAGTACTTGCCGTAGCTGGCCTGCACCTGGCCGCCGTCCGCGCCCTTCTTCAGGATGATGTTGATGACGCCGGCAAGGGCGTCCGAGCCGTACTGCGCGGAGGCACCATCGCGCAGCACCTCGATATGGTCGATGGCGCCGATGGGGATCGTGCCGATGTTCACGCCCTGCGAGCCCTGGCCGACCTGGCCGAGCGTCAGCATCAGTGCGTTCGAATGCCAGCGCTTGCCGTCCACCAGGACCAGGACCTGGTCGCTGTTGAGGCCGCGCATCTGGAAGGGCCGCGTGAACGCGAACGTGTCGGACATCGACGCGAGCGGGAAATTCAGCGATGGAACGGCCACGTCGAGTGCACTGCCCAGGTCGATGGCGCCCGACTGGTTCAGGATCTCGTTGGGAATCACGTCGACCGGCACCAGCGACTCGGCCTGCGTGCGGTCGCTGACGCGCGTGCCGGTCACGATCACCGCGTCCAGGTCCGTGGTCTTGGCGGGTTTGCCGGCCGGGGGCCCGGCATCCCGCGCGGGAATGGCCTGGTCCGTCCGTGCCGCGTCCTGCGCGGCGGCCGTCCCGGCCAGCGCAAGCAGCACCGAAGTGGCCAACAGAGTGGGAATGATTCGGCCTGAACGCTCGCGCATTGCAGTTTCCCCCAGCGATTGTGTGTCCGGTGACCGTCGCAGTCGCGGCCGTCATGCCGCGATGGTCCTGCAACACGTTCCCGATCGGCCATGGACCGGCACGCGTCGCGCACGGGCCGCACCCGTGGCTGCATTCGGCCGGATCCCTGGTGCTGCCGCCCCCTGATACGACCCGAGCATAGGCACAAGCCGCCGCAGCCTGCCAATCAAAAAATGGGGGCGTGCCATAACCCCAGGTTGTGGATACCACCTCGCAGGCAATCCTGCGCAGGCCGGGAAGCGCGCCCGAACGCTCCCGCACGCGAGGCCACCGCACGCCGACGAATCCGCCACGCAACGCCGGCCACGACGGCGGTTGCATCCTCACCGGCGGGCGATGGCGCCCGCCCGTGCATGCCTCGACCGCTTGCGCCGCTCAGGCCGGCTGGAACTGCAGTCCAGCCGCGGGCTGCAGCCACGGCATCAGCCAGTGGTCGAGCAGCAGGAAGGCGAACAGCGCCATCAGGTACACCACCGAGTAGTTGAAGACCTTCATCGCGAACAGCTCGTCCGGCGGGTCCATGAGCTTCCACGCGTACCACAGGAACACCACGCCCAGCACGATCGCGCCGCCGAGGTAGAACCAGCCGCTCATGCCGACGATCGCCGGCAGCATCGTCACCACGAACAGCAGCACGGTGTAGAGCAGGATCTGCCAGCGGGTGTACTCGACGCCGTGGGTCACCGGCAGCATCGGCACCAGCGCGCGCGCGTAGTCGGCGCGGCGGAAGATCGCCAGTGCCCAGAAGTGCGGGGGCGTCCAGGTGAACACGATCAGCACCAGCAGCCAGGCATAGGCCCAGTCCCAGCCGCCCTGCATGTTGGTCACCGCGGCCCAGCCCAGCAGCGGCGGCGCGGCGCCGGCGATGCCGCCGATGACGATGTTCTGCGGCGTGGCGCGCTTGAGGAAGCCGGTGTAGACGATCGCGTAGCCGATCAGCGAGGCGAAGGTGAGCGCCGCGGTGAGCGGGTTGACCAGCGCGATCAGGATCGTCATCGACGCCGCGCCGAGGAACACCGCGAACGCCAGCACCTGCGCCGGCTTGAGCGTGCCGGTCGCCAGCGGCCGGTTGGCGGTGCGCGCCATCACCTTGTCGATGCGCTGGTCGATCAGGTGGTTGATCGCCGCGGCCGAGGCGGCCGCCAGCCAGATGCCGAGCAGCCCGCACGCCGCCTCGCGCAGCGGCGGCAGGCCGGGCACGGCCAGGAACATGCCGACCAGCGCGGTGAACACGATCAGCGCCACCACCCGCGGCTTGGTCAGCTCCCAGTACTGGCCGGCGACGCCCTTCATCAGTCGACCGTGCGCAGCCGCGCCAGCAGCGAGACCAGCACGAACAGCAGCAGCGCCGCACCGGCGTTGTGCGCGACCGCCACGTCCAGCGGCAGCGACAGCTTGACGTTGGCGATGCCCAGCGCGACCTGGGCGCAGGCGAGCAGCGCCAGCAGCACCGCCCAGCCGCGCAGGCCCGGCGTGCGCCGCAGCCGCACCGCCAGCGCGATGAGCGCGCAGAAGGCGACGACCGCCATCATCCGGTGCACGAGCTGGATGGCGATGCGCGAGGCGCCGTCGAGGATCCCGCCCTCGTAGTCGACGCCGATCCCGCGCCAGAGCACGAAGCCCCCGCGGAAGTCGTGCGGCGGCCACCACTGGCCGACGCACTTCGGGAAATCGTTGGCGCAGGCGAGCGCGGCATAGTTGGCGCTGGTCCAGCCGCCGAGCGCGACCTGCAGCGCCAGCAGCGCGAGCACGACCACGACCCAGCGCCGCAGCTGCCAGGCATCGGCCAGGCGGATCGGCGAATGCGTCGCCCGCCACGCCATCCACGCCAGCAGCGCGAAGGTGGTCAGGCCGCCGAGCAGGTGGCCCATCACCACGATCGGCTTGAGCAGCCAGGTCACCGTCCACATGCCGAGCAGGGCCTGGAAGATGATCACCGCCAGCGTCAGCACGGCGGTGCGCGCGAGGTCGACGTTCGACCAGCGCAGCGCGGCGAACAGCAGGATCGCCTCGCCGGCGACCGCCAGCGCCGAGGCCGCGACGTGCTGCCCGCGCATGTACAGCGGGATCGCGAGCGCCACCAGCACCGCCGCCGCGGCCACCTGCAGCACGCCGTGCGGCCGCCTGCGCGCGGCCAGCAGCGCCAGCGCCAGCACCAGCACGCCGAGGCTGCCGGCGATCATCCGGTGCAGCTGCTCGCGCCAGGCCTTGTGCACCTCGACCGGCCGGATCGCGGTGGCCGCGTGGTCGACGATCGCGCTGCCGGCGGTGGGCCAGGTGGCGCGGCCATAGCAGGTCGGCCAGTCCGGGCAGCTCAAGCCGGCGTTGGACAGGCGCACGAACGCGCCGAACACGATCACGCCCAGCGCCAGCGCCACCGCCAGCCAGGCGATGCGGTGGAAATGGCGATACACCGCCGGCTTGGCGAAGGCGATGGCGCGCGCGGCGCCTGGAAGGGGCGTTGCATTCATGGGCGAGTCGTCAGATCAGCTTCAGCAGCTTCGCCAGGTCCGCGCGCAGCCCGCCCGGATCGAAGCCGGGAGGGTAGCGCAGGATGACGAAGCCGTTCGGGTCGACCACGTACACCGGCACGCCGGCCGGGTCGTCGACGCGCGGCAGCTTCGCGCGCAGTGCCGGATCGGCGCGCAGCACGCGGGTGGCGGCGTCGGCGACGGCGCCGGACGGCGGCGCGCCGAGCCAGAGCAGGTCGATGCGGCCGGCGGCGCTGCCGCTCAGCTGCCAGACCAGGTCGAGCTCGCGCGCGATCCGCAGGCAGTCGTCGCCGCAGCCGGCCGGCGGCGCGACCAGCACGCGCCAGCGGCGCTCGCCCGCGCTCCAGGCGTACTCGCCGCCGGCCTGCAGCCGCGGTACCTGCCCGCGCAGGTCGACCGGCGGCTCGAGCAGCTCGCCGTGGTTCTTCATGCCCGCCGGCTGCCAGCCGGAGAAGCGCAGGATGCCGGCGACCAGCATCACCCCGAAGAACAGCCCGAACAGCGCGAACAGGGTGAAGCGGTTGCGGCGGTACTTGCTTGCGTCGTCGTTCATGGCGTGGTCGTGTCCCGTTTGCGCCTGGCTCGCAGCGTGAGCAGCAGCGCGATGGCCAGCACCGCGGCGGCGAGCGCGAACCATTGCACCGCATAGCCCAGGTGCTGCGCGGGCGGCAGGGTGTTGGGGAGGATGTCGAGGTCGCGCGCGTAGCCCAGCGGCAGCGCCGGATCGAGCTTGAGCACGCGCGGCGCCAGCGCCGGCTGCCGCAGCTGCGCGCGCAGGCCGGCCGCGTCCAGGCCGGTGGCCAGCAGCTGGCCGCCCGGCTGCGGCGTGGCCACGGCGGCCAGCAGCCCGTGCGAGGGCGGCGGCGACAGCAGGCCGGCCACGCGCGACTTGCCTGCCGGACGCGGCACGTCCGGCAGGCGGCGGTCGCCGGGCAGCGGCAGCCAGCCCAGCTCGATCAGCAGCGGCGCCGCGCCCGGACCGTCCGGCTGGAACACGCGGTAGGCGCGCACGCCGGCGCGGTCGTCGCGCTGCTGGTTGTCGAGCAGGACCGGCGGCGCGTCGACGAAGCGGCCCTCGCCGGCGGCCCAGTCGTAGCCCAGCGCGCGCGCCGCGTCCGCGGCGAGGGTCAACGGCCGCGGCTCGCGCCGCTGCAGCACCTGCCGGACCGCGTCCAGCATCGCCTGCTTCTGGTGCATCCGGCCCAGCTGCCACGCGCCCAGCGCGCAGAGGCCGGCGGCGACCAGCAGCGCCAGCGCCCACCACGCGGCGAGCCTGCGGGTTCCGCTCACGCGCGCGCACCCCGGCAACTGCGATAATCGGCCATGGCGCCGACCGCGCCGGAGAACGCCATGAACGACTCGCTCAAGACCCTGCTGATCGTCGCCTTCCTGATCGTCATCCTCTGGAACCTCGGCGCTGGCCTGTACTACATGCTCGTCGACAAGGGCCAGACCAAGCGCACGGTGAACGCGCTGACCCGGCGCATCGCGCTCTCGGTCGCGCTGATCCTGCTGGTGATCCTGGCGATCTGGATGGGCTGGATCAAACCGCACGGGATCCAGGGCTGAGGCGCGGCGTCGGCTTTTCTCTCCTTCCCCTTCAAGGGGAAGGCTGGGATGGGGTTGGGGATGGGGTTGCGCCGATCGAGCGCCCCCGGCATCGCGAGCGCCTGAACATCATCCCCACCCTTGCCCTCCCCTTGAAGGGGAGGGAATTCGGAGGCGCGGCTTCGCCGCGCGGTTCTTGCTACAGCACGTAGACGAACAGGAACAGCCCCAGCCACACCACGTCGACGAAGTGCCAGTACCAGGCCACCGCCTCGAACGCGAAGTGGTCGTCCTTGCTGAAGTGGCCCTTGGCGCAGCGCAGCCAGATGATCGCCAGCATGATCGTGCCGAGGGTCACGTGCGCGCCGTGGAAGCCGGTGAGCATGAAGAAGGTCGACCCGTAGATACCCGAGCCCAGGGTGAGGTTGAGCTCGGTGTAGGCCTCGATGTACTCGTGGGCCTGGAAGTACAGGAAGCTGCAGCCCAGCAGGATGGTGGCGCCGAGGAACACCAGCAGCTGCTTGCGGTGGCCGGCCTTGAGCGCATGGTGGGCGATGGTGACGGTGACGCCCGACGACAGCAGGATCAGCGTGTTGAGCAGCGGCAGGCCCCAGGCGGGGATGGTCTGGAAGTGGCCGCCGACCTGGCCCGGGCCGCCGGTCGGCCAGGCCGCGCTGAAGCCGTCCCACAGCAGCGCGTTGGTCATCACGCCGTCGCCCTCGCCGCCCAGCCACGGCAGCGCGTACTGGCGCGCGTAGAACAGCGCGCCGAAGAACGCGGCGAAGAACATCACCTCGGAGAAGATGAACCACACCATGCCCATGCGGAACGAGGTGTCGACCTGCTTGTTGTAGTAGCCCGAGACCGACTCGAGGATCACGTCCGCGAACCACTTGAACAGGATCGCCAGCAGGCCGGCGAGGCCGACGAAGAACGTCGCCTTGCCGTAGCTGGCCTCGTTGAGCCAGCTGCCCAGGCCGAACATGGTGGCGAACAGGAACACCGACGCGAACACCGGCCAGCGGCTGCCGTGCGGCACGTAGTAGACGTTGGGGTCGTGGGTGGCGTGGGCTTGGGCCATGGCTGTCGTTCCGTTCGGTCTTGCGGGTCAGGGCGCCGCGCGCGAGGCGGTGGCGCCGCCCGCGGGCTGGGCGAGCTGCGCGGTCAGCGCGTCGTTCTTGTAGAAAGTGTAGGACAGGGTGATGGTGTTGACGTCGTCCGGCAGGTCGGGGGCGACGATGAAGCGCACCGGCATGTCGCGCGCCTCGCCGGCGGCCAGCGTCTGCGCGGTGAAGCAGAAGCACTCGGTCTTGCTGAAGTAGCCCGAGGCGCGCGCGGGCGCGATCGACGGCACCGCGTTGCCGACGATGGCGCGATGGCCGTCGTTGCGGGCGTAGAAGGTCGTGTCGTACTGCTGCCCCGGGCGGACCTGCATGCTCGCCCGCTCGGGATGGAAGGCCCAGGGCAGCTTCGAGTTGACGCCGCCGTCGAACTGCACGGTGACCAGGCGGTCGGCCTTGCGGCCCTCGAGCCTGGCCGCCTGCTCGCCGTCGATGGCGGTCTTCTCCAGCCGCACGCCGAAGACCTTCTCGCAGGCGATCCGGTACAGCGGCACCAGCGAGAAGGTGAAGGCGAACGCGGCGATCGCCACGCCGACCATCTTCGCGATGCCGCGGTTGCTGCCGCGCTTGCCGTCCGGCGCGCTCATGTCGACAGCGCCGTGGCGAGGATGAAGCCCAGGTACACCAGCGCCACGATCGCCACCACGACCAGCACGGTGCGGCGCACGCCGGCGCGGCGCGCCTGGGTGTCGTCGCTGGAAGGCCGCTGGTTCATCGTCGTCCGGAGAAGCTGTTCCATGGTTTCAGTGAAAGCCCGGGGCCCCGCTCTTCTGGAAAGTCCGCACATGGATGTGCGGGCTCCTGCGAGGGACTCGCATCAATGGGTGATGTCGCCGTGCGCGAGGTCGCCGTCGCGGATCACCGGCGGGGTGGTGAAGGTGTGGTGCGGCGCCGGCGAGGGCACCGTCCACTCCAGCCCCCTGGCGCCTTCCCAGACGCGCGCCTCGGCCTTGGCGCCGCTGCGCTTGGACGACCACAGGATGAAGAACATCATGAACGGCGTCAGGAACATGCCGAAGGCGCCGATCGAGCTGACCAGGTTCCAGTCCGCGAACACCACGTTGTAGTCCGGGATGCGGCGCGGCATGCCGGCCAGGCCGAGGAAGTGCTGCGGGAAGAACAGCAGGTTGACGAACACCATCGACCACCAGAAGTGGAACTTGCCCCAGGCCTGGCTGTACATCCGCCCGGTCCACTTCGGCCACCAGTAGTAGATCGCGGCGATGATCGCGAACAGCGCGCCGGTCACCAGCACGTAGTGGAAGTGCGCGACCACGAAGTAGGTGTCGTGGTACTGGAAGTCGGCCGGCACGATCGCCAGCATCAGGCCGGAGAAGCCGCCGATGGTGAACAGCACCACGAAGGACAGCGCCCACAGCATCGGGGTCTCGAAGGTCAGCGAGCCCTTCCACATCGTGCTGACCCAGTTGAACACCTTCACGCCGGTCGGCACCGAGATCAGCATGGTGGCGAACATGAAGTAGATCTCGCCGCCCAGCGGCATGCCCACCGCGAACATGTGGTGCGCCCACACGATGAACGACAGGAACGCGATCGAGGCGGTCGCGTACACCATCGCCTGGTAGCCGAACAGCGGCTTGCGCGAGAACGTCGGGATGATCTCGCTGACGATGCCGAACGCCGGCAGGATCATGATGTAGACCTCGGGATGCCCGAAGAACCAGAAGATGTGCTGGTACATCACCGGGTCGCCGCCGCCGGCCGCGTTGAAGAACGAGGTGCCGAAGAACTTGTCGGTCAGCAGCATGGTCACCGCGCCCGCGAGCACCGGCATCACCGCGATCAGCAGGAAGGCGGTGATCAGCCAGGTCCAGGTGAACAGCGGCATCTTCAGCAGGTCCATGCCCGGCGCGCGCATGTTCAGCACGGTGGCGATGATGTTGATCGCGCCCATGATCGAGCTGATGCCCATCATGTGCACGGCGAAGATGGTGAACGCCACGTTGGCGCCGCCCTGCAGCATCAGCGGCGGGTACATGGTCCAGCCGCCGGCCGGCGCGCCGCCCGGCAGGAACAGCGTCGACAGCAGCAGGGTGAAGGCGAACGGCAGGATCCAGAACGACCAGTTGTTCATGCGCGGCAGCGCCATGTCCGGCGCGCCGACCTGCAGCGGGATCATCCAGTTCGCCAAACCCACGAAGGCCGGCATGATCGCGCCGAAGATCATCACCAGCGCGTGCATGGTGGTCATCTGGTTGAAGAACTCGGGCTTGACGAACTGCAGGCCCGGCACCGCCAGCTCGCCGCGGATCACCACCGAGAAGGCGGCGCCGACGATCACCATCAGGAAGCTGAAGAGCAGATACAGCGTGCCGATGTCCTTGTGGTTGGTCGAGAAGAACCAACGCTCGACGAAGCCCAGCTTGTGGCCGTGGTCGTCGTGGCCTGCGTGGGCGTGGTCTGCGGCTGCGGGATACGTGGACATGTGCTGCCTACCTCGGGTGCGTGTTCTGTCTGCTGCGAAACAGCGAGCGTGTGTTGGCGACTGGCGGTCAGCCGGCGGCGGGCGCGGCGGGCGCCGGGGCCGCCTGGGCGGTGGCCGGCTCGGCCGGCGCTTCCGCGGCCGGCGCGGGCGCCGGGGCGCTGGCGGCCTTCTGCGCGGCCAGCCACTGCCGGAACTCGGCCTTCGGCACCGCCTTGACCACGATCGGCATGAAGCCGTGGTCCTTGCCGCACAGCTCGGCGCACTGCCCGCGGTAGATGCCGGGCTTCTGGATGTCGGCCCAGGCCTCGTTGATGATCCCGGGGATGGCGTCCTGCTTCCAGCCCAGCGCCGGCACCCACCAGGAGTGGATGACGTCGTCGGCGGTGACCACGAAGCGGATCTTGGTGTCGACCGGCAGCACCAGCACGTGGTCGACGTCGAGCAGGTAGTGCGGGTCCTTGGCGGCGTCGGGCCGCTCGCCGGTCTGGCGGATGCGGTCGCTCTCGCGGTCCAGGCGGCTGGTGAAGGACACGTCCTCGCCCAGGTACTCGTACTTCCACATCCACTGGAAGCCGGTGACCTTGACGGTCATCTCGGATTCGCGGGTGTCGTACATGGCGATCAGCTTGGTGGTCGCCGGCCAGGCCATGCCGATCAGCAGCACCACCGGGATGATCGTCCAGATGATCTCGGCGGTGGTGTTGTGGCTGAAGTTCGCGGCGACCGCGCCCTTGGACTTGCGGAACGCGAAGACCGCCCAGGCCATGGCGCCGAACACCACCAGGCCGATGCCCACGCAGATCCAGAACGCCATCATGTGCGCGTCGTAGGCGTGGTTGGACAGCGTGGTCACGCCGCGCCCCATGTTGAGCTGCCATTCCACCGGGTCCGCGGACTGCGCGAAGGCGCTGGCGGAGGCCCCGAGCATTCCCAGGCCCGAGGCCCACTGCTTGGTACGCGCGTGTTTGAGCTGACCGGCTTGCATCACTTCGAACCCCGAATGCCTCGTTGGCGTCATGGCTGGCGAGTACGCGACCTGCCCCGCACGCGGGCCCGCGGGGCGGGTCGAAGGCGTGCATGGGAACGGTGGCGGGCTGCGGATAACCCGCAAATGGTAGCTGCGCCGGGCATTTGCGGGCAAGCCGACGCCCCCGCGACCGCGTCGGCGCCGCTGTTCGTGCGCCCGCACGGGCCCTAGAATTGCCGGCCTTACGTGCCCCGTGGTGCTCCGTGACCCCGATCCTGTCTCCCGAACTCCCGCCGCCGCCGCCGGCGCCGCGCGCGGCCATCACCGCGGCCTGGTCCCGGGACGAGGCCGGGCACGTGCGCGAACTGCTGGCCCAGGCGCGCCAACCCGGCCCCGGCTGGGGCGAGGCCGACCGCCAGGCCATCCAGGCCACCGCCGCCGACCTGGTCCGCCGCGTGCGCGCCCGCGCCGCCGACCAGGGCGCGATCGAGGCCTTCATGCGCCAGTACGACCTGGGCAGCGAGGAAGGCGTGCTGCTGATGTGCGTGGCCGAGGCGCTGCTGCGCATCCCCGACCAGGACACCGCCGACAGGCTGATCCGCGACAAGCTCGGCGAGGCCGACTGGAAGCGCCACGTCGGCCAGTCCGACTCGGTGCTGGTCAACGCCTCGACCTGGGGCCTGATGCTCACCGGCCACCTGGTCGACCTCGCCGACGAGACCCGCCGCGACGTGCACGGCGCCTTCAAGCGCCTGCTCGGCCGCGTCGGCGAGCCGGTGATCCGGCTGGCGGTGCGCCAGGCGATGAAGATCATGGGCCACCAGTTCGTCATGGGCCGCACGATCGGCGAGGCGCTGGCGCGCTCGCGCAAGGGCGCCAACGCCGCGTTCCGCTATTCGTTCGACATGCTCGGCGAGGCGGCGCTGACCCAGCGCGACGCCGACCGCTACCTGGAGTCCTACCGCAGCGCGATCGAGGCGATGGGCGCTTCTGCACCTCGCCAAGGCGATGCGCCGGGCAGCGGCGCGTTCGAGGACGAGATCGCCGCGCCGTCGATCTCGGTCAAGCTTTCGGCGCTGCACCCGCGCTACGAGCACGCCAAGCGCGCACGGGTGCTGGCCGAGCTCGCGCCGCGGGTGCTCGACCTCGCACAGCGCGCGAAGCGCCACCGCATCGGCATGACCATCGACGCCGAGGAAGCCGACCGCCTGGAGCTGTCGCTGGACGTGGTCGAGGCGGCCTGGTCGGACCCGTCGCTGGCCGGCTGGAACGGCTTCGGCATCGTGGTGCAGGCCTACCAGAAGCGCGCGCCGTTCGTGATCGACTGGATCGCCGACCTCGCCCGCCGCCACGGCCGCCGCATCCCGGTGCGGCTGGTCAAGGGCGCGTACTGGGACTCGGAGGTCAAGCGCGCGCAGGTCGACGGGCTGGCGGGCTACCCGGTGTTCACCCGCAAGCCCAACACCGACGTCAGCTACCTGGCCAACGCGGCGCGCCTGCTCGACGCCCAGGACGCGATCTACCCGATGTTCGCGACCCACAACGCGCAGACCATCGCCGCGGTGCACCGGATCGCCGGCGGGCGCGAGTTCGAGTTCCAGAAGCTGCACGGCATGGGCGACGACCTGTACGCCGAGGTGATCCCGGCCGACCGGCTCGGCGTGCCCTGCCGCGTCTACGCGCCGGTGGGCAGCCACGAGGACCTGCTGCCCTACCTGGTGCGGCGCCTGCTCGAGAACGGCGCCAACTCCAGCTTCGTCAACCGCATCACCGACGAGGACGTCGCCATCGACGACCTCGTCCGCGACCCGGTCGAGACCGTGGCCGCGTTCGAGAGCATCCCCCATCCGCGCATTCCGCTGCCGGTCGACGTGTACCGCAGCCAGGGCTTTGACAGGAGCAACTCCATGGGCGCCAACCTCGCCAACGACGACGCGCTGCGCGCCCTGGCCGAACAGGTCGGCGCCGCGGCCGCACAGCCCTGGCGCGCCGCGCCGCTGGTGCCGGGCGCTGCCGCGGCCGGCCCGGACATCGCGGTGACCAACCCGGCCGACCGCCGCCAGGTCGTGGGCCACTGGCAGGCCGCCGACGCGGCCACCGTCGAGCGCGCGCTGGCCAACGCGGTCGCCGCGCAGCCGGCGTGGGATGCGCTGCCCGCGGCTTCGCGCGCGGTGATCCTCGAGCGCGCCGCCGACCTGCTCGAGCAGCGCATGCCGCAGTTCATCGCGCTGTGCACCCGGGAGGCCGGCAAGACCATCCCCGACGGCGTGGCCGAGGTGCGCGAGGCGGTCGACTTCCTGCGCTACTACGCCGGCCAGGCGCGCGCGCTGTTCGCCGCCGAGGCGCTGCCGGGCCCGACCGGCGAGTCCAACTCGCTGCAGCTGTGCGGCCGCGGCGCGTTCGCCTGCATCAGCCCCTGGAACTTCCCGCTGGCGATCTTCACCGGCCAGGTCGCGGCCGCGCTGGCCGCCGGCAACGCGGTGCTGGCCAAGCCCGCCGA
The DNA here is from genome assembly GCA_041905645.1 of Luteimonas sp. Taxonomy (GTDB): domain Bacteria; phylum Pseudomonadota; class Gammaproteobacteria; order Xanthomonadales; family Xanthomonadaceae; genus Luteimonas. The sequence continues at coordinate 22,131 of JAYRKR010000023.1, forward strand.
GCAGACCAACCTCACCGGCTACTACGCGGTGAAGCTGCTGCACGAGGCCGGCGTGCCGGCCGGCGTGCTGCAGTTCGTGCCCGGCGACGGCGCCACCGTCGGCGCCGCGCTGACCTCGGACCCGCGCGTGGCCGGCGTCGCGTTCACCGGTTCCAACGACACCGCGCGCGCGATCAACCGCGCGCTGGCCGGGCGCGACGGCGCGATCGGGGTGCTGATCGCCGAGACCGGCGGCCAGAACGCGCTGATCGCCGATTCGTCGGCGCTGCCCGAGCAGCTGGTCAAGGACGCGCTCGCCTCCGCCTTCACCTCGGCCGGCCAGCGTTGCTCGGCCGCGCGCGTGCTGTTCGTGCAGGACGACATCGCCGACAAGGTCATCGACATGCTGGCCGGCGCGATGGCCGAGCTCAGCGTCGGCGACCCCGGCCTGCTGTCGACCGACGTCGGCCCGGTGATCGACGACGACGCCAAGCGCCTGCTCGACGAGCACGCGCAGCGCATGCAGGGCGGCGCGCGGCTGATCGCCGAGGCGACGCTGGCGCCGGGCAGCGAGCACGGCACCTTCTTCGCGCCGCGCGCGTGGGAGCTGCAGTCGATCTCGCAGCTGACCCGCGAGAACTTCGGGCCGGCGCTGCACGTGATCCGCTGGAAGTCGGGCGACCTCGACGCGGTCGTCGATGCGATCAACGCCACCGGCTACGGCCTCACCCTCGGCATCCATTCGCGCATCGACGAGACCGTCGAGCGCATCGTCGCCCGCGCCAACGTCGGCAACATCTACGTCAACCGCAACCAGATCGGCGCGGTGGTGGGCGTGCAGCCGTTCGGCGGGCAGAAGCTGTCGGGCACCGGCCCCAAGGCCGGCGGCCCGCACTACCTGCCGCGCTTCGCCACCGAGAAGACGGTGACGATCAACACCACCGCCGCCGGCGGCAACGCCTCGTTGCTCACGCTGGGCGATTGACCCCTGAACCACTGCTCACGCCGGGCGACTGGACCCTGTAGGAGCGCCCCATGGGCGCGATGCTTTCGCCGGTGAGCGCCATCGCGCCCAGGGGGCGCTCCTACAACGCGGGGCGCCGGGCGCAGAGGCCCGGCCTGCGGAGCGTGCAATGCCCGGCAGGAAGAAGGCGAAAAAAAACCCCGCCGAGGCGGGGTTTTTCTGCTGCGTCTGCATGACCGTCAGAAGCGGTACTGCGCCGCGATGCCGTAGTTGTCGGCGCCGCCGTCGTAGGTGCCGCTCAGGAACGAGCCGCTGGACGAGGCCAGCGCGATCTTCGGGTCGTCCGCCAGCTGGATGCGGGCGTAGCTGAAGGTCAGGTCGAGGTTCGGGGTCGCCGACCAGGTCGCGCCGACCGTGTACCAGTTGCGGTCCTGGTCGGGCATCCGCGGGGTGCGGTACTGCGTCGCCACCGGCGACTCGTCCTTGGCCAGGCCCGCGCGCAGGGTGAAGCTGTCGTTGAGCTTGAACTCGCCGCCCAGCGAGTAGAACCAGCTGTCCTCCCAGTTGTAGTCCTCCGCCGCGTCGGCCTGACCGGGGTTGTCGAACTCGATGCGGATCTCCTTCAGCGAGTGCCAATCGGTGCGGGTGCCCTCGGCCATCAACGCAAAGCGGTCGTTGACCTGCCAGGTGGCGCTGAGCGTATCGGTGCTCGGCAGCGTCAGCTTCGCCCCTGCACCGCCGTCCTTGTAGAGCGCGCTGGCGCCAGCGCCATCGAGCGCCACCCTCACTTCGCCGGGAACTTCGAAGTCGCCGGTTCCACGCAGGTCGTGATCGACTTCCGAGCGATGCGCGTAGCCCAGCGACAGGCTGTCGATCGGGCGCCAGTTCAGGCCAACGATCCAGCCGAAGCTGTTGTCGTCGCCGGTGACCTTGACGCTGCCGTCGTTCTTCTGTGGCCCATAGACGGCGGTAGCCGGCGTGGGCGTCACGCACGCGGCAATGTTGATGCTGCAGATCGCGGATCCGAAGTCGATCGCGTTCGACAGCGTCACGTCGGCCCGCTCGTAGATCGCGCCCAGGCCGATCGAGAAGCGGTCGGTCAGCTCGAGCGAGGCCGCCAGGGTCAGGTCGATGATCTTCACATCCGACTTGATGGCGTGGTAGCGGCCGACCCAGTCGGGGTCGTATTCGGTCTTCAGGCCGAACGGGGCGCTGACCATCGCGCCGAGGGTGAGGTACTCGAACTGGCCGCTGAGCGGCTTGACGAACGACATCGCCGGCACCGGCGTGAGGTCGCCCGCCTCGCCGCCGTCGCCGCCGGTGAGCGGCTGCGCCAGCGGCGAGCCGGCCGCGGCGCTGCCGCCGCCCTTGAACTGGAACGACAGGTCGATCGCGGTCACGTCGGCCTGCACGGCGGCCTGGTCGAAGGTCGACATCACGGCCGGGTTGTTGGCGACGACCGAGGCGTCGCCCTTAGCCGAGGCCGAGCCGGCCATGGCGCGGCCCTGGGCCTTGACGCTGTTCTCCTTCAGCAGGAAGGCCGCGGCGTGGGCCTGGCTGAAGGCCATCGCCCCGGCGAGGCCGAGCGCGAGGGCGGAAACCTGGATGAGGCGGGGATGGGTCTGCATTGCGTGGTCTCTCTCCGTAGACAGGGTTCGGGGTGCGCCGCGCGGCACTGGGCGATGTCCCCCGCCCTGGCCGGCCCTGCCGGAAGCCCCCTCCCGACGTACGACGCGGACGCACTATACCGTGGCGTGTGGATGGGCGCGCAAGCGCCGCCGGCGGGCCGCGAACCGCGCGCGAACGGGTATCTTGGCCGCGGAAACCGCCGCGGACCCGCCCATGTTCGTCTCCATCCCCTCCCGCCAGCGCAGCGAGCTGCGCTGGGCGACGCCGACGCTGGTGGCGGTGCTGTGGCTGGCGTTCCTGTGGGCCAGCAGCCGTTCCGGCGGACAGCAGCGGGCGCTGCTGCTGGAGTGGGGGGCGCTGAGCGGCGGCCAGCAGCCGGAGGACATCCTGCGCTCCTGGGCCGCCGGGGAGCACTGGCTGCGCCTGCTGACCGCGCTCTTCCTGCACGCCGACTGGGCGCACCTGCTCGGCAACCTGGTGTTCCTGCTGATCTTCGGCCTGCCGGCGGAGCGGGTGATGGGGCCTTGGCGGTTCCTGCTACTGTTCCTGCTCGGCGGGGCCTTCGCGAACTTCGTCGCGGTGCTGGCGATCGGCAGCCCGGACCGGCTGATCATCGGCGCCAGCGGCGCGGTCTCGGCGGTGATCGGCGCCTACCTGGCGCTGTTCCCGCACGCGCGGCTGGGCGTGGTGCTGCCGCTGGGCCTGTTCCTGGAGTTCGTGCGCGCGCCGGCCTCCCTGCTGATCGGGATCTGGGCGCTGCTGCAGGTGGTGTTCGCCTACATCGGCCCGGCCTTCGGCGCCGTGGCCTGGGCGGCGCACGTCACCGGCTTCCTGTTCGGCCTGCTGTTCGCCCTGCTGGCGCGCGCGGGCATCGCGCGGCGGCTGCGCAAGCTGAAGGGGTATTGAGGTGGGGGGCGGGGAGCGGGGAACTAGAAACTTAGGAACTAGGAACTAGGAACTAGAAACTTAGGAACTTAGGAACTAGGAAACCAGGAACGAGGGACCAGGGACCAGGGACCAGGGACCAGGGACCAGGGACCAGGGACCAGGGACCAGGGACCAGGGAGGAGCGTAGCCCTTGCCCGTCATTCCCGCGAAAGCGGGAATCCAGCGACTTTCGTCAAGTGGGCGCATAAGTAAAAGGCCCTGGGTTCCCGCTTTCGCGGGAATGACGGATCTCGGGCGTGCCTCGAACCCCGGATACCGGCATTACAATTCCGCCATGCCCAAGCCCCTCTACAAGATCGTCTTCCACAACCACGGCAAGGTCTACGAGCTGTACGCGCGGCGGGTGGCGGCGAGCGCGATCTGGGGCTTCACCGAGGTCGGCGGGCTGGTCTTCGACGTGCACGGCGGCGTGGTGGTCGATCCCACCGAGGAGCGGCTGCAGGCCGAGTTCGGCAATACCCGGATACTGCACCTGCCGATGCACAGCATCGTGCGCATCGAGGAAGTGGAGAAGAAGGGCCAGTCGGCGATCCGCGATGCGGAATCCGGCGAGAAGGTCGTCACGCCGTTCCCGCTGCCGGCCAAGCCGCGCTGACGCGATGCCGGTTTCGATCGCCCACGCGGAGACCGACGCGCAGCTCGAGGCGACGTTCGAGGTGCTGTCGCAGCTGCGGCCGCAGCTGGCGCGCGACGGCTACGTGGCGGCGATCCGCGCGCTGATGGCCAGCGACGGCCTGCGCGTGCTGGCGCTTTCGGAGGATGGTGCGGTCAGGGCGGTGGCCACCTACCGGGTCATGACCATGCTCTATTGCGGCCGCCTGCTCTACGTCGACGACCTGGTCTGCGACGAGCGCGTGCGCTCGCGCGGCCACGGCGCGCGGCTGGTCGCCCGCTTGAAGGAGGAGGCGCGCGCCGTGGGCTGCAACGAGGTCCAGCTCGTTTCCCGGACCACGCGCGAGCAGGCGCACCGCTTCTATTTCCGCGAAGGCTTCGGCATCGAGTGCTTCCACTTCCGCGCGCGGCTGCCCTGAGCGCACCTCGCGCCGGCATGGGCTAGAGCAGGCGCCCGCCCCAGCCGCTGCGCCGCGCGCCGGCGACCAGGACGCCGCGAAGGCGCCCAGGAAGACCAGCGCGAACCGGCCGGCCCTGCCGCGCCGGGGCGCCACAGGGTCGGCGGCTGCAGGCTTGGATGCGCCGTCGCGGCGCGGGGTTGAAGGCGGGGCTAGCCGTGCGCCGCCGGCGCGGTGGAAGCGGCCACCTGCTTCTTCAGCTCCGACAGCGCCTGCGCGATGTAGCCGTCGCCTTCCAGGACGTCGCCGGCGTTGCTCCCGGCTTCTTCCTCGTCGCCGCGCAGGTGGCCCGGCAGCATCGCCTCGGCGTAGTCGGCGCGCGCGTCGGCATCGGCCTTCTCGGGCTTCAGCACGACGTCGGGCTCGATGCCGCGCGCCTGGATCGACTTGCCGCTGGGCGTGTAGTAGCGCGCGGTGGTGAGCTTGACCGAGTCGCCGTTGTCCAGCGGCATCACCGTCTGCACCGAGCCCTTGCCGAAGGTGCGGCTGCCGACGACGCGCGCGCGGTGGTTGTCGTGCAGCGCGCCGGCCAGCACCTCGGAGGCGCTGGCCGAGCCCGCGTCGACCAGCACCGCCACCGGCGCGCCGTGCATCAGGTCGCCCGGGGTGGCGGAGAAGCGCGCGTCGCTGATCGGGATGCGGCCGCGGGTGCTGACGATCGCGCCCGAGTCGAGCAGGTCGTCGGCGATCTGCACCGCCGAGGTGAGCAGGCCGCCGGGATTGCTGCGCAGGTCCAGCACCAGCCCGCGCAGCTTGCCGCCGGCGCCGGCCTGCAGCTGCGCCAGGGTCTTCTCGAAGTCGGCCGCCGTGTCGGCCTGGAACGCGCTCACGCGGATGTAGGCGTAGCCCGGCTCGAGCATGCGCCCGCGCACGCTGGCGATGCGGATGGTCTCGCGCTTGACGCTGACGTCGATCGGCTTGGGCGCGCCTTCGCGCAGCAGGGTGAGCTTGACCGTGGAGCCGGGCTCGCCGCGCAGCGGGCCCTGGCCCTCCGCGCTGGCGGGGGTGAGCGGCTTGCCGTCCACCGCGACGATGGTGTCGCCGGCCTTGATGCCGGCGCGCGCGGCGGGCGTGTCGTCGATCGGCGCGATGATGCGGACCCTGCCGTCCGGCAGCTGCTGCACCTCCACCCCGATGCCGTCGTAGGCGCCGTTGGTGTCCTCGTCGAATGCCTCGGCGTCGTCCTTCTCGAGGTAGGCGCTGTGGGGGTCCAGGTCGAGCAGCAGGCCGCGGATCGCCGAGCCCATCAGCTTCCTGTCGTCGACCGGGTCGACGTAGGCCTCCTTGATGGCGTTGTAGACGCTGACGTAGCGCTTGATCTCGGCCAGCGGCACCTTGCTGGCCGCATCCTCGGTGGCGTCCGGATCGTCGCCCGTCGCCGCCGCCGCGTCCCCGTCCTGGGCGCCCTGGTCCTGCGCCTGCTGTCCTTGCGCGGCGGCGGGAACGTCCTGCGCCGGCGCCGGGCCGGCCGCCAGCAGGGCGAGGAGGAGAAGCGGAAGAACGGGACGCATGCAGGAACTCCGGCGATCGCGGGCGGAAGGCGCAGGTTGGACCGCCGGATCGGAGGCGGGTTCTGGGATTATGCGGCGCGCCGGGTGGTTTTCGTTAAGGCAACGGCGCGGGGAGCCGGGAGCGTTCAGCGCTTGCCCAGCCAGGTGTTCGGGTTCACCGGGGCGCCGTCGCGGCGCAGCTCGAAGTACAGCCCGGGCCTGCCCTGGCCGCCGGAATTGCCGACGCTGGCGACCGGGTCGCCGCGCTTCACCTGCGCGCCCGGGTCCTTCAGCAGGGCGTCGTTGTGCGCGTACAGGCTCATGTAGCCGTTGCCGTGGTCGATGATCAGGATCAGGCCGTACCCGGTCATCCATTCGGCGAACACCACCGTGCCGTCGGCCACCGCGCGCACGGTCGTGCCCGCCGGCGCACCGATCAGCACGCCCGAGCTCTTGCGGCCGTCGGGCATGGTGCCGCCGAAGCCCGCCAGCAGGGAGCCCGACACCGGCCAGCCCAGCCCGCCGACCCGGATCGGCGCGGTCTTGGCCACTTCGATCGGCGGCGGGCGCTTGCGGTGGTCGCCGCCCTCTTCCCGGGCGCGGGCGGCCTCGGCGGCGCGGCGCTCGGCGGCCGCCTTCGCGGCGGCGGCCCGCAGCTGCGCCAGCAGGCGTTCGAGCGCCTTGGCGTCGCGGCCGAGCGCCTTCTCGCGCGCGCTGCGGTCCCGGTAGCGCTCGTCGAGCTGCGCCACGGTGGCGCTGCGCTCGCGACGGTCGCGCTGCAGCTCGGCCAGCTGCGTGCGCTGCCTGGCCTTGGCGGCATCGAGATCGGCCTGGCGCTGCGCGATCTCGGCTTCCACGCGCCGGAGTTCGGCCAGCTGGGCGGCCAGCGCATCGATGCGCTGCGTGCGTTCGCGCTGCAGGTAGCGGTGGTACGCGAGCGCCCGGTTGGCCTCGGCCACCCGGTCCTGCGACAGCATCAGCTTGAGCGGCGCGTCGTCGCCGATGGCGTAGGCCGCCCGCAGCAGCGCGCCGAGCTCGCTGCGCTGGTCGGCGAGCGAGGCCTGCATCGTGTCGCGCTTGTCGCGCAGGTCCGCCAGCGAGGCCTGCTGCCGGGCGAGCTGCGCCTCGGTCTCGCGCAGGCCGCGGGTGGAGGCGCCGACCTTCTCGTCGACCTCGCGCAGCTGCCGGCTGGCATCGCCGCGCCGGCCCTCGATCTTGCGCCGCTCGGCGGCGACCGCCTTGAGCTCGCGGTTGACCTTGTCGAGCTTGCGCTGCGCATCGCGCGTGCTCTGGGCGCCGGCGGGCACGGCGAGCACCGCCGCGCCGGCGAGCAGGCAGGCGAACAGCCAGTGGCGCCGCGCGCGCGGCATCAGCCGGTGGCGAACAGGCTGCGGCCGGTCATCCCGTCCGGCCTGGGCAGTTGGAGCAGGTCGAGCACGGTCGGTGCGACGTCGCGCAGCGCGCCGCCCTCGCGCAGCGTCGCGCCCTGACGGTCACCCACGTACACCAGCGGCACCGGGCCGACGGTGTGCGCGGTGTGCGGCTGGCCGGTGACCGGGTCGCGCATCATCTCCAGGTTGCCGTGGTCGGCGGTCACGACCAGCGCGCCGTGCGCGGCGCGCACCGCGGCGTCGATGGCGCCGAGCGCGGCGTCGACGGCCTCGGCGGCCTTGATCGCCGCCTGCAGGTCGCCGCTGTGGCCGACCATGTCCGGGTTGGCGATGTTGCACACGATCAGGTCGAAGCGGCCGGAGGCGATGGCCTCGACCAGCTTCGCGGTCAGCTCCGGGCAGCTCATCTCCGGCTGCAGGTCGTAGGTGGCGACCTTGGGGCTCGGCACCAGGATGCGCTCCTCGCCGTCGAACGGGTCCTCGCGGCCGCCGCTGAAGAAGAAGGTCACGTGCGCGTACTTCTCGGTCTCGGCGATGCGCAGCTGGCGCAGGCCGCGCGCGGCGACCACTTCGCCGAGGGTGTCGCGCAGGTCGTCCGGCGGGAAGGCGGCCTGCGCCGGCAGCCTCGCGTCGTACTCAGTCAGGCCGACGTAGCGCGAGATCCTCGGCCGGCGCGCGGCGAAGCCGTCGCTGCCGTCCTGCCCGAAGCCGGGCGCGACGAACGCGGCGGTCAGCTGGCGCGCGCGGTCGGCGCGGAAGTTCATGAACACCACCGCGTCGCCGTCGGCCATCGGCGCGGCGCCGTCGATCACGGTGGGCAGGACGAACTCGTCGTTCTCGCCGCGCGCATAGGCGGCCTCGAGCGCGGCGGCGGCGGTGGCGGCGTGGTGGTCGCTCTTCGCCTCGACGATCGCGTCCCAGGCCAGGCGCACGCGCTCCCAGCGCCTGTCGCGGTCCATCGCGTAGTAGCGGCCGCTCACGCTCGCGATGCGCGCGTTGCCGAGCGCGTCGCACCTGGCCTGCAGGGCGGCGAGGCTGGCGGCGGCCGAGCGCGGCGGGGTATCCCGGCCGTCGAGGAAGGCGTGCACCGCCACCTTCGGCACGCCGGCGCGGTGCGCGAGCTCCAGCATCGCGAAGACCTGCGACTCGTGGCTGTGCACGCCGCCGGGCGAGAGCAGGCCCATCACGTGCAGCGTGCCGCCGCCGGCCCTCGCCGCCTCGCAGGCGCCGCGCAGCGCGGGATTGCCGAAGAAGCTGCCGTCCTCGATCGCGGCGTCGACGCGGGTCAGGTCCTGGTAGACGATGCGGCCGGCGCCGAGGTTCATGTGGCCGACCTCGGAGTTGCCCATCTGCCCGTCCGGCAGGCCGACGTGGCGGCCTTCGGTATGGATCAGGGTATGCGGACAGTCCGCCCACAGGCGTCGCCAGTTGGGCAGCCGCGCCTGCGCCAGGGCATTGTCGGCCGGATCCTCGCGATGGCCCCAGCCGTCGAGGATCAGCAGGACCACGGGTCTGGGGCGGGCGGCGCTGTGGGCTTCGGACACGACGATAGGGCCAGTGACTAAGGGCAGGTGCGATTGTAGCGAAGCGCGCGCAGGCTACTCCGGCGGGCGGACGCCCGCGCAAACCACTATCCTCGTCCCACCCGCTGCATCCGGAGCCCGCCATGCCCGTCCCGTCCCGCCTCCCCATCGCGCTCGCCCTGTCGCTGCTGCTCGCCGCCGGCGCGGCCGCGGCCTCCGACGACGGCGTGGACATCGACAAGGTGAACGGCAGCATCACCGCCGAGGCCGGCAAGGCCTACGGCGACCTGGAGACCGTCAACGGCAGCATCAAGCTCGAGGACGGCGCCCACGTCCGCGACGCGCAGACGGTGAACGGCAGCGTCAAGGCCGGCGACGACATCCAGGCCGACGACGTCGGCACGGTCAACGGCAGCCTGCACTTCGGCACCAAGGCGCGCATCGGCGGCGGCCTGGAGACCGTCAACGGCGGCATCTTCGTCGACCGCGGCGGCAACGTCGCCAAGGGCATCGAGACCGTCAACGGCGCGATCGGCATCGTCGCCACCGAGGTCGGCGGCGGCATCGAGACGGTCAACGGCGACGTCACCGTCGGCATCGACTCGCACGTGCACGGCGGGATCAAGGTCAACAAGCCCACCTCCAACTGGATGCCGATCCGCTTCGGCAACCGCAAGCCGCGCATCGTGATCGGCCCCAACGCGGTGGTCGACGGCGACCTGGTGTTCGAGCGCGAGGTCGTCCTGTTCGTGCACAAGAGCGCGCGCACGGGCAAGATCATCGGCGCGACCCCGAACACGTTCGACACGCCGAGCGCGCCGAAGGAATAGGCCGCGCATCGCCGGCCTCCGCGGCCCGGCCTCCGCGGCGCCGGCGGCCGGATCCGGCATCGGGGCCACGTTCGGCCTAGAATCCGGGACTTCGTCCACCGGAGACCCGGGATGCACAGCCGACACCTCCTGCTCTGCCTGGCCGCCGCCGCGGCGCTCGCCGCCTGCAAGCCCGAGCAGGCGACGCCCGAAGCCGCCGCCCCGCCGCCCGCCGCGCAGCAGGCCGCGCCCGCCTCCACCCACGCGTTCAAGGACGACATCGACGCCGGCGACTTCGCCGAGCTCGTCAAGACGCTCTCCTCGGATGCGTTCGAGGGCCGCGGCCCCGGCACGCCGGGCGAGGACAAGTCGGTCGACTACATCCGCGCGCAGTTCGAGCGCATCGGCCTGAAGCCCGGCGTCGACGGCGGCTGGTTCCAGACCGTGCCGATGACCGAGACCACCGCCGACGAATCGACCGTGCTGCACTTCGACGTCGGCGGCAAGCCGCAGGACCTGCGGTTCGGCACCGACATGGTGATCGGCACCCGCAGCGGCAAGGACGAGGTCAAGGTCGACGGCAGCGAGCTGGTGTTCGTCGGCTACGGCGTGGACGCGCCGGAGCAGAAGTGGAACGACTACGCCGGCGTCGACGTCAAGGGCAAGACCGTGGTCATCCTGGTCAACGACCCGGGCTTCCACGCCAACGACGCCTCGCTGTTCGAAGGCAGGCGCATGACCTACTACGGGCGCTGGACCTACAAGTTCGAGGAGGCCGCGCGCAAGGGCGCCGCCGCGGCGCTGATCGTCCACGACACCCCGGGCGCGTCGTACGGCTGGGACGTGGTGCGCAATTCCTGGTCGGGCGCGCAGTACGACCTGCGCGCGGCCGACGATCCGGCGCCGCGCCTGCCGGCGCAGGGCTGGATCACCGGCGACGCCGCCCGCAAGCTGTTCACCGCCGCGGGCCTCGACCTCGACGCGCTCTACAAGGCGGCGAACGAGCGCGGCTTCAAGGCGGTGCCGATGAAGGCGAAGCTGTCCTTCGACCTGAAGAGCACCGTGAGCGAGAAGTCCTCGCGCAACGTGATCGGCGTGCTGCCCGGCAGCGAGCGCCCGGACGAGGCCGTGGTCTACATGGCGCACTGGGACCACCTCGGCAAGCACGAGGGCGAGGAAGGCGACAACATCTACAACGGCGCGGTTGACAACGCCACCGGCGTGGCCGGCATCATCGAGATCGCGGAGAAGTTCGCCAAGACCCGGCCGGCGCCGAAGCGCTCGCTGGTGTTCGCCGCGGTGACGCTGGAGGAATCGGGCCTGCTCGGCTCGCAGTACTACGTCGCCCATCCCGCGTTCCCGCTCGACAAGACGGTCGGCGTGGTCAACATCGACGCGATGGGCGTGTACGGCAAGGCGCGCGACCTGGTCGTGGTCGGAAAGGGCAACTCCGAGCTCGAGGACATCCTCAAGGCGCAGACCGACGCGCAGGGACGCACGCTGGAGGAGGAGAGCGCGCCGCAGAGCGGCTTCTACTTCCGCTCCGACCACTTCAACTTCGCCAAGGCCGGCGTGCCGGCGCTCTACACCGAGAGCGGCGAGGACCTGGTCGACGGCGGCCGCGCGGCCGGCGAGGCGGCCAGCAAGGACTACAACGCCAACCGCTACCACAAGCCGGGCGACGAGTATTCCGATGCCTGGAAGCTCGACGGCGTGGTCGAGGACCTGCAGGCGCTCTACGGCGTCGGCCGCGTGCTGGTCGACGGCGACCAATGGCCGGACTGGTACGAGGGCAACGCCTTCCGCGCGGCGCGCGAGAAGATGATGAAGGGCAAGCCCGCCGCCGAATGAGCGCGGCGCCGGCCGGCGGGCCGCGGCGCGGCGGGTGGGGGCGGGCGGAACCCCGCCCCCCCCCCCCCACCCGGCGGTGCGGCGCCCACGGGTACCCCCGTCGCGCCGGTTTCCCGCTTCACCCGAGCCAAAGGGGCCTGCCATGTCCGTCGCCTACTGGTGCATCCTCGTCGCCGCCGTGCTGCCCTACGTCTGGGTCTCGATCGCCAAGCGCGGGCCGCGCTACGACAACCGCGACCCGCGGCGCTGGCTGGAGAAGCAGGACGATCCGCGCGCGCACCGCGCCAACGCGGCGCACCTGAACGCCTTCGAGGCGTTCGCGCCGTTCGCCGCGTCGGTGCTGATGGCGCAGGCGGCCGGCGTGGAAGCGCGGCTGGTCGCGATGCTGGCGCTGGCGTTCGTCGCGCTGCGGATCGCGCACGGCGTCTTCTACCTCACCGGCACGCACCTGCTGCGCAGCCTGAGCTGGGCGGGCGGCTTGGCCTGCGTGCTGTGGCTGATGGGCGCGGCGGCGCTGCGCGCGGCCGGCTGAGCGGCGGTCAGCGCCCGCCGCGACCGCGGATGCCGGCCCGGCGCTCGACCCAGGCCAGCACCCGCAGCACCGCCAGGGCGAGCAGGGTCGCGCCGAAGGCCAGCAGCCAGGCCTGCAGGCCGGCGGCGATGCCGATCGCGGCGACCATCAGCAGCGACGCCGCCGTGGTCAGGCCGGCCACGCCGTCGCCGCCGCCGCGACGGAAGATCGCGCCGGCGCCGAGGAAGCCGACCGCGGCCACCACCGCCTCCACCAGGCGCAGCGGATCGGCGCGCCAGATCGCATCGTCGTAGTGCTGCTGCGCGTAGCGGGCGACCAGCAGCTGGCCCAGGCCGACCAGCAGCGCCGCGGCGCCGGCCACCAGCATGTGCGTGCGGAACCCCACGGGCCGGTTCCTGAGCTCGCGCTCGAAGCCGATCACGCCGCCCAGCGCCATCGCGCAGGCGATCGTCGCGAGCACCGCCAGCTGCGCCGGCCATTGGGCGAACACGCCTTCCATGCGGGCAGCTTGGGTCCGCGGGCGTGGTCGGCGCGTGGATGCGGGCGCCGCGCCGGCGGGCTTTCAGCCGGCAGTCACCAGCCGCACCCGCGCGAAATTGCGCTTGCCCACCTGCAGCACGCCCTCGAAGCCGGGCGCGAACGCCGTGCCGGCGTCCTCGACCACGGCGCCGTCGACCTTCACCGCGCGCTCCTTCAGCTTGCGGTTGGCCTCGGAGTTGCTCGGCGTGATCCCGGCCGCGGTGAGCAGCGCGGCGATGCGGATGCCGTCCGCCGGCACCGCCACGTCCTGCAGCGGCAGCAGCGCGGTGTCGCCCTGCCCGGTCACGGCGGCGTGCCAGCCCGCGATCGCGGTCTCGGCCGCGGCCGCATCGTGGAAGCGCGCCGCCAGCTCGCGCGCCAGGCGCAGCTTGACGTCGCGCGGGTTGAGCGCGCCCGCCTCGACGTCGGCGCGCAGCCGCGCGGCCTCGTCGATGCCGATGTCGAAGCTCAGCAGCTCGATCCACTTCCACATCAGCGCGTCGCCGATCTTCATCGTCTTGTTGACGATGTCGATGGCGGGCTCGGCGATGCCGATGTAGTTGCCGAGCGACTTGCTCATCTTCTGCACGCCGTCCAGCCCTTCGAGCAGCGGCATGGTCAGCACCACCTGCGGCTTCTGCCCGAAGTGCTCCTGCAGGCCGCGGCCCATCAGCAGGTTGAACTTCTGGTCGGTGCCGCCGAGCTCGACGTCGGCCTGCAGCGCCACCGAGTCGTAGCCCTGCACCAGCGGATACAGGAACTCGTGGATCGCGATCGACTGCTGCGCGGCGTAGCGCTTGGCGAAGTCGTCGCGCTCGAGCATGCGCGCCACGGTGTGCTGGCCGGCGAGGCGGATCATGTCGGCGGCGGACATCGCGCCGAACCACTCGCTGTTGAAGCGCAGCTCGGTGCGCTCGCGGTCGAGCACCTTGAACACCTGGTCGGCGTAGGTGCGCGCGTTGGCCTCGACGTCCTCGCGGGTGAGCGGCTTGCGGGTGGCGTTCTTGCCGGTGGGATCGCCGATCATCCCGGTGAAGTCGCCGATCAGGAAGATCACCGCGTGGCCGAGGTCCTGGAACTGCCGCATCTTGTTGAGCAGCACGGTGTGGCCGATGTGCAGGTCCGGCGCGGTCGGGTCGAAGCCGGCCTTGATCCGCAGCGGCCGGCCTTCCACCAGCCGCGCGGCCAGCTCCTCGCGCTTGAGGACCTCGTCGGCGCCGCGGGCGATGAGGTCGAGGGCGGCGGGATCGGCGGCGCGGGCGGGGTCGAAGGCGGCGGGCACGGGGGGCTCGGGTGACGGTGGGGGGCGGGATGTGACAATCGGCGTGATGCGGTTTGTAAAGCGAAGTTAACACATGGTTAAGGCCGGTTTCCGGGAAATCCCTGTCGACTCAAGCGTTTGACGCTCACATTTCGCGTGACTATGGTAGCGCCCTGACGGGCCCTTCACGCCGGGCCGGGACTGCCTTCGATGACCGAGCCCACCTCGCCCCAGGACCCCGGTCGCGGGCGCCTGATCCGGATCCGGAACCTCCGGGCCGCGGCACTGAACGGGAAAGGACTCGTCCCCGCCCTGCCGGCCGGTTTCAACGGCCGCTGGACCCGCCGCCACTGGGCCCACGCCAGCCTGTTCGCGATGGCCGGCGCGCTGGTGATGGCGATCGTGCCCGGTTTCTCCAACGCCATGTCGGCCGGGGTCCCGTCCGACCCGGCGGCGGTGCGCATGACGATGTCGCTGGGCCTGCCGCCGCTGCCGCTCGCGCGCCGGCAGGCGGTGCCGACCGACAACTGGCAGCTGGTCAGCGTCGCCAGCGGCGAGACCCTGAGCCACGTGTTCGAGCGCCTGGACCTTTCGAAGTCGGACCTGCAGCGCGTGCTCGACCAGGGCGGCGCGAAGCAGGCGCTGACCCGGCTGCGGCCGGGCACCGAGCTGGCCTTCGACATCGCCTCCGCCGGCGCGGGCAACCCCGCCGCGCTGCGCGCCTTCCGCTACGACCGCGACGACACCCACCGCATCGAGCTGCGGATGGCGGACGACGAAGTCGTGCAGAAGGTGATCGAGCGCCCGGTCGAGACCCGCACCGTGGTGATCAGCGGCAAGGTCGGGCGCTCGCTGTTCCATTCGGCGCGCAAGCTCGGGCTGTCGGGCAACAACATCGCCACCCTGACCGACGAGATCTTCAAGTACGACATCGACTTCAACTCCGACGTCGCCGCCAGCGACCGCTTCAGCGTCGTCGTCGAGCAGTCCTGGCGCGAGGGCGAGCTGATCAAGAGCGGCCCGATCCTGGCCGCGACCTTCACCGCCCACGGCGACCTGCACTCGGGCTTCCGCTACGTGCGCAACGGCAAGGCCGAGTACTTCAGCGCCGACGGCCGGCCGCTGAAGAAGGCCTTCATCCGCATGCCGGTGCAGTACACCCGGATCAGCTCGCGCTTCACCAGCGCGCGCAAGCACCCGATCCTGGGGCGCGTGCGCGCGCACCAGGGCGTGGACTTCGCCGCCCCGACCGGCACCCCCGTGATGGCCGCCGGCGACGCGCGCGTGGCCTTCGTCGGCTGGAAGGGCGGCTACGGGCGCGCGGTGATCCTCGACCACGGCCGCGGCTACACCACGCTGTACGGCCACATGTCGGCGTTCGGCAAGATCAAGGTCGGCCAGCACATCAGGCAGGGCACGGTGATCGGCCGCGTCGGCAGCACCGGCCTGGCCACCGGCCCGCACCTGCACTACGAGTTCCGCATCAACGGCGTGCACCGCAACCCGATGTCGGTGACGATGCCGCCGCCCGAGCCGCTGCGCGGCTCGCAGCTGGCCGAGTTCCGCGCCCAGACCGGCCCGGCGCTGGCGCGGATCGAGAAGGTCGAGCGGATCATCTACGCGCAGGTCGGCGACGACGGCAAGGACAAGCGCGTGGCGAGCGCGGCGAAGCCCGGGGCCAAGAAGGGCTGATCCGCTTCGGGTTTTCGCTGCGCAATTGGCTCGAGGAAACGCTGAACGAGTCGTTGTTCCGCTCGCCATCCCCGCGAAGGCGGGGATCCATGGATTTCGTCTTTCAACGGCTTGACGTCCATGGATTCCCGCCTTCGCGGGAATGACGAGACTTGTTCCTTAGGGCTTCGACTCGTTGCGCGAAGCGCGGCGTGGCCGAGCAGTTGGGGGCCGGCGCGGGAAGGCCGTGGCAGGGAATCCCCTTCGCGGAAGCGCGATGCGAACCTAGAATGCTTCCATGCCCGCCAACCTCTACCTCGGCCTGATCTCCGGCACCAGCGCGGACGGCATCGACGCGGCGCTGGTCGAGTTCGATGATGTCGGCGACGGTGCGCTCGCGGCGCGCCTGCGCTTCGGGCGCACCTACGCGTGGGAGCCGGCGCTGCGCGAGCGACTGGTCGCGCTCGGGCAGCAGTCGGCGCGGGCGACGCTGGACGAGGTCGCCGAGCTCGACGTGCGCATCGGGCGGGGCTTTGCGGACGCTGCATTGCGCGCGCTGGCGGATGCCGGGGTCGAGGCGGCGGAGGTCGCGGCGGTCGGGTCGCACGGGCAGACGCTGCGCCACCGGCCGGAGGGCGAGTTCCCGTACACGCTGCAGCTCGGCGATCCCAGCACCATCGCCGAGCGCACCGGCATCCGCACCGTGGCCGATTTCCGCCGCCGCGACGTGGCCGCCGGCGGCCACGGCGCGCCGCTGCTGCCGGCGCTGCACGCGGCGCTGCTGCATTCGCCGGGCGAGGATCGCGCGGTGCTCAACCTCGGCGGCATCGCCAACCTCACCCTGCTGCCGGGCACCGGCGAGGTGCGCGGCTTCGACACCGGCCCGGCCAACGGGCTGATGGACGCCTGGTGCCTGCGCCATCGCGGCGAGGCCTTCGACCGCGACGGCGCGTTCGCGGCATCCGGCCGGGTCGACGAGGCGCTGCTGGCGCGGCTGCTCGACGAACCCTGGTTCGCGCTGCCGCCGCCCAAATCGACCGGCCGCGACCGCTTCCACCTCGACTGGGTGGAAACGCGGCTGCGCGGCGGCGAAGCGCCGGGCGACGTGCAGGCGACCCTGCTGGCGCTGAGCGCACGCACCATCGCCGCGGCGCTGCGCGCGACCCAGCCGGGAACCGCGCGCGTGGTCGCCTGCGGCGGCGGCGTCCACAACCGCGCGCTGATGGCGGCGCTGGCCGGGGCGCTGCCCGGCTGCGCGGTGGAATCGAGCGCGGCGCACGGGATCGACCCGGATTTCGTCGAGGCGATGGGCTTCGCCTGGCTGGCGCGGACGGCGCTGCTGGGGCTGCCCGGCAACCTGCCGTCGGTGACCGGCGCCCGCGGGCCGCGGGTGCTGGGCGGGGTGTATCCGGCGTAAGCCGGGCCCCGGCCCGGCGCTCGATCGCGGCCGGCACGCCGGGGGCCGAATCCCGGCCTACGGATTCCCCGAATCGGGCGCCGGCGCGTCCTCGTCCAGGTGGGGCACGCGGCCGATCATCGCGAAGCCGCTGTCGTCCGGGATGCCCTCCAGCGCCGCCAGCGCGGCCTCGAGCACGTCGTTCTCGGCGTTGTCGAAATGCACCCGGCCGTCGCCCTCGTACACGTGCAGGCCCTGCTCGAGCAGGTGCAGCAGCGTGCGCGGCAGGGTCCAGCCGCGCGCGTCGGCGACCCGCCGGATGCGGTCGATCAACACCTGGTCGATGTCGTGGAGGACGATCTCGGTCATGCTTGCTTCCGTTCGAGGCCGCGAGCCACCCCTGCGGCGCAAGCCTGCCGCCGCAGGCGCCGTCTTGGCAAGCAACGCGGCTCAGCCCCCGGGCGGGCCATCGCCGGCGCGCCCGGCGGCCGGGGCGGCCTGCCGCCGCTCGCGCCGGATCGCCCACAGCACCAGCAGCAGCGACGGCAACCCGATCGCCGCGGTGTAGACGAAGAACGGCGGGTAGCCCCAGGCATCGACGATCTTGCCCCACTGGCTGGCGATGGTCTTCGCCGGCAGGCTCCACAGGGTGCCGAACAGCGCGTACTGGGTGGCGGTGTAGGCGGTATTGGTGAGCGAGGACATGTAGGCGATGAACGCCGTGCCGGCGATGCCGTTGGCGACGTTGTCGGCGCTGATCGCGGTGGCCAGCCAGCCGATCCCGGGATGGATGCTGGCGATGTGGGCGTAGACTAGGTTGGCCCCGGTCAGCAGCACCCAGCCGACCAGCAGCGTGCGCGGGATCCCGTAGCGCCGGATCAGCACGCCGGCCAGCAGCGCGCCGGCCATCGTCATCAGCACGCCGTAGACCTTGGACACCAGCGCGATCTGCTCCAGGGTGAAGCCCATGTCCAGGTAGAAGGTGTTGGCCGCCACGCCCATGGTGGTGTAGTTCAGGCGGTAGGTCGCGATCAGCAGCAGGATCGGCAGGCCCACGCGCAGGCCGTTGCGGGTGAAGAAGTCGACGAACGGGCACACCACCGCGCCGATCAGCCAGGCCACCGCGTGCCGCAGCGGCGCGGGCCAGTGTCCGGAGCGCTCGAGGAACGCGGTGACCCGCGCCTCCTGCGCGAGCGTGGAGCGGTCGATGCGCGCGTCGGGCTCGGCGATCACCAGGGTGGTCGCGACACCGACCAGCGCGCAGGCGGCCATGATCATGTACGACGTGGTCCAGCCGTAGCCCGCGGCGGCGGTCAGCGCGCCGGCGCCGGCGCAGATCAGCGCCACCTGGTAGCCGATCTGGTAGGCGGCGGCCATCGCGCCCTGCCACTCGGTGTCGGCGGCCTCGATGCGGTAGGCGTCCACCGCGATGTCCTGGGTCGCCGAGCAGAACGCGGTGAACACCGCGAGCCAGGCGACCTTCTCGGCGTCGATCGCCGGGTCGGCGATCGCCATCAGCACCAGCCCCACGACGATCCCGCACTGCGCCACCAGCATCCAGCTGCGCCGCCGCCCCATCCGCTGCAGCCACGGCAGCGGCAGGCGGTCGACGACCGGCGACCAGAAGTACTTCAGCGAATAGGCCAGCCCGACCAGGCTGAAATAGCCGATCGTGGTGCGGTCGATGCCGGCCTGGCGCAGGCGCGCCGAGAGCGTGGTCAGCACCAGCGAGAACGGCAGGCCGGACGAGAAGCCCAGGAAGAGCATCGCGCGCACGCGCGGGTTGGCGTAGACCTCGAGCGATTCCCACCAGGACCGCAGCGCGGCGATCATCCGGCGTAGTCCACGGCCAGCGGCGCGTGGTCGGAGAAGCGCGGCGTCGGGTGCACCGCGCAGGCGGTGATGCGCTCGGCCAGCGCCGGGGTGACGAGCTGGTAGTCGATGCGCCAGCCCACGTCGTTGGCGCGCGCGGCGCCGCGGTTGCTCCACCAGGTGTATTCGGGCGCGTCCGGCCGCAGCACGCGCAGCGCGTCGCGCCAGCCCTGCGCCGGGGGTTCGCACAGGCCGTCGCCGCAGGCGTCGGCGATCATGCCGTTGAGCCAGGCGCGCTCGCGCGGCAGGCAGCCGGAATTCTTCTGGTTGGACGCCCAGTTCTTGATGTCGTTGCGCGAGCGCACGATGTTCCAGTCGCCGCACAGCACGTAGTCGCGGCCGCTGGCCAGCCACTGGTCGAGGATGGGCCGGAGCCAGTCCATGGCCTCGAACTTGAAGCCCTGGCGCAGCTCGCCCGACGAGCCGGACGGGATGTAGAACGAGACCACGCTCAGGTTGCCGAAGCGCGCCTCGATGTAGCGGCCCTCCTCGTCGAAGGACTCGCGGCCGAGCGCGGTGCGCACTTCGTCGGGCTCGCGCTTGCTGTAGATGGCCACCCCGCTGTAGCCCTTCTTGGTGGTGGCGTCGCGGAACCAGGCCTTGTAGCCCTTGGGCAGGTAGTCCGCGTGCAGGCCGTCGGCGCCGCCGAGCTGGTGTTCCTGCGCCTTGGTTTCCTGCAGGCACAGCACGTCGGCCTCCTGGCCGGCGAACCAGTCGAAGAAGCCCTTGCTGGCCGCCGAGCGCAGGCCGTTGGCGTTGAAGCTGATGATGCGCATGGTGGGAATGCCGGGGATGGGGGTGGGAGCGGAGGTTTGCTTCTTGCCGTCATTCCCGCGAAAGCGGGAACCCAGTGGCTTTGCTCCTGCGCATCCATGGCGAGGGAGAATGCGGAATCGACGCCACTGGGTTCCCGCTTTCGCGGACGGCAAAAGGACCCGGCAAGGGTAACGCAACGAATCCGACCGGCGGCAGAGGCGATCCGCCAGCCGCTACCATGCCGGCATGATCGCCCGGCCCGACCTGCACGTGACCCCCGTGACGCCGGAACAGGCGCCGGCCGTGCGCGCGCTGCGGGTCGCGCCGGAGCAGCTGCCCTTCGTCGGCACGGCCGCGTCCAACCTCGACCTGGCGCTGCACGATCCGCGCAGCGAGGCCATGGCGATCCTGGTGGGGCGAACCGTGGTCGGCTTCTACCGCATCGACTTCGCCCCGACCATCGTCGCCCGCAGGGCGCTCGACGCCGCCAGCGCCGGCCTGCGTGCGTTCTGCCTCGACCACGGCTGGCAGGGGCGCGGCCTGGGCACGCGCGCGGTCCGGGCCTGCTGCGACGACCTGCGGGCGCGCCATCCCGGCATCCGGCTGCTCGCGCTCAACGTGAACTGCCGCAACGTCGCCGCGATCAACGCCTACCGCAAGGCGGGCTTCGTCGACACCGGCGAACTCTATCTCGGCGGCAGCGCCGGGCCGCAGCACCTGATGGTGCGGGGGCTGTGAGTCGAAAGCGCGTCACCGCCATCGTGGGGGGGGGGGGGGGCGCCCCCGCCGGG
>JAYRKR010000024.1:0-42246 GCA_041905645.1 Luteimonas sp.
TGCGCCGCGCGCGCAGCCGCTCGCGCGCGCTCACGCCGCCGCCCCGTCGCCGCGCGTGCGCATCCGGTGCCCGCGCACGGCGAAGTGCAGGATGTACAGGTAGCAAGGCACCATCAGCGCGGCGAACACCAGCTGGAAGTCGTGCGACTGCCGCAGCCAGGCGAACAGCTGCGGGATCGCCGCGCCGCCGGCGATGCCCATTACCAGCAGCGCCGAGCCGCGCTCGATCAGGTGGCCGAGGCCGTGGATGCCGAGCGGGAAGATCGCCGGCCACATCATCGCGTTGGCGAAGCCGAGCGCGGCCACGAACGCCACCGACGCGTGGCCGCGGGTGAGGTAGGCGCCCAGCGTCAGCAGCACGCCGAGCAGGGCCGACCAGGCCAGGTAGCGTTCCTGCGACGCCCAGCGCGGGATCGCGACGAAGCCGGCGACGTAGCCGAGCAGCATCGCGCCCAGGGTGAAGGAGGTGAAGAACCGGGTCTGGTCCAGCGGCAGCCCGAAGCCGCGCCCGTAGGTGCCGATCGCGTCGCCCGCCATCACCTCGGCGCCGACGTAGACGAAGATCGCCAGCGCGCCCAGCCACACGTGCGGATGGTCGCGCAGCCGCCCGCCGGCGCCACCGTTCCCCCGCTCGGTGCGCACGTCCGGCAGCGGCGAGAACGCGATGCTCGCGCCCAGCAGCGCGAGCAGCCCCGCCATCGCCAGGTAGGGCGCGTGCACCCGCGCGGCGAACTCGGCCAGCAGCGCGTCGCGGCCCGCCGCGTCGGCTGCCGCCACCTGCGCGTCGAGGTCGTCCATGCCGTGCAGCACCAGCGCGCCCAGCATCAGCGGCGCCAGGATGCCGGCCAGCTTGTTGCACACGCCCATCACCGCGATGCGCCGCGCCGCGCTGTCGATCGGGCCGAGGATGCTGATGTAGGGGTTGGAGGCGGTCTGCAGGATCGCCAGCCCGGCGCCGATCACGAACAGCCCGCCCAGCGCGCCCGGGTACCAGCGCCGCAGGCAGCATTCGCCGAAGGCCAGGCTGCCGGCCGCCATCACCAGCAGCCCCAGCGCCATGCCCTTCTTCATGCCGGTGCGGTCGAGCACCGCCGAGGCCGGCAGCGCGAAGAAGAAGTACGAGAGGTAGAACACGAACGTCACCAGGAACGCCTTGAACACGCTCAGCTCGAAGGCCAGCTGCACGAACGTGATCAGCGGCCCGTTGAGCCAGGTGACGAAGCCGAAGATGAAGAACAACAGGCCGATGATGGCGATCGAGGCCGTGGTGCCGCGCGTGGTGTCCGACATGTCCGCTCCCGTGTCCGCCTGCCCGTCGTCCCCGCCGCGGGGAATCGATCCGCGTGATACCGCCGCCCGCCCCGGAAGGGCCGGCGCGCCGCCGCGCCGGCGCGGCCCCCGCTTCACGGCAGCACCTCGAACCCGCCCCGCAGGCGGATGTCCTCGGAGCCGCCGCCGACCATGACCTCGAACGCGCCCGGCTCGACCACGTGCTTCATCTCGCGGTTCCACAGTTCCAGGTCCTTCGGCGCCAGCGTGAACGCCACCGTGCGCGTCTCGCCCGGCGCGAGATGGATGCGCTCGAAGCCGCGCAGGTTCTTCTCGTAGGTCGTCACCAAGCCGACCACGTCGCGGGTATACAGCTGCACCACCTCGTCGCCGGCGCGCGCGCCGCTGTTGCGCACGTCGACGCTGACCTCGACGTCGCCGCCGTTGCGCTGCCTGGCCGGCGACACGCGCAGCCCGGAATAGGCGAAGGTGGTGTAGCTCAGGCCGTGGCCGAAGTAGTACAGCGCGCCGTTGTTGCGCGACGCCTCGCCTTCCCACTGCGCATTGGGCTTGGTCGGGAAGTTGAACGGGATCTGCCCCGCGGTCCTGGGAAAGGTCACGGTCAGCTTGCCGCCGGGGTTGTAGTCGCCGAACAGCGCGTCGGCGACGGCGGTGCCGCCCTGCGCGCCGGGGAACCAGGCTTCCAGGATCGCCGGCACGTGCGCGTCGGCCCAGTTGATGCTGGCCGGGCGCCCGTTGACGAGTACCAGCACCACCGGCGTGCCGGTGGCCTGTACCGCCTGCAGCAGTTCCCGCTGCCGGCCCGGCAGGTCCAGGCTGGTGCGCGAACGGCTTTCGCCGACCGTGCGCAGTCCGTCGCCCAGCACCACGATGGCCGCGTCGGCGCCGCGCGCCGCGCGCACCGCTGCGTCGATGCCGGCCCGTTCACCGGCGCTCAGGGGCTCGGACAGGATCTCGATGCGCGGCCAGTTCCCGCCCGCCACGTCCACGCCCTTCGCGTGGCGCACGTCCACGCCCCCGCCCAGCTTGCGCCGCACGCCTTCGAGCACGGTGACCACGTGGTTGCCGGTGGGGCCGTAGTGGTCGCGCGCATAGCTGGTGGGGTCGTCCGCGTTCGGGCCGATCACCGCGACCGTCCTCAGGTCCTTGCGCAGCGGCAGGACCGGCGCTCCGTCCTTGCCCGCCGCGTTCTTCAGCAGCACCAGGCTTTCCCGCGCGGCCTGCAGGGCGACGGCGCGGTGCGCGGGGGAATTGAGCAGCCTCGCGGTGGCCTCGGCGTCCTCGACGTAGGGGCGGTCGAACACGCCGATCGTGAACTTGACCCGCAGGATGTCGCGCACCCGCGCGTCGACGGTCGCCATCGGCAGCAGGCCGCGCCGCAGCGCCTCGCGCAGCGGCAGCACGAAATCCTCCGGCGGCGTGAAGGTGGTGCGCACGTCCAGGCCGGCTTCCACCGCCTGCCGCGCGCCGTCCACCGCGTCCACGGCGACATGGTGCTTGGTGTGCAGGAACTCGACCGCGTCGCTGTCCGACACCACGTAGCCGCGGAAGCCGAAATCGTCGCGCAGGCGCTCGGTCAGCCAGTAGTGGCTGCCGGTCACCGGCACGCCGTCGTAGTCGTTGTACGAGCTCATCACCCCCAGCAGGCCCGCTTCGCGGATGGCGGCGGCGAAGGGCGACAGCAGCACGTCCTCCACCTCGCGCGGCGCCACCTGCGGATCGGTGCGCGCATCGCCCTCGCGCGCGCCCTTGTTGGCGCCGTACACCGCGAAATGCTTGGCGGTGGACGCCACGGTGAAATCCTGCTGCAGGCCCCTGACCATCTCCACGCCCAGGCGCGAGGCCAGGTACGGGTCTTCGCCGTAGACTTCCTCCATGCGGCCCCAGCGCTGGTCGCGGGCGACGTCCAGGACGGGCGCGTAGAGGTTGGTGTAGCCCATCGCGCGCCCTTCCAGCGCGGTGATGCGCCCGATCCGGCGCACCAGCGCCCTGTCCCAGGTGTGGCCCACGCCGATCTGCGAGGGGAAGCTGGTGGCGCCGTGGGCCTCGACGCCGCGGATGCCTTCGTCGGTGAAGTCGACCGGGATGCCCAGCCGGGTCTGCTCGACGAAGAAGCGCTGCGCCTCGTTCATCGCCCAGACGTGGCGGCGGACGTCGGTCGCGTAGGGGCTGTCCCTGCCGTCGCCGAAGCCGTTGTGCATCTCGTCGATGTTGCCGATGCCGTCCTTCCACAGCGCGCGCTTCCACGCCCGGGTCGGCAGCGGGTCCTTCAGCACCCGGCCGTAGCCGTACAGCGTGGCCATCTGCGCGGTCTTCTCCTCGACGGTCATCCGCGCGAGCAGGTCCTCCACCCGCGCCTCGACCGGCGTCGCCGGGTCCTCGTACGGGTCCTTGCGGCCGTTCTTGTCGAGGTCGATCCAGCCGGGGGGGTATCGCGCCGGGGGCGGGGCGCCGGCGCCGGGCCCCGCGGCGGGCCGGGGGGGGGGGGCGCCGGCGCCGGCCGCCGCGGACAGGGCCAGGACGCACGCCGCCAGGTTGCGAAGGCCGCCCGTCCCCATGCCCTTCCCCGCCGATTCCCAAATCCGGTGGCGCACGATAGCATTGGTCCAACCGCTGGACCAATCCATCCCGCAGACGAGGCCTGGCATGCGCTTGGAAGGAAAACGGGCCCTGGTGACCGCCGCCGGGCAAGGCATCGGACGGGCGACCGCGCTGGCGTTCGCGCGCGAAGGCGCCGACGTGCTCGCCACCGACATCGACCCGGACGCACTCGCCGGCCTGCGCGCCGATGCCGCGGGCGGGCTCCGGACCGGCGTGCTCGACGTCACCGACGCCGCGGCGGTGCTCGCGCTGGCCTCCGCGCACGCGGATGCGAATGGTGGCTTCGACGTGCTGTTCAACTGCGCCGGCATCGTCCACGACGGCAGCATCCTCGACTGCAGCGCGCAGGACTGGGCGACGGCCTGGGAGCTCAACGTCACCTCGATGTTCCGCCTCGTCCAGGGGCTGCTGCCCGGGATGCTGGCGCGCGGCGGCGGTTCGATCGTCAACATGGCCTCGGTCGCCTCCAGCGTGAAGGGCGTGCCCAGCCGCTTCGCCTACGGCACCACCAAGGCCGCGGTGGTCGGCCTGACCAAGTCGATCGCGGCCGATTTCGTGGGCCGCGGCATCCGCTGCAACGCGATCTGCCCCGGCACCGTGGAATCGCCGTCGCTGCGCCAGCGCATCGAGGCGCAGGCGCTGCGCCAGCACAGCAGCGCCGAGGCCGTGCACGCGGCCTTCGTCGCGCGCCAGCCGATGGGCAGGCTCGGGAGGCCGGAGGAGATCGCCGCGCTGGCGGTCTACCTGGCCAGCGACGGGTCGGCGTTCACCACCGGCACCTGCCAGGTCGTCGACGGCGGCTGGTCGAATTGACCGCCAGGCACGGGGCGGGAACAGCGAGCGGAAGCGCGATGGACCATGGAACACAAATGTCCCCGCCACCCAAGCCCGCGCGGGACGACGCGCCGGGGCGCGCCGCCGCCATGACCGAAGGAATCCGGCCCGGATGAAACTCCTGCGCTACGGCCCGCGCGGCCACGAGAAGCCCGGCCTGCTGGACGCGGACGGCCGCATCCGCGACCTGTCCGGCGTGGTGGACGACATCGCGGGCGACGCGCTCGCGCCCGCGGCGCTGGCACGGCTGCGCGCGCTCCGCCACGACGACCTGCCGCGCGTGCCGGGCACGCCGCGCATCGGCGCCTGCGTCGGCCGCGTCGGCAAGTTCGTCTGCATCGGCCTCAACTACGCCGACCACGCCGCCGAGACCGGCGCCGCGCCGCCCGCCGAGCCGGTGGTGTTCGGCAAGTGGACCAGCGCCATCTGCGGCCCGGACGACGACATCGAGATCCCGCGCGGCTCGCGCAAGACCGACTGGGAGGTGGAGCTGGGCGTGGTCGTCGGCCGCGGCGGGCGCTACATCGACGAGGCCGACGCGATGGACCACGTCGCCGGCTACTGCGTGGTCAACGACGTGTCCGAGCGCGCCTTCCAGCTCGAGGGCACCGGGACCTGGGACAAGGGCAAGGGCTGCGACAGCTTCGGCCCGATCGGCCCCTGGCTGGTCACGGCCGACGAGGTCGCCGACCCGCACGCGCTGCGGCTGTGGCTGGAGGTCGACGGCCATCGTTACCAGGACGGCAACACGCGCACCATGATCTTCCGCGTCCCGTTCCTGGTGAGCTACCTGAGCCGCTTCATGCGCCTGGAGCCCGGCGACGTGATCTCCACCGGCACCCCGCCGGGCGTCGGCCTGGGACAGAAGCCGGAACCGGTGTACCTGCGCCCCGGGCAGGCGATCCGGCTGGGCATCGACGGGCTGGGCGAGCAGCACCAGCGCACGGTGGCCGCGTGAACGCCGGAGCCGCCACCACGCGCGGCGTCCGCATCACCGGGATGCGGGTCGAGGACCTGCGCTTCCCCACCTCGCGGCACCTGGACGGCTCGGACGCGATGAACCCGGACCCGGACTACTCCGCCGCGTACGTGGTGCTCGAGACCTCGCGGCCGGGGCTGGAAGGCCACGGCCTGACCTTCACCATCGGCCGCGGCAACGAGGTCTGCTGCGCGGCGATCGAGGCGATGCGCCACCTGGTCGTGGGGCTGGACCTGGACTGGATCGCGGCGGACATGGGGCGCTTCTGGCGCCACGCCACCTCCGACAGCCAGCTGCGCTGGATCGGCCCGGACAAGGGCGCGATGCACCTGGCCACCGGCGCGGTGGTCAACGCGGCCTGGGACCTGTGGGCCAAGGCCGAGGGCAAGCCGGTGTGGCGGTTGGTCGCCGACATGACGCCCGAGCAGCTGGTCCGCTGCATCGACTTCCGCTACCTCGCCGACGCGATCACGCCCGCGGAGGCGCTGGCGCTGCTGCGCGAACGCACGGCGGGCAAGGCCGCGCGCATCGCCGCGCTCGAACGCGAGGGCTATCCCTGCTACACCACCTCGGCCGGCTGGCTCGGCTATTCCGACGACAAGCTGCGCCGGCTGTGCCGGGCCGCGGTCGACGCCGGCTTCGACCACGTCAAGCTGAAGGTCGGGCGCGACCTGGACGACGACATCCGCCGCGTGCGCATCGCGCGCGAGGTGATCGGCCCGCGGCGCAGGCTGATGATCGACGCCAACCAGGCCTGGGAAGTCGACGAGGCGATCGGCTGGGTGCGCGCGCTGGCGTTCGCCGAACCCTGGTTCATCGAGGAGCCGACCAGCCCGGACGACGTCGAAGGCCACCGCGCGATCCGCCGCGCGGTGGCGCCGGTCGGCGTGGCCAGCGGCGAGATGTGCCAGAACCGGGTGGTGTTCAAGCAGTTCATCGCCCGCGGCGCGATCGACGTGGTGCAGGTCGACGCCTGCCGCCTGGGCGGCGTCAACGAGGTGCTCGCGGTGCTGCTGCTGGCCGCCAAGCACGGCCTGCCGGTGTGCCCGCACGCCGGCGGCGTGGGCCTGTGCGAATACGTCCAGCACCTGGCGATGATCGACTTCATCTGCATCGCGGGCACGCGCGAGGGCCGCGTGGTGGAATACGTCGACCACCTCCACGAGCACTTCATGGATCCCTGCGTGGTCCGCGACGCCGCCTACCTGCCACCGACCGCGCCCGGGTACTCGATCACGATGCGCCCGGAGTCGATCGAACGCCACCGCCACCGCGGGGCCGCCGCGTGAGACGGCCGCCGTCGTGGCTGCTGGCGCTGGCGCTGGCGCTGGCGCTGCTGGCCGGCTGCGCCGCGCAGCCGGAACCCGAGGCTCCCGCGGCGCATGCGCCCCCGTCGGCGGCGCACGCGACCGGCGATGCCGGCGCCGCCGTTTCCGCGGCGGAAGCGGCGCGGCTCGCGCGCTGGCAGCGGCTCGGCTACGGCATGTTCGTGCACTGGGGCCTGTACTCGGTGCTCGGCGGCGTCTGGCACGGCGAACCGGTGACCCGCGGCTATTCGGAGCAGATCCAGAGCTGGGCGCGGATCCCCGCGGCCGAGTACGCGCGGGTGGCCGACGGATTCTCCGCGCCGAGGTTCGACCCCGACGCGATCTGCGCGCTGGCCAGGGACGCGGGCGCGCGCTACGTGGTGGTCACCGCCAAGCACCACGACGGCTTCGCGATGTTCGACACCGCCACCACCGACTTCGACATCGTCGACCGCACGCCCTTCGGGCGCGACCCGTTGAAGCTGCTGTCCGAGGCCTGCCGCCGCCAGGGGCTGGGATTCGGCATCTACTTCTCGCTGGTGGACTGGCACGCCGGGCACGCCTTCGACCCCGACAACGGCAACCCGATCCCGGCGTCGATGGAACCGCTGGTCGAAGGCCAGCTGCGCGAGCTGATGTCGCACTACGGCCCGCTGGTCGAGGTCTGGTTCGACATGTCCACGCCGACGCCCGCGCAGAGCCGGCGCCTCAAGGCGATCGTGCGCGAACTGCAGCCGCAGGCGGCGATCAACGGCCGCATCTGGAACAACCAGGGGGACTTCGTCACGCTGGGCGACAACCAGGCGCCGCCGCCGTCGATGCAGCCGCCGTTCGAGGTGCCGGCCTCGATCTACCACGCCACCTGGGGCTACCGCAGCTGGCAGGTGCGCGAGGACGCCGCCGGCAAGGTCCGCGAGCTGGTGCGCGGGCTGGTCGCAGCGCGCGCGGCGGGCGGCAACTACCTGCTCAACATCGGCCCCCGGGGCGACGGCTCGGTGGTGCCGTTCGAGGAGGAGGTGCTGCGCGGCATCGGCGCGTGGCTGCGCCGCCATCCCGGCGCGCTGCTCGACGCCGGGCCCGCCGGCCTGCCGCCGCAGCGCTGGGGCGCGGCGATGCGGCGCGGCGACGCGCTGTTCCTGCACGTGCGCGACTGGCGCGGCGGCGAGCTGCGCGTCGAAGGGCTGGCATCCGATCCGCGCGAGGTCCGGATCGACGGGCGCGACGGCGCCGCCCTGCCCTGGCGCCGCGACGGCGACGACGTGCTGGTCGGCCTGCCCGACGCCGCGCCCGATCCGGTGCTGCCGGTGCTGCGGCTGGCACTGGCCGGCCCGCTGCGGGTCCGGCCGGCCGGCACCGTGCGCCTGGACGCCGCAGGCGACGCCAGGCTGCCGGCATCGGGCTGGCGCGCCGGCACCAGCTATGCCTACGGCAGCGGCTACCGCAGCCAGCGCGCCACGCGGGTGTCGTGGTCGGCCTCCGTGCAGGCGCCGCGCCCGCTGTCGGCGTGGCTGCGGCTGCGCGGCGCGCACGCGCGCGACGGGCGCCGCTACCGGGTCGCGGTCGGCGCGACCGTGCACGAAGTCGAAGGCGCGAGGCTGGCGACGCAGGCGGTCGGCCCGTTCCCGCTGCCGGGCGACGCGGCGGTGCCGGTGTCGATCCGGCTCGCCGATCCGGCCTGGCCCGCCGAGGACATCGGCCTGGCGTTCGACGGCGCCGCGCTGTGCGTGCGCTGCGAGGGCCGGTGACCGTGCGCATCGACGCCCACCAGCATTTCTGGCGCTACGACGCCGCGGCCCTGCCGTGGATCGGCGACGCCATGCCGGCGCTGCGGCGCGACTTCCTGCCCGCGGACCTGCGCCCGCTGCTCGACGCGCACGGGATCGACGCCTGCATCGCCGTGCAGGCGCGGGCGTGCGAGGCGGAAACCGACTTCCTGCTCGGGCTCGCCGCCGCGCACCCGTGGATCGCCGGCGTGGTCGGCTGGGTCGACCTGGGCGCCGGCGACGTCGCCTCGCGTCTGGACCGCTGGCGCGGCGCGCGCGCCCTGGCCGGGTTCCGCCACCTGCTGCAGGACGACGCGGACGTCTCGGCCACGCTCGCCGACCCGGCGTTCAACCGCGGCGTCGCGCTGCTGCAGGACCGCGGCAAGGTCTTCGAGGTGCTGGTGCACGGCGCCGGCCAGCTGTCCGCCACGCCCGCCTTCTGCGCGCGCCACGACCGCCACTGGTTGGTGCTCGACCACCTCGGCAAGCCCGCGATCGGCGGCGGCGACGACGCGCGCTGGGGCGCCGCGCTGCGCGAACTGGGTGCGATGCCGCACGTAGCCTGCAAGGTCTCGGGGCTGGTCACCGAGGTGGTCGCGGCGCTTGCGGACGAACGACCGCTGCACCGCTGCCTCGACGCCGCGCTGGACGCCTTCGGGCCGGACCGCCTGCTGTTCGGCTCGGACTGGCCGGTCTGCCTGCTGCGCGAGACCTACGCGGGCGTGCACGGCGTCGTCGCGCGCTGGGCCGCGGCCGCGTGGCCCGCGGCCGCGCGCGCGGCCCTGTGGGGCGGCAACGCGGCGCGCTGCTATGGTCTGCGGCCAGCGGACCCGGAGCCACGCCCATGGACCTGAACCTGCGCGACAAGGCCGTGATCGTGACCGGCGGCGGCGCCGGCATCGGCGGCGCGGTCTCGCTGGCGCTGGCGCGCGAGGGCGCGATCCCGGTGGTGCTCTCGCGCAGCGCGCCGGCGCCGGAATTGGAGCGCGAGCTGCGCGCGGCGCAGCCGCGCTACCGTTTCTTCCAGACCGAGCTGACCGACGCGTCCGCCTGCGAACGCGCGGTCGCCGCGACGCTCGACGCCTTCGGCGGCCTGCACGGCCTGGTCAACAACGCCGGCGTCAACGACAGCGTCGGCCTGGACGCCGGGCGCGCGGCCTTCGTCGCCTCGCTCGAGAAGAACCTGGTCCACTACTACCTGATGGCGCACCTGTGCGTGGAGGCGCTGAAGGCCGCGCGCGGCGCCATCGTCAACGTCTCCTCCAAGACCGCGCTCACCGGCCAGGGCGGCACCAGCGGCTACTGCGCGGCGAAGGGCGCGCAGCTCGCGCTGACCCGGGAATGGGCGGCCTCGCTCGCCGGCGACGGCGTGCGCGTCAACGCGGTGGTACCGGCCGAGGTGATGACGCCGCTGTACCGCGGCTGGCTCGATACCTTCGAGGATCCCGCCGGCAAGCTCGCCGCGATCGCCGCGAAGATCCCGCTGGGCCGGCGCATGACCACGTCCGCGGAAATCGCCGACACCGTGGCCTTCCTGCTGTCCGAGCGCGCCTCGCACGTGACCGGGCAGTGGCTGTTCGTGGACGGCGGCTACGTCCACCTCGACCGCGCCCTCGGCTGAGCAGGCCGCCATGCGCCGCTGCCTCGCGCTCGACCTGAAGGACGACCCGGCGCTGGCCGCGCAGTACGAGTCCCACCACCGCGACGTCTGGCCCGAGGTGCTGGCGCACCTGCGCGCGCACGGCGTGCGCGAACTGGAGATCTTCCGCCTCGGCACGCGGCTGGTGATGGTGATGGAGACCGACGACGCGGTGTTCGATCCCGCGCGCATGGCCGCCGCCGAGCGCGACGACCCGAAGCTGCGCGCCTGGGAAGACCTGATGTGGCGCTTCCAGCAGGCCACGCCGTGGACGCCGCCGGGCGCGAAATGGACGCCGATGCGCTCGATCTTCTCGCTGGAGGAAGCCGGCGACGGCGGACGCGCCGAACGGGACGGGGCCGGTGACGGCGCCCGCGGCGGCCGCTGACCGCCATGCCGCCATCGCACGACGCGCCGCCGATCATCGACCACGGGAAAACGCCATGCCACTGACTTCGCCCGGCCCCGCCATCCCGCCAGCCGCGGCCCGCACCGGCAGCGGCACCCGCCTGGCCTTCGTGCTGGTCACCAGCCTGTTCTTCCTCTGGGGCCTGTCCTACGGCCTGCTCGACGTGCTCAACAAGCACTTCCAGGAGTCGCTCGACGTCACCCGCGCGCGCTCCGGCCTGCTGCAGGCGGCCTATTTCGGCGCCTATTTCCTGATGGCCATGCCGGCGGCACGGCTGATGCAGAAGCGCGGCTACAAGGCCGGCATCCTGTGCGGGCTGGCGCTGTTCGCAGCCGGCGCGCTGCTGTTCATCCCCGCCACGGCGCGGCTGGACTTCAACGCCTTCCTGTTCGCGCTGTTCGTGATCGCCTGCGGCGCGGCGTGCCTGGAGACGGCCGCCAACCCCTACGTCACCGTGCTGGGCGACCCGCGGGATTCCGAGCGCCGGCTCAACTTCGCGCAGTCGTTCAACGGGCTGGCCTCGTTCGCCGGCCCGCTGCTCGGCGGCGCGCTGTTCTTCTCCGGCGGGCGCGACCTGCGCCCGGGCTTCTCCGGCGTGCAGTCGACCTACGTGGCCATCGCGATCGCCGTGGTCGCGCTGGCCGCGCTGATCTGGCGCACGCCGATGCCGGACGTGCGCGACGCGCCGCCCGACGCATCCGGCCCGGCGCACGGGACACAAGCCCCGCTGCGCGCACGCGGGCGCTTCGTCGGCGCGGTCGCGGCGCAGTTCTTCTACGTCGGCGCGCAGGTCGGGGTGAACGCCTACTTCATCAACTACGTCACCGAGCAGGTCGGCGTGACCTCGCGGACCGGGGCCTTCCTGCTGTCGATGCCGATGCTGTGCTTCGTGCTCGGGCGCTTCGCCGGCACCGCGCTGATGGGGCGGTTCGGCGCCGCGCGGCTGCTGGCGCTCTACGGCGTGGTGGACGTCGTCCTCGCGCTGGTGGTCGTGGCCGGCCTCGGCTGGACGTCGGTGGCGGCGCTGGTGGCGATCTCGTTCTTCATGTCCATCATGTTCCCGACCATCTTCGCGCTCGGCGTCAAGGGACTGGGCGCGCAGACCAAGCGCGGCGCCTCGTTCCTGGTGATGGCGGTGGTCGGCGGCGCGCTGGCGCCGCCGCTGATGGGCTGGCTGGCCGACCGCCACGGCACCCACGTCGCCTACGCGCTGCCGGCGGCGTGCTTCGCGGTGGTGGCGTGGTACGGGCTGTCCCTGCGGCGGCGGCCGCCCGTTGCTGGCGACGCCCCGTGAAGCCGGTCACCTGCAACGAGGACCTGCGCCGGCTGGCCATGCGCCGCGCGCCGCGCGCGATCTTCGACTACGTCGACCGCGGCTCCTACGACGAGGCCACGCTGCGCGCCAACCGCGCCGGGCTGGATGCGCTCAGGCTGCGGCAGCGGGTGATGATCGACGTCGACGACCGCTCGCTGGCGAGCACGATGATCGGGCAGCCGGTGGCGATGCCGGTCGGGCTGGCGCCGACCGGGCTGACCGGCATCCTGCATCCGGACGGCGAGATCCTGGCCGCCCGCGCGGCGCAGGCCTTCGGCGTGCCGTTCACGCTCAGCACGGTGTCGATCTGCTCGATCGAGGCGGTCGCGGCCGCGGTGGAGCGGCCGTTCTGGTTCCAGCTCTACGTGATGCGCGACCGCGATTTCGCCGCTTCGCTGATCCAGCGCGCGAAGGCGGCGCGCTGCAGCGCGCTGATGCTGACCTGCGACCTGCAGATCCAGGGCCAGCGCCACCGCGACATCAAGAACGGGCTGACGGTGCCGCCCAGGCTGACGCTCGGCAACTGCCTGGACATGGCGAGGAAACCGCGCTGGGCCCTGGGCATGCTCGGCACGAAGCACCGCAACTTCGGCAACCTCGCCGGCTTCATCCCCGGCGGCGGCAAGGGCCTGACCACGCTGTCGCAGTGGATCGCCAGCCAGTTCGATCCCACGCTGAGCTGGAAGGACGTGGCCTGGGTGCGCTCGCTGTGGCCGGGCAAGCTGGTCCTGAAGGGCATCCTCGACCCGGACGACGCGCGCGCGGCGGTCGACGCCGGCGCCGACGCGGTGGTGGTGTCCAACCACGGCGGCCGCCAGCTCGATTCGGCGCCGGCCGCGATCGCGGCGCTGCCGCGGATCGTCGACGCCGTCGGCGACCGCTGCGAGGTGTGGTTCGACAGCGGCGTGCGCAGCGGCCAGGACGTGCTCAAGGCGCTGGCGCTCGGCGCGCGCGCCACGCTGGTCGGCAAGGCCTTCCTCTACGGCCTGGCCGCGATGGGCGGGCGCGGCGTGTCGACCGCGCTCGAACTGATCCGCAGCGAGCTGGACGTGAGCATGGCGCTGACCGGCACGCGCGACGTGCGCGAGGTCGGGCCGCGGGTGCTCTGGCGGGACGATTGACCGGCGGCGCGGAGGCCGCGGGCGCCGCGCGCCGGCCGCCTCAGGGGCGGGTCCGCGAGAAGATCCGGATCACCGAATCCAGGTGCGTGCGCATGGCCTTGCGCGCGGCGGCCGGGTCGCGCGCCGCGATCGCGTCCACGATCGCGGCGTGCTCGCGCTCGGAGCGGCGCGGCATGTCACGGGTGGTGTACAGGTGCTGCAGGCGCTGGAACATCGCGCCGTACTTGTGCCCGAGCAGGTGCCGCACCAGCAGCGCGTAGGCCGGGTTGCCCGAGGCGTCGGCGATGCGGATGTGCAGCAGGCGGTCGCCGGGATGGGTGGTGGAGCCGTTGCGGTTGTCCTCGACGTTGCGCGCGTAGGCCTCGCGGATCCCGGACAGCTGCTCGTCGCTGGCGCGCTCGGCGGCGAGCGCGGCGGTTTCCGGCTCCACCAGGCGGCGCGCCTGCAGCAGCGAGAACGGCGGGATCTCGGCGTCGAAGTCCGGCGGCTCCGCCGCCAGCTCCGGATCCGGCTCCCACGGCGCGCTGTGCATCGCCTGCTCGATCACGTGTGCCTGCTGCGGCTGCGCCGCGGCCGCCGGCGGCGCGGTCACCATCACGCCGTCGCCGACGCGCACCTTGACCAGGCCCACCACCTCCAGCGCGATCAGCGCCTCGCGCAGCGAGGTGCGGCTGACGCCGAACTGCTGCGAGAGCTCGCGCTCGGCCGGCAGGTAGCTGCCGGGCGGGTATTCGCCGCGTTCGATTAGCGCGCGCAGCTGGTCGGCGATCTGCCGGTACAGGCGGCGGTTCTGGATGCTCTGGACGGGCATTGGCGGCGTTCGCGGCGCGGCGGACGGAAGCCGCGTTGCACGCGAGTATAGGCCGCCGGGCCAGGCGCGTCCGGCGCCGGTCAGCGGCCGAGGTCGATCGGCGGATCCGCCTCGGGGTGTCGCTGCGCGTAGTCGAGCCCGAAGGCCGACGCGATCGTCGCCGCGACCTGGCCCAGCCGCAGCTCCGGAGAATCGCGCCACTCGCCGCGGCGCCCGACGCCCGCGCCGGCGACCGCGATCCAGGCGTCCTGCGCGCCTTCGACCCCGGGCCCGTGGTCGGTCCAGTCGCGCGGCGTCGCGCCGCGGCCGTGGTCAGTGGTGACGATGAGCGTGGTGCGGCCGCGATAGCGGGGCTGCGACTGCAGCCAGGTCCACAGCTCGCGCAGGAAGTCGTCGGCCTGGCGCAGCGATTCGAGCACGAAGGCGTAGTTGCCCGCATGCGCCCATTCGTCGGCGTCGCCCAGCGCGACGTAGAGCAGGCGCGGCCGTTCGCGCCGGAGGTAGTCGAGCGCGAACGCCGCGGTGAAGGCGTCGAAGCGCTCCTCCGGCCAGGTGCGCGCGCTCGCCTGCACCGCATCGAGCGCGCGCACCGCCGCCCCCCCCGGCCCCCGCCCCCCCCCCCCCCCCCCCCGCCCGGCCCCCCCCCCCCCCCCCCCCCCCCCCCCCCCCCCCACGCCCGGGTCGGGCGAGTCGTAGGGCATGAAGCCGGCGTTGACGTAGGTGGCGCCCGCGACGTGCTCCGGCAACAGCTCGAAGCGGTCCCAGGACCCGAAGGTGGCCACCTGCCCCGGCGCCAGGCGCAGCCGTTCGCGCACGAACTCGAGCACGGTCGGGAACGGATGGCGGCGCTTGTCGTTGCCGTCGACCGCCCCGTCGCGGGCGCGGCCCGTGAGCAGTTCGACGTAGCCCGGCGCCGACAGGCGGATCGCGTTGCCCGCGCGCACCCGGCTGCCGACGGCGGCATCGCCCGCGATGAAGCCGTGCCTGCGCAGCAGCGTGCCCCAGAGGAAGGGCATCAGCTTCTCGCGCCTGGCCTGCGGCGTGCCGGCGCCGTAGCGCCGGTACAGCGCGTCGTCCTCCAGCCGCCCTTCCCGGTCCGTCCGGGCACGCAGCACCGCCGCGTCGAGGCCGCCGAAGATGTCCTGCGCGCGCACGCCGTCGAGGGTGACGAGCACCACGTTCGGCGCTTCCTCCCCCTCGCGCGCGGCGCCCCATGCGCAGGCCGCGCACAGCGCGAGCGAGAGCGCCGCCGCGCAGCGCGCGAAGCGCCCCCTCGCCGCGCCGGTCACGCCTGCACCACCTCGATGCCGCGCGCGCGGAAGGCCGCCACCATCGCGGCCGGGGCGCCATCGTCGGTGACGATGCGGGCGACGCGCTCGACCGGCGCGATCGCCGACAGGCCGCGACGGCCGAACTTGCTGCCGTCGGCGAGGACCACGGTCTCGCGCGCGGCCTCGATCATGCAGGCGTTGAGCTGCGCCTCCATCGGGTCGGTCGTGGTCACGCCGGCCTCGGGATCGATCCCGTCGGCGCCGAGGAACAGGCGGTCCGCATCCAGCCGCGACAGCATCTTCCCGGCATCCGGCCCCACCAGCGAATGCGACAGCGGCCGCAGCATCCCGCCGAGCATCAGCACCCGCACGCCGGGCGCTTCGGACAGCGCCATGGCGATGTTGAGCGCGTTGGTGACCACGGTCAGCGAGCGCAGCCCGAGCCCCGGGACCAGCTCGGCCATCGCGGCGGTGGTCGAGCCGGAATCGAGGATCAGCGTCTCGCCGTCGCGGAGCGTCGCGGCCGCGGCGGCGGCGATCCGCAGCTTCTCGTCGTGGTGCAGTGCGAGCCGCTCGCGCAGCGGGGTCTCGGGGACCGGGTCCTGCGCCGGCGCGAGCGCGCCGCCGTGCGAGCGCGCCAGCGCGCCGCCGCGCGCGAGCGCCGCGAGGTCGGTGCGCAGGGTGACGGTGGAGACGCCGAACCGGGACGCCAGCTCGCCGACCGTGGCGCTGCCGTGCGCGCGCACGTACTCGGCGATCCGCCGGCGCCGCTCCTCGCCCAGCAGCCTGCGCGGCGCCGGCCTGCCGCGGGTGCGCGCCGGCCGGCTACCGGCCATGCCGCGCCATCACCTCGTGCACGCGCCGGGACAGCGCCACCGCGCGGTCGAACGGGCGCAGCCACATGTTGCGGCCGAACATCACCCCGGTGGCGCCGGCGCGCATGTACAGCCGCACCTTGCGCAGCACCGCCTCGTCGTCGTCGTTCTTGCTGCCGCCGGAGAACAGCACCATCGTGCGCCCGGCCGAACGCACGACGCGCTCGCAGCGCTGCGCGGCGGTCGTGCGCAGCGAGCGGTAGGGCTCGGGCGAGGCGTCGCCGTCGGGCTCCGGCTCGTGCAGCTTGACGATGTCCGCGCCCATCTCCAGCGCGACCCGGGCGGCGTAGTCCTGCGCGAAGAGCGTGTTCTTGCCGCCCTTGGCGTCGATCCCGGCGCCGCGCGGATACGACCACAGCACCAGCGGCATGCCGAAGCGCTCGCAGTCGCGGCGCACCCGGCCGTACTGCCGCAGCTCGTCGTGCTGCCGCGGCGAACCGACGTACAGCGTGTAGCCGACCGCGTCCGCGCCCAGGCGCACCGCGTCCTCCACCGAGGCGAACAGCGGCGAGGTCGCCTCGGCATCGTCCGGGATGTTGGTCTTGCCGTTGAGCTTGAGGACCAGCGGCAGGCGCCCGGCATGGCGCTGCATGTACTTCTCGGCCAGGCCGATGCCCAGCGCGATCGCCGAGTAGTTGCCGGCCACGGCCAGCTCGAACTGGTACTCCGGGTCCACCGCGGGCGGGTGCGGGAAGAAGTCGCCGGGCCCGTGTTCCAGCCCCTGGTCGAGCGGCAGCACCACCAGCGTGCCGTTGCCCGGGCCATGGCCGTAGAGCAGCCGCCACAGCCGCGCGCGCTTGCCCTGCGCCAGCGACAGCTGCGACAGGCGGGGCGACGCCGTTCCCGCGGCACCGGCCGCTTGACCCTTGCGCTTCATTTGCCTTAGCCTTCGGTTACTTTCGATATCTTTCATTTTTCGGCATCCCGGCATGACTGTCAATGCGCCAACCCGCGGCCGGCTCGCCGAGCTCGCCTCCCGTCCGGAAGCCGACCAGGACGCGGCCGGCTACCGCCACACCCTGGCCGAGATCCTGCAGCAGCCCACCAGCTGGCGCGCCACCGCCGCGGCCGTCGACGCGGACGCCGCCTTCTTCGCCGCGCAGCTGCAGCCGCGCCCCGCCGCGATCGTGCTCACCGGCTCGGGCAGCTCGTTCTACCTGTGCGAATGCCTCGCGCCGACGCTGCAGGCGGCGCTCGGCCTGCCGGTGCTGGCGATCCCCGCCGGCACCCTGCTCACCCACCGCGACGGCACGCTGCCGACCGGCCAAGCGCTGCTGGCGTCGTTCGCGCGCTCGGGCGACAGCCCGGAGAGCGCGGCCGTGGTCGACGCGGTCCTGGCCGCGGCGCCGGACTGCCGCCACCTGTTCGTCACCTGCAACCCGGACGGCCGCCTGGCCAGCGGCTACCGCGGCCGCGCCGCGACCTGGCTCCTCGACCCGCGCTGCAACGACCGCAGCCTGGTGATGACCAGCAGCTTCACCAACCTGTTCCTCGCCGGCCTGGCGCTGGCCGGTGCGCCGCTGGCCGCGCGCGCCGGCCGCGCGGCGGCCGCGGCCCGGCGCGTGTTCGACGCGCACGCGGATGCGCTGGCGGCGTTCGCCGACGACGGCCCGGAATCGATCCTCTACCTCGGCAGCGGCCCGCGCCTGGGCGCCGCGCACGAGGCCGCGCTGAAGATGCTGGAGATGACCGGCGGCGGCGTGCGCACCCTGGCGGAGAGTTGCCTCGGCCTGCGCCACGGGCCGATGTCGGCGCTGCGCGAGGCGACCGGCGTGGTCGCCTTCCTCTCCGCCGCCCCGGCCGTGCGCGGCTACGAGCGCGACCTGCTGCGCGAACTCTCGCGCAAGGGACTGGGCAGGCGCCGCGTGCTGGTCGGCCCGGCCGCGGCGCAGGACCGCATCGATGCGTCCGACCTCGCCATCGACGTCGACCTCGGCGACGCCGACGCGCCGCTGGTCGACGCGGTGGTCGGCCAGCTGCTGGGCCTGTTCCGCTGCCTGGCGCTGGGATTCCGCCCGGATGCGCCGTCGCAGGGCGTGCTGACCCGCGTG
Organism: Luteimonas sp.; assembly: GCA_041905645.1. Taxonomy (GTDB): domain Bacteria; phylum Pseudomonadota; class Gammaproteobacteria; order Xanthomonadales; family Xanthomonadaceae; genus Luteimonas. Next base: position 18,267 of record JAYRKR010000024.1, read on the forward strand.
GTCGAGGGCTTCGCCATCCATGCCGCGTCCGGCGCCGCCGCCCGGCCATGATCGTCGTCGCCGGGTTCAACACCGCGCTCGACACCCTGCTCGAACTCGAGTCGCTGCGGCCCGGCGCGGTGCAGCGCTGCCGGCGCGCGCTGCGGCTGCCCGGCGGCAAAGGCCTGCACGTGGCGCAGACCGCCGCCGGCCTCGGCGCGCAGGTCGTGCTGGTGGGCCTGGTGGACGCTGTGCACCGCGAGCTGGTCGAAGGCCACCTGCACGCACGCGGCGTGCGCTTCGTCGGCGTCGAGGCGCCGCGCCTGCGCGAATGCCTCGCCCTGCGCGAATCCGACGGCCGCATCACCGAGCTGCTCGAGGACGGCCCCGACCTCGACGCCGCCACCTGCGCGCGCCTGCGCGACGCCTTCCTCGAGGCCGCGGCGGGCGCCTCGCTCGCGGTGCTCAGCGGCAGCCTGCCGCGCGGCTGCGCGCCCGCGCTGTACGCGGAACTCGTCGCCGCGCTGCAGGCGCGCGGCGTGCGCTGCCTGGTCGACGCCAGCGGCGAAGCGCTCGCGCGCGCGCTCGACGCGCGCCCGTTCCTGGCCAAGCCCAACCGCGACGAAGCGTCGGCGCTGCTCGGGCGGCCGATCGACGACGATGCCGGCGCGCGCGCGGCCCTCGCCGCCCTGCGCGCGCGCGGGATCGCGCAGCCCGCGCTGACCCTCGGCGCCGGCGGCGCGCTGCTCGCCGACGGCGACCTCGCGCTGCACGGACGCCTCGCGCCCGCACGCGTGCTCAACCCGGTCGGCTCCGGCGACTGCCTGCTGGCCGGCCTCGCGGTCGCGCTCGAGCGCGGCGCCGGCGCCGGCGCCGCGCTGCGCCTGGGCCTGGCCTGCGGCGCGGCCAACGCCGCCGCGCCCGAACCCGGCTACGCCGCGCCGGACCGCGTGCGCGCCCTGCTGCCGCACGCCCGCATCGACGCCCATCCCCTGCCCCCGCCACAGGACACCCGCCCATGAAACGTCGCGAATTCCTCAAGGCCTCCGCCGTGGCCGCCGCGCTCGCCGGCTCGCCCTGGCTCGCCAGCGCAGGCACCCGCGAGCGCCTGCGCGTGGGCATCGTCGGCACCGGGCTGCGCGGCCAGGTGCACCAGGCCAACCTGCTCGAGCGCGACGACGTCGAGATCGCCGCGCTGTGCGACATCGAGCAGTACATGCTCGACAGCGCGCTGGCCGAGGTCTCCAAGGCCGGCAAGCCGAAGCCGCGCACCTACACCGGCGGCGACGAGGCCTGGCGGCGCATGTACGACGCCGGCGGCCTGGACGCGGTGGTGATCGCGACGCCGTGGGAATGGCACGCGCCGATGGCGATCGGCGCGATGGAGGCGAAGATCGCGGTCGGCTGCGAGGTGGTCGCCGGGATCACCCTGGACGACCACTGGAACGTGCTCCGCACCCAGCTGCGCACCGGCACGCCGTACATGCTGCTGGAGAACGTGTGCTACCGGCGCGACGTGCTGGCCGCGCTGAACATGGCGCGGCAGGGCCTGTTCGGCGAGCTCGTCCACCTGGAGGGCGGCTACCAGCACGACCTGCGCGGGGTGAAGCTCAACTCCGGCGTGCCCGGCAAGCCCTACGGCGGCGGCGTCGAGTTCGGCGAGAAGGGCTGGTCGGAGGCGAAGTGGCGCACCGCGCACTCGGTCAAGCGCAACGGCGACCTGTACCCGAGCCACGGCATCGGCCCCTGCGCGATGTGGGCCGACATCCATCGCGGCAACCGCTTCGCCCGCCTGACCAGCTACGCCAGCAAGTCGCGCGGCCTGCACGACTACATCGTGAAGCGGGCCGGCGAGTCCCATCCCAACGCCAGGGTCAGGTTCGCGCTCGGCGACGTGGTCACCACCCAGATCGCCTGCGCCAACGGCGAGACCATCGTGCTCAGCCACGACACCTCGCTGCCGCGGCCCTACTCGCTGGGCTTCCGCGTGCAGGGCACGGGCGGCCTCTGGATGGACGTCAACGAGTCGATCTACCTCGAAGGCAGGAGCGCGCAGGAGGACAGGTGGGAGCCCGCGCAGCCCTGGTTCGACAGGTACGACCATCCGCTGTGGAAGAAATACGCCTCGCGCGCCGAGGGCGCCGGCCACGGCGGCATGGACTTCTTCGTGCTGCACGCCTTCGTCGAGGCGCTCAAGGCCGGCGCGCCGATGCCGATCGACGTCTACGATGCGGTGGCGTGGAGCGCGATCACGCCGCTGTCCGAGCAGTCGATCGCCGACGGGAACCGCACCGTCGAGTTCCCGGACTTCACCGACGGCGCATGGCGCGGACGCAAGCGCGTCTTCGCCCTCGACGACCGCTACTGAGGGGCCGCGCCATGACCCAGCGGGAAACGACGGGCAGCGGGACCTTCCTCGCGCGCGCCGCGCTGCTCGCCGCGCTCGCGGTCGGCGCCGCCCTGCCGGCGCGCGCCGCCGCGCCGCCGCCCGTGTCCGCCGCCGACGTGCTGGTCCCGATGCCGGCGTCGCTGCGGCCGCAGGCCGGCGCATTCGCGCCCGGCGCGCGCACCGACGTGGCGCTGGCCGGAACGCGCGACGCGGCGCTGCGCGAGCTCGGCGAGCTGGGCGCGGACATCCTGCGCAGCGCCTGGCACCGCCCCACCGACGTCGTCGACACTGGCGCCGACCGCGCCGCGCTGCGCCTGGCGCTGGTACCGGATCCGGCCGCCGACCCGGAGTCGTACCGGCTGCAGGTGGACGCGCACGGCATCGCGCTGCGGGCGCCGACCCACGCGGGCCTGTTCCTCGGCCTGCAGACGCTGCGCCAGCTGGCCCCGCCGGACGCCCCCGCCGCGGGCATCGGCGCGGTCCGGATCGACGACGCGCCGCGCTTCCGCTGGCGCGGCCTGCACCTGGACGTCGGCCGGCACCTGTTCCCGGTCGCCTACATCGAGCGCCAGCTCGACCTGATGGCGCGCTACAAGTTCAACGTGCTGCACTGGCACCTCACCGAGGACCAGGGCTGGCGGCTCGAGATCAAGCGCTACCCGAAGCTCGCCGAGGTCGGCGCCTGGCGCAGCCAGACCGCGGTCGGGCACCGCGATGGCACCACCACTTACGACGGCAGGCGCTACGGCGGCTACTACACCCAGGCCCAGGCGCGGGAGGTCGTGGAGTACGCGCGCAAGCGGCACATCGCCGTCGTGCCCGAGATCGAGATGCCCGGCCACACCGTCGCCGCGCTGGCCGCGTATCCGGAGCTGGCCTGCACGCCCGGCCCCTTCGAGGTGCGCGTGGACTGGGGCGTGGACGACAACGTGCTGTGCCCGAGCGAGAAGACGTTCGAGTTCCTGGAACACGTCCTCGACGAGGTGATGGCGATCTTCCCCTCGCAGTACATCCATGTCGGCGGCGACGAGGCGCCGGTCGTGCGCTGGCAGCACAGCCCGCTCGCGCAGGCCATCATCCGCCGCGAAGGCCTGGCGGACGAGCACGCCCTGCAGGGCTGGTTCATGCGCAGGATCGAGGCCTACCTGCAGCGCCACGGGCGGCGCATGCTGGCCTGGGACGAGATGCTGGCCGGCGATCCGGCGCCCAGCACCACGATCATGGCCTGGCGCAGCCTCGACGAAGGCGTCGAGGCCGCGCAGCGCGGACACGACGTGGTGATGACGCCCACCTCGTACGCGTACTTCGACTATTGCCAGTCGCGCGCGGTGGACGAGCCGTACTGCCCGGGCTCCCTGCCGCTGCGCCAGGTGTATGCGTTCGAGCCGGTGCCGCCGCAGCTCACGCCCGCGCAGGCGCGCCACGTGCTCGGCGGCCAGGCCAACCTGTGGACCGAGCACATCGCCACCCCCGCTGCGGCCGAGTACATGCTCTGGCCGCGCGCGCTGGCGATGAGCGAGGTGCTGTGGTCGCCCGCCGCGGCGCGCGACTGGAACGGCTTCGGCCACCGGCTCGCCCCGCAGCTGGCGACACTGGGGCGGATGGACGTGAACTACCGCGTGCCCGAGGTGCTCGGCCTCGACGGCGACGTGCTCTCGCTCGCGCCGCGGGCGACGGTGGCGCTGCGGTCGCCGCTGGAGGGTGCGCGCATCGTCTACACCCTCGACGGCAGCGTGCCGGGCGCGGATTCGCCGCGCTACGCCGGCCCCATCGCGCTGCCGCTGGCCGAGGCGCCGACCACCGTCTCCGCGCGCCTGCTCACCGCCGACGGCCGGCTCGGCCCGACCATGCGCGCCGACTACGCGCGCACCCGGCTGCAGGCCGCGCGCCACGCCGGCGATGCGCTGCGACCGGGCCTGCGGCGCGACTACTTCGAACTCGCCGCCGGCCGCACCGACGAGCTGCTGGCGGCGACACCGTCGCGCACGGACGCCACGGACGCCATCGGCATCCCGGGATTCGCGCGGCAGGAAGGCTTCTGCCTGCGCTACCGCGGCTTCATCGAGGTGCCGGTCGACGGCGTCTACCGCTTCTCGCTCGCCTCCGACGACGGCGCGCGCCTGCTGGTGGACGGCGCCGTGCTGGTCGACCGCGACGGCCCGCAGTCGCCCGGCCTCACCCATGGCAGCGTCGGCCTGGCCAAGGGCGCGCATGCGTTCGAGCTGCGCTACTTCCAGGGCGGCGGCGACCGCGTGCTGCGGCTGGAGGTGGGCCGCGACGGACAGGCCCCGGGCGCGGTGCCGCCCGGCTGGTGGAAGCGCTGACCGGCGCTGCTCGCCGCTTGCGGCGGACGACGGTCCAGCGGGCTTGCCGGCGCCGCGCGCGCCGCCCCCACTGTTGCGGCGTGCGGATGCGCTCGCACGATCGCGTGGCCCCACCTTCGGCGAAGCGCCCGACAAGCCTGGTCGACACCGCTTGCCGGCGACGGCCGCCTCGCTCCTTTGCTGCAGCGCAATTAGGCGCCGCGATCCGGATCGTGCGATAGTCGCGGCTCCTTTGGATCGATCCAAACCGGACGTTTCGCCCGATGCCACGATCCTGCCCGGCCGCCGCCCTGTCGTTCCTGCTGCTGGCGCTGGGGCTGCAGGCGGTCCTCCCCGCGCGGGCGCAGGCGCTGCGCGTGCAGGCGCTCGACGGCGCCTGGCAATTCCGGCAGGCCGCTTCGAGCGCGGAGCTGCATCGCGACCGGGCCGCGACGCAGTGGCGCGCGGCCACCGTGCCGGGCACCGTGCACACCGACCTGCTCGCGCTCGGCGCCATCCCCGATCCGTACCGGGGCACCGTCGAAGGCCAGCTGCAGTGGATCGGCCTGGCCGACTGGGAATACCGGCGCCGCTTCGACGTCGCCGCGGACGCGCTGGACGACGCCCGCAGCGACCTGGTCTTCGAGGGCCTGGACACCTTCGCCGACGTGTACCTCAACGGCACCAGGGTGCTGGAGGCCGGCAACGCCCACCGCACCTGGCGCGTACCCGTGCAGGGCAGGCTCAGGCCCGCCGGCAACGAGCTGCGCATCGTGCTGCATTCGCCGATCCGCCGCCTGCTGCCGAAGGTGCTGGCGATGCCGCACAGGATCGCCGGCAACTACCCATCGCCCTGGGGCGACGAGCCCAGGGATGCGATGACCGGCAACTTCGCGCGCAAGCCCGGCTACCAGTACGGCTGGGACTGGGGCCCGCGCTACGTCACCGCCGGCATCTGGAAGCCCGTGCGGCTGGAAAGCTGGGACGCGGCGCGCATCGACGACCTGCAGCTGCGCCAGGACAAGGTGACCGCGGCCGTGGCCGAGCTGCAGGCCCGCATCGCGGTCGACATCGCCAGGCCGGGCCGCTACGCGCTGCGCCTGTGGCAGGCCGCGCCGGGCGGCGCGCGCACCCGGGTCGCCGAGCAGGCCTTCGACGCGACGCCGGGACGGCGCACGCTCGAGGCCGCGCTGAGGATCGACCACCCGCTGCGCTGGTATCCCGCCGGCTACGGCGGGCAGCCGCTCTACCGCTTCGACGCGGAGATCGTCCGCGACGGCCGCGTCGTCGCGCGCGCTGCCGACCGCACTGGCCTGCGCAGCGTCGAACTGCGACGCGACCGCGACGCGCGCGGCCAGGGCTTCGCCTTCGTCGTCAACGGCATCCCGGTGTTCGCCAAGGGCGCGAACGCGATCCCCTTCGACATGTTCCCGCCGCGCACCACCGATGCGCAGGTGCGCCGCATCCTGCGGTCGGCGCGCGAGGCCAACATGAACATGGTGCGCGTCTGGGGTGGCGGCCACTACGGGCGCGACGCATTCTACGACGCCGCCGACGAGCTCGGCCTGATGGTGTGGCAGGACTTCATGTTCGGCGGCGGCATGCAGCCGGCCTACGATCCAGAGTTCCGCGCCGACGTCCTGGCCGAGGCGCAAGACCAGCTGCGCCGCCTGCGCGACCATCCGAGCATCGTGCTGTGGTGCGGCAACAACGAGGAGGAGACGGCCTGGAAGGACTGGGGCCAGGGCCGCGAGCTCGAGCAGGCCGACCCCGCCTTCGCCGACCGCGTCTGGGACGGCTACGAGCGGCTGTTCGGCCACGACCTGCGCCGCGTCGTCGCCGAGGAAGGCGGGGGCGTGCCGTACTGGTCGAGCTCGCCCGGCAACGACCTCGCCGCCAGGGCCAACGACCCGGACAACGGCGACATGCACGACTGGAGCGTGTGGGTCGGCCGCAAGCCGGTCGAGGCCTACCTCGAGCTGCGCCCGCGCTTCGCCTCCGAGTACGGCCTGCAGGCGTGGCCGGCGATGGACACGGTGCGCGCCTTCGCGGGCGACGCGCCGCTGTCGGTGGACGCGCCGGTGGTGGTCGCGCACCAGAAGTTCCTCGCCGGCAAGGGCAACGAGCGCATCCTCGAATACATCCGCATGCGCTATCGCGAGCCGCGCGACTTCGACGACTTCGTCTACCTGGGCCAGGCGATGCAGGCCGAGGGCATCGAGATCGCCGCCCTGCACCACCGCGCCAGCCGGCCGTGGACGATGGGCACGCTGTACTGGCAGCTCAACGACGTCTGGCCGGGCGTGTCGTGGTCGAGCATCGACTACTTCGGGCGCTGGAAGGCGCTGCAGTTCCACGCACGACGGTTCTTCGCGCCGGTGGCGGTCGCCGCGCTGCGCGACGGCGAAGGCACGACCACCGTGAGCGCGATCTCCGACCGCACCACGCCCGTGCACGGCGAGCTGCGCGAGCGCCTGCTCGACATCGTCGACGGGCGCGTGCTGCGCGACGAGCGCCGGCCGCTGGACCTGGCGCCGCTCTCGGCCACCGTCCTGGCCCGACGCGACGATGCCCGGCTGCTCGCCGGTGCCGATCCCGCGCGCACCGTGGCCGTGTTCGACCTGCAGGCCGAAGGCGAGCCGCCGTCGCGCGCCGTCGCGTATTCCCTGCCGCCCAAGGCGCTGGCGCTGCCTGACCCCGGCCTCTCGGCGCGGCTGCGGCGCGACCGCCACGGGATCCGGCTGGACCTGTCGGCCGCCGGCTTCGCGCGGGGGGCGTGGATCGACTTCCCCGGGCTGGACGCGCGCCTCTCCGACAACGCACTGACCCTGCTGCCCGGCGAGCGGCGCTCGCTGCGCGTGGACGCCGAAGCAACGCTGCCGGCACTGCGCGCGGCGCTGCGCCTGCGCTGGCTGCAGGGCGCAGCGACACCCGCCGACGCCGGTTCCGCCGCGTCCGGCGCCGCCGCCACGCCTCGTCCGCCACCGGAGCATCCATGACCGCCCACGCCGCGCCCGCGAACCCGGACTTCCGCAGCCAAGCCTTCCTGCGCGACCACGTCCGCCGCACGATGGCCTTCTACCACCCGCGGTGCATCGACCCGGCGGGCGGCTTCTTCCACTACTTCCGCGACGACGGCAGCGTCTACGACGCCTCGCACCGGCACCTGGTCAGCAGCACGCGGTTCGTCTTCGACTACGCCACCGCGGCCAAGGAGTTCGGCGGCGACGACGCCACGCTGCGCGCCGACTACCTCGACGCCGCGCGCCACGGCCTGCGCTTCCTGCGCGAGCACCACCGCGACCCGGATTCCGGCGGCTACTTCTGGACCCTGCGCGACGGCGCGCCGGAGGACGATACCCAGCACTGCTACGGCGCGGCGTTCGTGCTGCTGGCCTATTCGATCGCCGCCTCCGCCGGCATCGACGAGGCGCGGCCGTGGATGGACGAGACCTGGGACCTGCTCGAACAGCGCTACTGGGAGCCCGGCCCCGGCCTGTACCGCGACGAGGCGACGCGCGACTGGCGCTTCTCCGGCTACCGCGGCCAGAACGCCAACATGCACATGTGCGAGGCGATGCTGGCGGCCTACGAGGCCTCCGGCCAGGCGCGCTACCTGCAGCGCGCGCAGGCGCTGGCCGACCACATGACCCGGCGCCAGGCGGCGCAGGCCGATGGCCTGGTATGGGAGCACTACGACGCGCAGTGGCGGATCGACACCGACTACCACCGCGACGACCCGAAGCACCTGTTCCGCCCGTGGGGCTTCCAGCCCGGGCACCAGACCGAATGGGCCAAGCTGCTGGCGATCCTCGACGGCCACCTGCGCGCCGCCGGCACGCCGGCCGACTGGCCGGTGGCGCGCGCGCGCGAGTTGTTCGACCTCGCCGTCGCCACCGCGTGGGACGCGCGGCGCGGCGGGCTGGTCTACGGCTTCGCCCCGGAATCGCTGCGCACGCCCGGCATGCCGGGCGAGGCGGTCGGCGACGGCCGCTTCTTCGTCTGCGACGACGACAAGTACTTCTGGGTGCAGGCCGAGACCCTCGCCGCCGCCGCGCGCCTGGCCGACGCCACCGGCGAGGCCGGCTACTGGGCCTGGTACGACCGCATCTGGGACTACGCCTGGCGGCACATGGTCGACCACCGCTACGGCGCCTGGTACCGCATCCTCGACGGCGACAACCGCAGGTACGACGACCTCAAGAGCCCGGCCGGCAAGACCGACTACCACACCATGGGCGCCTGCCACGAGGTGCTGCGGGTGCTGCGCGCCGCGGAGGCTTCGGCATGAAGCCGAACCGCGGAACCCGGCTCCTCGCCTGCCTGCTGGCGTCGCTGTCGCTGGCCGGCTGCGCAACCGCCGACCGCATGCGCGCCGCCGACGCGCCACCCGCTGCGGCCGCGGATGCGTCGTCCGCGCCGACCGCGCCGGCCGCCGTCGACGACGCGGCGAGCGCGCGGCTCGCGCGGCAGGTCCGCGACGAAGCCCTGCACGCCTGGCGCGGCTACCGCGCCTACGCCTGGGGCCACGACGACCTCGCCCCGCTGAGCAAGGGCCATCACGACTGGTACGCCGAACCGCTGCTGATGACGCCGGTCGACGCCCTCGACACGCTGCTCATGCTCGGCCTGGACGAGGAAGCCGACGACGCGCGCGAGCTGATCGCCGCCCGGCTCTCGTTCGACAAGGACATCTATGTCAAGCACTTCGAGGTCACCATCCGCCTGCTCGGCGGCCTGCTGTCCGGCTACCAGATGACCGGCGACGAGCGCCTGCTGGCGCTGGCCGACGACCTGGGCACCCGCATGCTGCCGGCCTTCGACTCGCCGACCGGGCTGCCGTGGACCGAGGTCAACCTGCGCACCGGCGCCACCCGCGGCCCGATCAGCAACCCGGCCGAGACCGGCACCCTGCTGCTCGAGTACGGCACGCTGGCCCGCCTCACCGGCAAGCGCGCCTACTACGACAAGGCCAAGCGCGCGCTGGTCGAGACCTACCGGCACAGCTCCGCCATCGGCCTGGTCGGCGAGGCCATCGACGTGCGCAGCGGGGAATGGACCAGCCACGAGGCCCACGTCGGCGGCGGCATCGATTCCTACTACGAATACCTGTGGAAGTGCTGGAAGCTGTTCGACGATCGCGACTGCCTGGACATGTGGAAGTCCAGCATCCAGGCCGTCAACCGCTACCTCGCCGACGAAGTCGATGGCGCCCTGTGGTACGGCCATGCCGACATGCGCACCGGGAACCGCACCGGCACGCAGTACGGTGCGCTGGACGCGTTCCTGCCGGGCCTGCTGGCGTATTCGGGCGACGCCGCCCGCGCGGCGCGGCTGCAGGAATCGGGCTTCCGCATGTGGCGGCTGCACGGCATCGAACCCGAAGCGCTCGACTACCGCGGCATGCGGGTGCTCGGTCCCGGCTATGCGCTGCGGCCGGAGATCGTCGAGTCCGCCTGGTACCTGCACCGCCTCGACCGCGACCCGCGCTGGCGCGCGATGGGCGCATCGATGTTCGCCGACTTCGTGCGCCACTGCCGCACCGAGGCCGGCTACGCCGCGCTGCGCAGCGTCGTCACCAAGCAGCAGCGGGACCGCATGGAGAGCTTCGTCCTGGCCGAGACCTTCAAGTACTACTGGCTGCTGTTCTCGCCGGACTCGGCCCTGGACCTCGACGCCGTGGTGCTCAACACCGAGGCGCACCCGCTGCGCCGGGTCGTCGCCGTCCACTGACGCGAGGCCGCCGGGCGCCGGATACGACGAGGCCCGCCGACGGCGGGCCTCCCGATCCCGCCGGAGGCGTGCTACATCGACGGCGACTGCGCCCCGCCCTCGCCTTCGCTGCTCGCCAGCGAGGCCCAGCTCACTTCGATGCCCTTGCGGTGCCCCTTCTCGACCAGCTTCAGGCCGTCGGGATCGATGGTGAGGGTGTAGGCCTTGTCGCCGATCTGCACTTCGCGTCGCAACGGCTTGTCGAGCTTGGTCATCGGTGCCTCCTCATGCGCATTCAGGCGCGTCGGGGGCCGATGCTAGCAGCCGCGCGTTTGCTGGACGTAAAGGCGGTGAACGGGGCTTGAACCCGGCCAGGCGCGCTCAGGCGGGCTCGGTTTCGGCCTCGACGGCGCGCAGGGTGGCCACGCCGTGGCCGCGCTCGGCCAGGTATTGCAGCCATTTGCCGAGGAAGGTGTTCATGCGCATGCGGTGCCCGACCACCTCCGCGGGCGGCGGGTACATCCCGATCACGTCCTGCCAGCGCCGCCCGACGTAGCAGTGGGTGGCCTCGACCTGGCGGGCGTCGCGGTACAGGCGCAGGAAGGCCGACGGGTCGGGCTCGCCGGTCACCGGGTCCAGCAGGCCGTAGGTCAGCCGCAGCTCGGTGGTGTAGGCGTGCTGCTCGATGACCTCGACGCGCAGGTCCAGGCCGTCGCCGATCGAGGACAGGTAGCTCCCCGGCGCGAGGTCGGCCGGTTCGAACAGCCGCGTGAGCCGGTTGAAGTTCTCCGCGTACAGGCCCATCAGCCAGCCGAAGCGGCTGAGCCGGGGAATGCGCAGGGTGTTGTCGACGACGCCGGGCATGGCCCGATGCTACACGCAGGCAGCGTCGCGCGGCAGGATTGACGGATGCGCGCGCAGCGCCTAACTTGAAGGCTCTTCCGCGCCGCGCCGCCGCCCCGCGGATGCCCCTTCGAAGCCGCGCCCTTCCAAAGCCGCGCCCGCGCTCAGAACATCCCGCGGTGGATGCCCAGCGTGGTCATCACCTTGCTGGCGATTTCCTCGATCGACTTGTGCGTGGTGCTCAGCACCGGGATGCGCTCGGCGCGGAACAGCGCCTCGGCGGCGGCGACTTCGCTGCGGCAGGTGTCGAGCTGCGCGTAGCGCGAGTTGGGCCTGCGCTCCTGGCGGATCTGCTGCAGCCGCCCGGGATCGATGGTCAGCCCGAACAGCTTGTTGCGGTACGGCCGCAGGCGCTGCGGCAGGCGGTCGTGCTCGAGGTCCTCGTCGGTGAGCGGATAGTTGGCCGCGCGCACCCCGTAGTGCAGCGCCAGGTAGACGCAGGTCGGCGTCTTGCCGGCGCGCGAGACCGCCACCAGGATCAGGTCGGCGTCGTCGTAGTTGATCGAGACGCCGTCGTCGTGGGTCAGCGCGTAGTTCATCGCGTTGATGCGCGAGTGGTAGGTCTCGAAGTCCACCATGCCGTGGGCCTGGCCGACCTGCGACTTGCGCTGCAGGCCCAGCTCGCGCTCCAGCGGTTCGATGAACGGCGCGAAAATGTCCAGGATCAGCGCACCGCTCTCGGCCAGCAGCGCGGTCAGCTCGGGGTCGACGCACGAGCTCACCACCACCGGCCTGGCGCCGGCCTGCTGGCCGGTGGCGCGGATGCGCTCGGCGATCTCCCGCGCGCGCTCCGGGCTGTCCACGAACGGGATGCGATCAGTGGTGAAGCGGGTGTCGGCGAACTGCGTCAGCAGGCTGTGGCCGATGGTCTCGGCGGTGATGCCGGTGCCGTCGGATACGTAGAAGACCGGTCGTGTCTCGGACATGCGTAAACGTTTTCCCAGGGTCTGTTCTGACTGCGCCCGCAACGGCGGTGGGCGCCGCGGCGGGGCGGCTTGCTAAAATAGCCGACTTCGGCCGGCCCAGCCCGCCGGTCCTCCCTCTCTCCCGCCCTGCAAACCCTCGGAGTGCCCGTCTTGAGCGCCAACATCCTGTGGCTGCACGACCTTCGACTGTCCGACCTGGCCCAGGTCGGCGGCAAGAATTCCTCGCTCGGCGAGATGATCGGCGAGCTCGCCGGGCTCGGCGTCTCGGTGCCCGGCGGCTTCGCGACCACGGCGGACGCGTTCAAGGCCTTCATCGCCCACAACGACCTGCACCAGCGCATCTTCGACCGCCTGGCCACGCTGGACGTGGAGGACGTGCCGGCGCTCACCGCGGCCGGCGGGGAGATCCGCGGCTGGGTCATCGACGCGCCGCTGCAGCCGGAGCTGGACCGCGACATCCGCGACGCCTACGCGAGGCTGTGCGCCGACAACGGCGGCGGCGACGTCGCGGTCGCGGTGCGCTCCTCGGCCACCGCCGAGGACCTGCCCGACGCCTCGTTCGCCGGCCAGCAGGAGACCTTCCTCAACGTCACCGGCGCCGACGACGTGGTGCGCAAGGTCAAGGAGGTCTTCGCCTCGCTGTACAACGACCGCGCGATCGCCTACCGCGTGCACCACGGCTTCAAGCACGAGGACGTGTTCCTGTCGGCCGGCGTGCAGCTGATGGTGCGCTCGGACATCGGCGCCTCCGGCGTGCTGTTCACCCTCGACACCGAGTCCGGCTTCCGCGACGTGGTGTTCATCACCGCCAGCTACGGCCTGGGCGAGAACGTGGTCCAGGGCGCGGTGAATCCCGACGAGTTCTACGTCTACAAGAAGACGCTGCAGCAGGGCAAGCCGGCGATCCTGCGCCGCTCGCTGGGCGCCAAGCAGATCCGCATGGTGTATTCCGACAGGCCGGGCGAGCGCGTGCGCAACGAGGACACGCCGGCGGAGCTGCGCAACCGCTTCTCGATCGGCGACGAGGACGTGCACGAGCTGGCGAAGCAGGCGCTGGTGATCGAGCGGCACTACGGCCGCCCGATGGACATCGAGTGGGCGAAGGACGGCGCCAGCGGCAGGCTGTTCATCGTGCAGGCGCGCCCGGAAACGGTGAAGTCGCGCGCCAAGGCGACCCAGATCGAGCGCTTCCACCTGGAAAGGCGCGGCCAGGTCGTCGCCGAAGGCCGCGCGATCGGCCAGAAGATCGGCAGCGGCACGGCGCGCGTGGTGCGCTCGCTCGACGACATGAACCGCGTGCAGCCGGGCGACGTGCTGGTCGCCGACATGACCGACCCCGACTGGGAGCCGGTGATGAAGCGCGCCGCCGCCATCGTCACCAACCGCGGCGGGCGCACCTGCCACGCCGCGATCATCGCCCGCGAGCTGGGCGTGCCCGCGGTGGTCGGCACCGGCAACGCGCTCGACGCCATCGCCGACGGCCGCGAGGTCACCGTGAGCTGCGCGGAAGGCGACACCGGCTTCATCTACGACGGGGCCCTGCCCTTCGAGCGCATCACCACCGACCTGTCGTCGATGCCGGAGGCGCCGCTGAAGATCATGATGAACGTCGCCAACCCCGAGCGCGCGTTCGACTTCGGCCAGCTGCCCAACGCCGGCATCGGCCTGGCGCGGCTGGAGATGATCATCGCCGCCCACATCGGCGTGCACCCCAACGCGCTGCTGCAGTACGAGCGCCAGGACGCGGCGACGAAGAAGAAGATCGACGAGAAGATCGCCGGCTACGCCGATCCCGTCAGCTTCTACGTCGACCGCCTCGCCGAGGGCATCGCCACGCTGACCGCCTCGGTGGCGCCCAGCCCGGTGATCGTGCGCCTGTCCGACTTCAAGTCCAACGAGTACGCCAACCTGATCGGCGGCGAGGGCTTCGAGCCGCACGAGGAGAACCCGATGATCGGCTTCCGCGGCGCCAGCCGCTACGTCGATCCCTCGTTCGCCGACGCTTTCGCGCTGGAATGCAGGGCCGTGCGCAAGGTACGCGACGAGATGGGGCTGGACAACCTGTGGGTGATGATCCCGTTCGTGCGCACGCTGGAGGAAGGCCGCAAGGTGGTCGAGGTGCTGCGCGACAACGGCCTCGAGCAGGGCAAGGACGGCTTGAAGATCATCATGATGTGCGAGGTGCCGTCGAACGCGCTGCTGGCCGACGAGTTCCTCGACATCTTCGACGGCTTCTCGATCGGCTCCAACGACCTGACCCAGCTGACCCTGGGCCTGGACCGCGACTCGTCGATCGTCGCCAGGTTGTTCGACGAGCGCGACCCGGCGGTGAAGAAGCTGCTGTCGATGGCGATCAAGACCGCGCGCGCCAAGGGCAAGTACGTCGGCATCTGCGGCCAGGGGCCGTCGGACCACCCGGACCTGGCGGAGTGGCTGATGCAGGAAGGCATCGAGTCGCTGTCGCTCAACCCCGACACGGTGGTCGACACCTGGCTCAAGCTGGCGAAGTCGAAGGCCGCCGCGTCCTGACCGGCCGCACCTTTTGTGGGAGCGGCTTCAGCCGCGAGCTCTTGCTTGTGAGGCAGCTCCAGCCGAAAGGCTCGCGGCTGAAGCCGCTCCCACAAAGTCCCTCTTGCCGCACCACCGATCAGCCGTGCGCGGCGAAGGCCCCCATCGCGGTGCGGTAATGCCGCAGCTCGGCGATCGAGTCGCGCACGTCGCTCAGCGCGGTGTGCGCGGAGTCCTTGCGCACGCCCGCCAGCACCTCCGGCGCCCAGCGCCGCGCCAGTTCCTTGATCGTGCTGACGTCGAGGTTGCGGTAGTGGAAGTGCCGCTCGAGCGCCGGCATCAGCCGGTGCAGGAAGCGGCGGTCCTGGCAGATCGAGTTGCCGCACATCGGCGACTGGCCGGCCGGCACCCACTGCTGCAGGAACGCCAGCGTGCGCGCCTCCGCCTCGGCCATGGGCACGCCCTCCTCCAGCACGCGCCGCCACAGCCCGGATCCGCCGTGCTGGTTGCGGTTCCACTCGTCCATGGCTTCGAGCGTGGCCAGCGGGTGGGCGATGGCGAGCTCGGGGCCTTCCGCGAGGATCTCGAGCTGGGAATCGGTCACGACCGTCGCGATCTCGATGATCGAGTCGCGGCCGGTATCGAGCCCGGTCATCTCCAGGTCGATCCAGACCAGCCTGCCTTCGCCTGCGTTGCCTGCCATGCGCGTCCCGTCGTTGGGTGGGGCGCCGCATCATAGCCCAGCGGCGCGCGTGGCCGGTCAGGCGTCAGTCGATCTCCGGGCGCCCGCGCCGCCGGCGGAAATAGTTGCTCAGCCGCCGGCCGGCCTCGTCGCCCAGCACGCCGCCGCGCACCTGCACGCGGTGGTTGTGGCGCGGGTCGGCAAGCAGGTCGAACACGCTGCCGGCCGCGCCGGTCTTGGGATCGCCCGCACCGAAGACCACGCGCGCCAGCCGCGCGTGCACCATCGCCATCGCGCACATCGCGCACGGCTCCAGGGTCACGTACAGCGTGCACCCGACCAGCCGGTGGTTGCCCAGCGCGCGCCCGGCCTGGCGCATCGCGACGATTTCCGCGTGCGCCGTCGGGTCGTGCTCCCCGATGTTGCGGTTCCAGCCCTCCCCGACCACGTTGCCGCCGGCGTCGACCAGCACCGCGCCGACCGGCACTTCGTCGTCCTCGCGTTCGGCGCGTTCGGCCAGCACCAGCGCACGCCGCATCCAGCGCTCGTCGTTCGCGGCGGAGTCCGGATCCGTCACCCCGGCCCCCGGGCTTCGCCCGATGCCCGCATCCTGCGGCCGTCCGCCGGCCCGCGGGTCGCCCCGTCCCGGTCGC
This sequence comes from Luteimonas sp., assembly GCA_041905645.1. Classification (GTDB taxonomy): domain Bacteria; phylum Pseudomonadota; class Gammaproteobacteria; order Xanthomonadales; family Xanthomonadaceae; genus Luteimonas. The sequence goes on from JAYRKR010000024.1 coordinate 34,322, forward strand.
CCATCGCCTCCTACTCCCACTCGATGGTGGCGGGCGGCTTGCCGCTGATGTCGTACACCACGCGCGAGACGCCGCGCACCTCGTTGATGATGCGGTTGGAGACGCGGCCGAGGAAGTCGTACGGCAGGTGCGCCCAGTGCGCGGTCATGAAGTCGATGGTCTCCACCGCGCGCAGCGCGATCACCCAGTCGTAGGCGCGCGCATCGCCGACCACGCCCACCGACTTCACCGGCAGGAACACGGCGAAGGCCTGGCTGACCGTGTCGTACAGGTCGGCCCTGCGCAGTTCCTCGATGAAGATCGCGTCGGCGCGCGCGAGCAGTTCGGCGTACTCCGGCTTCACCTCGCCGAGGATGCGAACGCCGAGCCCGGGCCCCGGGAACGGGTGCCGGTAGACCATCTCGCGCGGCAGGCCGAGCTCCACGCCCAGCCGCCGCACCTCGTCCTTGAACAGCTCGCGCAGCGGCTCGACCAGCCCCAGCTTCATGTCGTCCGGCAGGCCGCCGACGTTGTGGTGGCTCTTGATGACGTGCGCCTTGCCGGTCTTGCTGCCGGCCGACTCGATTACGTCGGGATAGATGGTGCCCTGCGCCAGCCACTTCGCGTTCTTCAGCTTGCCCGCCTCCTCGTCGAAGATCTCGACGAACAGGCTGCCGATGGCCTTGCGCTTGGCTTCCGGGTCGGCCACGCCGCGCAGCCGCTCGAAGTAGCGCTCGCGCGCGTCCACGCGGATGACCTTGACGCCCATGTGCTCGGCCATGGTCGCCATCACCTGGTCGCCCTCCCGCCAGCGCAGCAGGCCGGTGTCGACGAACACGCAGGTCAGCTGGTCGCCGATCGCCCTGTGCAGCAGCGCCGCGACCACCGACGAATCGACGCCGCCGGACAGGCCCAGGATCACCTCGTCCGGGCCGACCTGCCCGCGCACGCGCGCGACCTGGTCCTCGATGATGTTGGCGGCCGTCCACAGCGTCGCGCAGCCGCAGATGTCGACCACGAAGCGGCGCAGGATCTCCTGGCCCGACCTGGTGTGCGTCACCTCGGGATGGAACTGCACGCCGTACCAGCGCCTGTCGTCGTCGGCGAAGGCGGCGACCGGCACGCGGTCGGTGCGCGCCGTCACCGTGAAGCCCGGCGGCTCCTTCGACACGTGGTCGCCGTGGCTCATCCACACGTCAAGCCGCGGCGGCGCGCCGGCATGGTCCTTCAGCCCGTCGAACAGGCGGTCGGCCGCGACCAGGGTCACCTCGGCGTGGCCGTACTCGCGCGAATCCGCGGCCTCGGTCTCGCCGCCGAGCTGCTTGGCCATCGTCTGCATGCCGTAGCAGATGCCCAGCAGCGGCAGGCCACCGTCGAAGACCTGCACCGGCGCCACGGGCGCGCCGTGCTCGGTGGTCGACTCGGGGCCGCCGGACAGGATGATGCCCTTGGCGCCGAACCCGGCGATCTCGTCCGGATCGTGGTCCCAGGCCCAGACCTCGCAGTACACCCCGAGCTCGCGGATGCGCCGCGCGATCAGCTGGGTGTACTGCGCGCCGAAGTCGAGGATGAGGATCTTGTCGGTGTGGAGGTCGGTCATGGCCGCGAACTAGGAACTAGTGGAGAGGAACAAACTAGGAACTAGTGGAGAGGAACTAGGAACGAGTAAGAGCGGGGCGGTAGGCCGATGAAGGAAGAGGAACCGGAGCTCTAGTTCCTCGTTCCTCTTCACTATGTTCCTATCATCCATCAGCCGGCCCGATAGTTAGGCGGCTCCTTGGTGATCTGCACGTCATGCACGTGGCTCTCGCGCTGGCCCGCGCCGGTGATCTTCACGAACTGCGGCCGCTTGCGCATGTCCTCGACCGTGGCGCAGCCGACGTAGCCCATCGTGGCGCGCAGGCCGCCGGCGAGCTGGTGGACCACGCCGCTGAGCGGGCCGCGGTACGGGACGCGGCCCTCGATGCCCTCGGGCACCAGCTTGTCGGCGTCGCTGGCGTCCTGGAAATAGCGGTCCTTGGACCCCTTCTCCATCGCGGCCAGCGAGCCCATGCCGCGGTAGCTCTTGTAGCTGCGGCCCTGGAACAGCTCGGTCTCGCCCGGCGATTCCTCGGTGCCGGCGAACAGGCCACCGATCATCACCGTCGACGCGCCGGCGGCCAGCGCCTTGCCGATGTCGCCGGAGTAGCGGATGCCGCCGTCGGCGATCAGCGGGATGCGGTCCTGCAGCGCCTCGGCGACCATGTCGATCGCGGTCACCTGCGGCACGCCCACGCCCGCGACCACGCGCGTGGTGCAGATCGAGCCCGGGCCGACGCCGACCTTGACCGCGTCCGCGCCGGCGTCCATCAGCGCCAGCGCGGCGTCGCCGGTGACGATGTTGCCGCCGACCACCTGCAGCTTCGGGAAGCGCTTCTTCGCCCAGGCGACGCGATCGATCACGCCCTGCGAGTGCCCGTGCGCGGTGTCGACGATGACCACGTCCACGCCCGCCGCGGCGAGCAGTTCGATGCGCTGCTCGGTGTCGCCGCCGACGCCCACCGCTGCGCCGACCAGCAGGCTCTCCGAGGCGTCCTTGGCGGCGTTGGGGTTGTCGTGCGCCTTCTGGATGTCCTTGACGGTGATCAGGCCGCGCAGCTCGAAGCCGTCGTTGACCACCAGCACCTTCTCGATGCGGTGCTTGTGCAGCAGCTGCAGCACCTCCTCCTCGCTGGCGCCTTCGCGCACGGTGACCAGCCGGTCCTTCTTGGTCATCACGTTGCGCACCGGATCGTCGAGCTTGGTCTCGAAGCGCATGTCGCGACCGGTGACGATGCCGACCAGGTGGCCGCCGTCGACCACCGGCACGCCGGAGATGTTGCGCGCGCGGGTAAGCCTGAGCACCTCGCCGATGGTGGTCTGCGGGCCGACGGTGAACGGCTCGCGGATGACGCCCGCCTCGAAGTTCTTCACCCTTGCGGCTTCGGCCGCCTGGCGCTCGGCCGACATGTTCTTGTGGAGGATGCCGATGCCGCCCAGCTGGGCCATGGCGATGGCCAGGCGCGCCTCGGTGACGGTGTCCATGGCCGCGGACACGATCGGCAGGTTCAGGCGCAGGTCGCGGGTGAGCCGGGTGGCGAGGGAGACGTCCTTGGGCAGGACGGTCGAGTGCGCGGGGACGAGCGAAACGTCGTCGTAGGTGAGCGCTTCAGCCTGGATTCGCAGCATGGGCGTGCCGGTGGGGAGAAGCACGACATTGTACCGCGAACGGCGGGCGGCCCGGACGGGCGAGGATCCGGAACGCTGCGTCCGTAGGAGCGGCCCATGGCCGCGATGCCTTTCCGGGCCTTGCGCCGGCATCAAGGGCTCGCGGCCATGGGCCGCTCCTACAAGGGCGAAGCATCCGGCAGGGCGACGCGCCCCGCGTCCGACGCGCGGGTCCGGAGCTCAGCCCGCGTCCGCGGCCTCGGCGGCTTCCAGGGTGTTCTGCATCAGGGTGGCGACGGTCATCGGCCCCACTCCGCCCGGCACCGGGGTGATCCAGCTCGCCCGCCGCGCCGCCTCGGCGAAGCCGACGTCGCCCACCAGGCGGCCGTCCTCGAGCCGGTTGATGCCCACGTCGATCACCACCGCGCCCGGCTTCACCCACTCGCCCGGGATCAGCCCGGGGCGGCCCACCGCCACCACCAGGATGTCGGCCTCGCCGACGTGCCGGCGCAGCACCTCCGGCGGGGTGAACTTGTGGCAGCAGGTGGTGGTGCAGCCGGCGATCAGCAGTTCCAGCGCCATCGGCCGGCCGACGTGGTTGCTGACCCCGACGATGGTGGCGCTCTGTCCGCGCACCGGCCTGTCGGTATAGGCCAGCAGCGTGGTGATGCCGCGCGGCGTGCACGGCCGCAGGCCGAACTGGCGCAGCGCGAGGTGCCCGACGTTCTCCGGGTGGAAGCCGTCGACGTCCTTGCGCGGGTCGATGCGGTGGATCAGGCGGGTCGCGTCCGGGATCCCGGGCAGCGGCAGCTGGACGAGGATGCCGTGGACGTCCGGATCGGCGTTGAGGCGGTCGATCAGCGCCAGCAGCTCGGCCTCGCCGGCGCCGTCGGGAAAGTCGTGGTCGAAGGCCTGGATGCCCACCTTCTGCGCCGCGCGGCGCTTGTTGCGCACGTAGGACTGCGAGGCCGGGTCGGCACCGACCAGCACCACCGCCAGCCCCGGCCGGCGCTTGCCGGCGGCGACGCGGGCGTCGACCTGCAGCTTGAGCGAATCGAGCAGGTCCTCGGCGATGCGCTTGCCGTCGAGGATGCGGGCTGCGGGCTGGTCGGTCATGCGGCGTGGCGTGGGCGATGCGGGCCGCCATTGTCCCCGATTCCACCGCCGCTTGTAGGAGCGCCCCATGGGCGCGATGCTGTCCGGAGCATCCGGGCGAGCCCCGGGTGATCGCGCCCATGGGGCGCTCCTACGCGAATACGGGAGGCGGGCATGGCCGCCAGCGACCACGACACCATCGCCATCGAGGCCGCCGTCTTCCGGCGCCTGCTGCAGCACCTGCTGCGCGACCGCCCCGACGTGCAGAACATCGACCTGATGATCGCCGCCGGCTTCTGCCGCAACTGCCTGGCCGACTGGTACCGCGAGGCGGCCGAGGCGCGCGGCATCACGACGACCCGGGACGAGGCGCGCGAAGCCGTCTACGGCGAGCCGTTCGCGCAGTGGAAGGCGAAGCACCAGCGCGAGGCGACGCCGGAACAGCTGGCGGCGTTCGAGGCGGCGCAGCGGCGCGGTTGAACGGCAGCCGCACGGTCGAATGCCTGCCGGCCGCGCCGGCCGATTCCCGGCGACCGGAGTTGTAGGAGCGACGGAAGTCGCGACCTGTCGAAGTCGCGACTTCCGTCGCTCCTACAACGGGCTACCGCTGCGGCGCCGGCGTCCCACTCGGGCAGCGCGGCACCTTCGAGCCGACCACGCAGTTCACGCAGCACTGCGGCGGCGCGGCCGGACGCGCGGGCATCGCCGGCGTCGGCGACGGCGCCGCAGGCAGGGGCGGCACCGGCGCGGGCGTGCCCGCCGGGCAGCGCGGGATGCCCGAGCCGACCACGCAGTTCACGCAGCACTGCTGCGAAGGCTGCGGTTGCGGAACGCCCGACGGCGCCATCGGCATCGCCGGCACCAGCCCCGCCAGCTCCTGCGCCGGCCGCAGCTGCAGCAGCACCGCCCAGTCCTGGCGGCTGGCGTTGCACGCGGCCGGCGCGTCCGGGGAACACTCCGGATCGCCGAGCGAGCGCATCGGCAGGTCGGCGAACTGCCCGCCGGGCGTGAGCCGCAGCAGCCGCATGGTCACGCCGTCGAGCACGTTGCCGCCGACCAGGTAGGCCAGGTGGTCGTTGTCGGGATCGACCGCGACCACGATGTCGCAGTGCATGCCCAGGCCCGCGTCCTGGCTGCTCAGCAGCGTCGCCAGCCCGCCGAAGCCGTACACGCGCGAGGCCGCGCGCACCGAGCACAGCAGGTCGCCCTGCGCGGGGCGCGTGGCGACGGGATTGGCGACCCGGTACGCGCTGCCGGTCGGGTTGCGATAGGCGTCGCGCACGTAGCTCACGTGGCTGGCCGAGCCGTTGAACCCGGGCACCTGCGCGCGCCGCATCACCCACGACACGAACGCCGCCGACCACGGCGTGTCCACCACGAAGGCGCGGCACGCCGGCGACGCGTAGCCCCCCGCCATGCCGGCGTACGCGCAGTCGCTGGCGCCCGGCCGCATCGACGCCGACGCGAGCACGCCGCTGCCGCGCCAGTAGTCCACCACCCGCAGCCAGGCCGGCTGCCCGTTGGCCAGCAATGCCGTCTCGGCCTCGCGCACGCGCGAGCCGGCGTAGCGGCCCTCGAGGTCGATGAACGGCCGGAACCAGAGCTGGTGCTCCTCGCAGGCCGCCGCGGCGATGCGGGTGGACACCACCGGCGACTGCACCTGCGCACGCAGCAGCGGGCAGACATCGGCCGCGAGCGCGGCCCCGGACATCCACAGCAGGCAGGCACCGAGCAGGAGGCGCCGGGACAGGTGCTTCATCGTGGCGCCTTCGTGAATGGGGACGCCGTCCAGCCTAAACGATCGACGGGGCCTCGCCGTTCACGCCCCGACCACCTTCAACGGCGGCGGCAGAAATCCCCGAACGCGCGCGCCAGCGCCGTCCGGTGCAGGTCGTCCAGGTGCCGGTGCGCGCCCGTGCGCCCGATGGCGGCCGCGACGTCCGCGCGGCACCCCGTCCCCTGCGCGGCGGCGAGCGCGCGCGGCAGCAGCCGCAGCATGTCCCGGTTGATGCCGTCCAGCTCGGTGCGGATGCCGGCCAGGTCCGGCGCCTGCTTCGTGCCATCCGTGCCGGCATCGGCGAGCAGGCGGTACTGCACCAGCTTGTTGGCCTCGATCTGGGCGCGGAAGAAGTCGCGGGCGGCTGCGGGGTCCACGCCGAGCGCCCGCGCCTGCCCGGACAGCGACGCCAGCTGCTGCGATTCGCGCGCGGCATCCTCGACCGGCTTGCCGGACGCCCGCTTGCTCGCGGCCACCGCGTCGGCCAGCAACGCGCGCCGTGCGCTGAGCTCGGCCAGCCCGTCGAGGGCCGTCGACGCGGGCGGCGGCGCCGCGGCGGCGGACAGGCAGGTCGACAGCAGCAGGATCGGCAGCAGCGGACGCATGGTCAGGCCCCCGCGCAGAACGCGGCGTAGTCGATGTAGCCCGGGAACGGCCTGCCGGGCGCGCACACCGGGCAGTCGGGATCCGGCGGCAGCCGCGTCTCGCGGAAGCGCATCGACAGCGCGTCGAAGTGCAGCAGCCGCCCGGCGAGCGATTCGCCCACGTGCAGCAGCAGCTTGAGCGCCTCGGTGGCCTGCAGCATGCCGATCACGCCCGGCAGCACGCCGAGCACGCCCGCCTCGCTGCAGTTGGGCGCGGCCTCGGGCGGCGGCGGCTCCGGGAACAGGCAGCGGTAGCACGGCGCCACGCCGCGCCGGCGCCCGGCGTCGAACACGCCCACCTGTCCCTCGAAGCGGTGCACCGCACCGTAGACCAGCGGCACGCCCAGCTTCACGCAGGCGTCGTTGAGCAGGTAGCGCACCGGGAAGTTGTCGGCCCCGTCGAGCACCACGTCGACGTCCGCGAGCAGCCGCTCGACGTTGGCCGAGGTGACGCGCTCGGCGACCGCCTCGACCTTCGCGCGTGGATTGAGCGCCGACAGCCGCGTTTCCGCCGAGGCCACCTTCGGCACCCCGGTGTCGGCGTCCACGTGCAGGATCTGCCGCTGCAGGTTGCTGCGCTCGACCACGTCGTCGTCGGCGATGCGCAGGCGGCCCACGCCCGCGGCGGCGAGGTAGAACGCCGCCGGCGAGCCGAGACCGCCGGCGCCGATGACCAGCACGCGCGCCGTTTCCAGCCGCTTCTGCCCGCGCACGCCGATCTCCGGCAGCAGCAGGTGGCGCGAATAGCGATCGTGGAAGTCGTGGTCGACCTCGGCAGCGGGCCGGGCGACCGGGAAACCCTCCGCGATCCAGCGGCTGGTGCCGCCGCGCACCGAGGCCACGTTGCGATAGCCCAGGCGCTGCAGCACCTCGGCCGCGAGCATCGAGCGCCCGCCGCTCTGGCAGATCAGCACCAGCTCGGCGTCGCGGTCGGGGAAGTGGAAGCTCGGGTCTTCCTCGAGCTCGGCGCGGGCGATGCCGCGCGCGCCCTCGGCCATGCCGAGCTCGCGCTCGTGGTCCTCGCGCACGTCGACCAGGAGCGCGCCGTGCGACAGGCGCTGGTGGGCTTCGCGCGGGCTGATTTCCGGGATCGCCATGGCGCGATTATCGCGGAAAACCATCGGCGGGACGTGCCGCCACGCAGCGTTCCACCGATCGCCGTGGCCGCCGGCCCGATCCTTGTGGGAGCGGGGGGGGGGGGGGGGGGGGGAAAAAAACACCCCGCGGAGAAGACCGGGGGGAAA
>JAYRKR010000025.1:0-36510 GCA_041905645.1 Luteimonas sp.
GGGGCCCCTCCCCCCCCCCCCCCCCCCTCCCGCAGCCCCCCCCCCCCCCCCCCGCCCCGCCCCCCCCCCCGCTCCCACAAGCCATTCCTGCGACTACTCGGCGCTGATGGCCGCGATCGCGGCGCCCGGCACCTGCCCCGGGCGCGCGCCGCGCGCGCGACGCAGCAGGCGCGCGGTGCCGTGGCGCAGGTCGTCCAGGATCGCGTAGATCGTCGGTAGGAACAGCAGGCTGACGATGGTCGAGAAGGCCAGGCCACCGGCGATCGCGCGCGCCATCGGGTAGTAGGCTGGCATGTCGCTGGTGTTGGAGGTCGACATCGCGATCGGCACCATCGCCAGGATCGCCGTGCCCATCGTCATCAGGATCGGGCGCAGGCGCTCGCGGCTGCCCTCCACCAGCGCATCGGTCCGGCTCATGCCGCGCCTGCGCAGGTTGTTGATGTGCTCGATCATGACGATGCCGTTGTTCACCACCACGCCCATCAGCACCAGGATGCCGATGAAGGCCATGATGTTGAACTCGGTCCCGGTGATCCAGAACAGCCAGAACACCCCGAACACCGAGAACAGCACGCCGCTCATGATCGCCGACGGGAACAGCAGCGACTCGAACACCGCCGCCATCACGATGTAGATCATCACCAGCGCGATCACGAGGTTGAACATCATCTGCTTCATCGCGTCGTCCTCGTCCTGGAACGCGCCGCCGTCGAAGGAGTACGAGTAGCCGGCCGGGAAGGCGAAGGCCTTGAGCGTGTCCTCCATCGCCTTGCGCGCCTCGGGCACGGTGACCTTCTGCGCGAGGTTGGCCTGGATCGTCAGCGTGGTCTGGCGGTTGGTGCGCTGCACCTGGGTCGCCGCCGCGCCCATCGACACGTCCACCATCGCCAGCAGCGGCACGGTGCGGCCGTCCGGCGCGCGCACCATGAAGGTGGCGATGTCGCCCATGCCGTACTTCTCGGCGCCCGCGAAGCGCACCCACACCGGCACTTCCGCATCGCCCCGCCGGAACTCGCGCAGCGACGCGCCGCGCAGCGCCAGGCCGACGAACTGCGAGACCTCCTGGGCGCTGAAGCCGAACGCGGCGGCGCGCTCGCGGTCGACGCGCACGCTCAGCTCGCTGTTCTGGTCGCCGGCGTCGACGTGGACGTCGCGCAGTTCCTTGCGCTTGGACAGGATCGGCACGATGTTGCGCCCCAGCTCGGCCAGCGTCTGCGACGAGTCGCCGACCAGCTGCACCTGCACGTTCTGCCCGGGCGCGCCGCCGCCCGGCCCGCCGCCGCCGTCATTGGAGATGCCGATGCCCGCGCGCGCCGACTTCGGCAACTCCTTGCTGATCGCGTCGGTCAGCGGCTTGACCTTGTCCGGGTCCGAAGTGTCGAAGGTCACCATCGTGCCGGAATCGCCCTGCTCGCTGAACCAGGAATAGAGCTGCTTGACGTGGAAGCGCTTGCGGTTGGCGTCGAGGAACTTCTCGACCCGCAGGATCTCGTCCGACATCTGCGAGACCGTGTAGGAGCCCTTCCACTGGTAGTAGATGTTGACCTGGTCGCCGCCGTCGCCGCCGAACATGTTGGTCTTGGTCTTGATCACCGGCACGACGCTGACCGCGACGATCAGCAGGATGCCGATGATGCTCTTGCCGCGGTGCTCGAGCGTCCAGCGCAGCAGGCCGGCGTAGCGGCGCTGCATGCGCGGGATCAGGCCGCCGGCCTTCTGCACCGCGGGCGGGGTCTTGAGCCGCGCCGACAGCATCGGGATCAGGCTCACCGCCACCAGCCAGGAGGCCAGCAGCGAGACCGAGATGGTGATCGCGATCTGCGACAGGTAGATGCTGAGGAAGTTGCGCTCGCCGAACAGGTTGGGCACGAACACGATGCAGTGGCACAGCGTGCCCGCGGTCAGCGCGATGGCGACGTGGCGGGTGCCGATGATCGAGGCCAGCTTCGGCTTGCCCGGCAGCTTCTCGCGCTCCTGGTAGATGCTCTCGACCACCACCACCGCGTTGTCGACCAGCATGCCGACCGCGAGCAGCAGGCCCATCATGGTCAGGATGTTGAGGGTGACGCCGACGAAGTACATGAAGCCCAGCGTCATCACGAAGCAGATCGGGATCGCCAGCGTCACCATCATCGTCGATGGCCAGTGGCGCAGGAAGAAGAACAGCACCGTGATCGAGAGCAGCAGGCCGATGCCGCCGGCCTCGGCGAGCTCGAGCAGCGACGTAGTGACGTCCTTGCCGAGGTTCTGGATCACGTTGACCTGGATGTCGTCGAGCGCCGACTCGCTGCGGATCGCCTCGACCTCGGCCAGCACGTTGCGCGAGACCTCCACCAGGTTGGCGCTGCGCTCCTTGAAGATGTCCAGGCCCACCGCCGGGCGGCCGTCGAGGCGGCGCCCCATGTCCAGGCGCGCCGGCTTGAGCTGCACGTCGGCGATGTCGCCCAGGCGCAGGCCGCGTTCGTTGATCACCAGGTCGCGCAGCTGCTGCAGGTCGACGATCGCGCCCACCGGCTGCACGCGCAGGCGCTGGCCGCCGTCCTCGATCTCGCCGGCCGAGACCGAGAAGTTCAGGTCCTGCAGGCGCTTGGCCAACTCGTTGAGGCCGATGTCGTGGGCGGTCAGGCGGTCGGGCGCGATCGCGATCTCGACCTCGTTGGGCATCGCGCCGGAGACCTCGACCTTGGCCACGCCCGGGATGCGCTCGAGGCGGCGCTTGAACTCGCGGTCGATCAGGTCGTAGTCGCCGGACAGGTCGAGGCCGTTGCCGGCGGCCAGGCGCACCCGCAGCACCGGCTGGTCGGTGGTGGAGAACTTGAAGACGAAATAGCGCTGCAGGTCATCCGGCAGGTCGGCGCGGATCGCGTCGATGCGCTCGCGCGCGTCGGAGGCGGCGATGGCGACGTCCTTGCTCCAGTCGCTGAACTGGATGAACAGCTGGGCGCCGTCGGCGCGCGCGTTCGAATCCATCCGCTTGATGCCGGTCATGGTCGACAGCGCTTCCTCGGCCGGGCGCAGCACGGTGCGCTCGATCTCCTCCGGGGTCGAGCCGGTATACGGCAGCGAGACGAAGATGAAGGGCGGCGAGACCTCGGGAAAGGCCTCCAGCGGCAGGCGCACTGCCGCGATCACGCCGATCACGAACATCGACACGAAGAACATGATCGTCGTGACGGGGCGGCGGATGCTGAACTCGGCGACGCTCATGGCTTCGAGCCCTGGCCTGCAAAAGCCCTCCCCTTCAAGGGGAGGGTTGGGCGGGGATGGTGTTGACTGCAGCGGAGCAGTTCACTTGGGCCAGCATGGTGCGTGAACACCATCCCCACCCCGGCCCGTCCGGCCCGGCGCAGCGCGCCGGGCGTTCGGTCGGCCTGCGCGGCAATGCCGCGCAAGCAGGCCGCCCTCACCCCCTTGAAGGGGAGGGGGAAAAGCCGCAGCGGTCGGATGACGCTCACGCGGGATCCCCGTCCGCGACGATCGCATCGTGCGCCGCGCGATCGTCGTCGCGCCCGCGCCTGGCGCGCGCCGCGTAGTACTCGTCGGCGCGGCGATCCAGCAGGTCGTAGACCACCGGGATCACCACCAAGGTCAGCAACGTCGACACCAGCAGGCCGCCGATCACGGTGATCGCCATCGGCGAGCGCACCTCGGCGCCGTCGCCGAAGGCCAGCGCCAGCGGCAGGAAGCCGAACAGCGTGCACATCGTGGTCATGACGATCGGGCGCAGGCGCGAGCGCGCGCCCTCCACCAGCGCCTCGCGCTTGGCCACCCCGGCCTCGCGCAGCTGGTTGACCTTGTCGATCAGGATGATCGCGTTCTTCACCACCAGGCCGACCAGCAGGATCAGGCCGATGAACACCACCACCGAGACCGGCGAACGGGTGAGCAGCAGCGCCAGGATCGCGCCGACCAGCGCCAGCGGGATGGTGAACAGGATGACGAACGGATGCAGCAGCGACTCGAACTGCGAGGCCATCACCAGGTAGACCAGGAACACCGCCAGCCCGAACGCCATCAGCAGCGAGCGCACCGAGTTCGACAGCTCCTCGCCCTGGCCGCCGATGTGCAGGCCGACGCCGGCGCCGAGCGGGTGCTCGCGCACGATCTGCTCGACCTCGCGCACCGCGCCGCCCAGGTCGATGTCGCGCAGGTTGGCCGACACGATCGCCACCCGCACCTGGTCGGAGCGGTGGATCTCGCTCGGGCCAGTGGTCTCGACCACGTCCGCGACCGACGACAGCATCACCGGGCGCGAGCTGCCCGGGTTGATGATCAGGCGGCGGATGTCCTCCACCGATGCGCGGTCGGACACCTGCGCGCGCACCAGCACGTCGATCTTGCGGTCGCGGAAGCTGTAGCGCGTGGCGACGTCGCCACGCACCTTCTTCACCACGACGTCGGCGATCTGGCGCGTGGTCAGGCCCATCGCGCCGGCGCGCTCCTGGTCGAAGCGGATCTGGATCTCGGGGAAGCCCTGCTCCACCGTCGACTTGACGTCGGCGTAGTGCGCATTGGCGCGCAGCAGCGCGGCCAGCCTGCGGCCGGCGTCCTCGATCGACGCCAGGTCCTGCCCGCGCAGCTCGATCTCCAGCGGCGTGGAGAAGCTGAAGAGCTCCGGGCGGCTGAAATCGACCTGCGCGCTGGCGTGCCGCTTCATCGTCGCGCGCAGCTTCTCGGTCTCCGCGGCCTCGACCTCCTTGCTGCCGCCGTCGGCCATCACCACGGTGAGCTTGCCGATGTTCTCGCCGCTCTCGGTCGGGTTGGCATCCAGCCGCGTGCCGCTGCCGCTGACGCCGTACAGGGTCCGGATGCCGGCGTCCTTGTCGTGCTCGGCCTGCAGCTCGCGGATCAGCTGGTCGGTCTCGCGCAGCGGCGTGCCCGGCGGCAGCTTGACCGTCATCTCGAAGCGGTCCTGCGCGAACTGCGGGATCAGGTCCGCGCCGAGCATCGGCACGCACGCGAGCGAGACCGCGAACGCCGCCGCCGCGAAGCCCAGCACCAGCCACGGCCGGCGCAGCGCGCCCGGCAGCAGCTTCAGGTAGCCGCGCTCGGCGCGGTGGTAGGGCGCCATCGCGATGTCGCTGGCCTTGCGCATCACCGGGCCGACGACCGCGACCATGCCGCGCCAGATGCGCACGGACAGCCAGGCGATCCCGAAGAACGCGCCGCGGATGCCAGCGCCGACGCCGCGGCCGGTCGCCGCGACCGGCTTCTGCCACTTGCTGCCGGGGCGCCACTGCGGATGCGGCGCTTCCTCCGGGAACGCCATCGGCGGCCGCCCCTTGAGCGCGCTGAGCATCGGGATCAGCGTCATCGCCACCGCCAGCGAGATCGCGATCGCGATCGCCACCGTCAGCGCCTGGTCGCGGAACAGCTGGCCGGCGATGCCCTCGACGAACACCAGCGGCAGGAACACCGCGATCGTCGTCAGGGTCGAGGCGAACACCGCCATGCTGACCTCGCGCGTCCCGGCGACCGCGGCCTCGAGGATCCCGAGCCCGCGCTCGCGCGCCTTGGCGATCGATTCGAGCACCACGATCGAGTCGTCCACCACCAGGCCGGTGGCCAGCGCCAGGCCGCCGAGCGACATCACGTTGAGGCTCAGGCCCAGCTGGTCCATGAAGAAGAACGTGGTGATGATCGACACCGGCAGCGACAGCGCGACCACGAAGGTGCTCCAGCCGTCGCGCAGGAACAGGAAGATCACCAGGATCGCCAGCAGGCCGCCGATCACGCCGTCGCGCTTGACCTCGTGCACGGCGCTGCGGATGAAGGTCGACTGGTCGTCGATGGTGGTGAGCTCGACGTCCGGCGGGATCTGCGACTTGATCTGCTCCAGCCGCTTGCGCACGGCATCGGCGGTGGCGACGGTATTGGCGTCGCCTTCCTTGTAGATCGCCAGTTCCACCGCCTCGTTGCCGGCCATGCGGATGACCGCCTCGCGCTCCTTGTAGCCCTGGCGCACGGTGGCGACGTCCTTCAGGCGCACGGGCACGCCGTTGGCGACCACGCTCGAGTTCGAGGACGAAGCGCTTTCCACCGACGCGGCGGCGGCCATCGCGCTGGCGTCGCCGGTGGCCGCGGCCACCCGCGCCATCTGCTGCGCGGCGCTCGCCGCGTCGCCGCCACCGGCGGACTGGGTGGTCACCAGCATGTTGGCGATCTCGTCGACGCTGGCGAACTGGTTGACGGTGCGCACCAGGAAGCGCTGCGTGCCCTGCTCCAGGCGGCCGCCGGAGATGTTGATGTTCTCCTGCTGCAGGCGCTGGATGACGGTGTCGATCGGCAGGTTGATCTGGGCGAGCTTCTGCTGGTCGATGTCGACCTGGATCTCGTCCTCCAGGCCACCGCCGACCTTCACCGCGGCGACGCCGCCCACCGGCTCGAGCTTCTTCTTCAGGTCGTCGTCGGCGTAGCGGCGCAGCGCGATCAGCTCGCGGACCGCGTCCTCGTCGCTGGCCGGCCTGCCCTTGGTCGAGAGCGCCAGCCGCAGGATCGGCTCGGTCGAGGGGTTGAAGCGCAGCAGCACCGGGGCCTTGGCCTCCAGCGGCAGCTGCAGCACCTCCATCTTGTCGCGCACCTCCAGCCCGGCCTGGTCCATGTCGGTGCCCCAGGCGAACTCCAGCACCACGTCGCTCTGGCCGGTGCGCGAGACCGACTTCATCGTGCGCAGGTTCTTGACCACGCCGACCGCTTCCTCGACCGGCTCGGTGATCAGCGTCTCGATCTCCGCCGGCGCGGCGCCGGTGTACTCGGTGCGCACGGTCAGGGTCGGGTAGCTCAGGTCGGGCAGCAGGTTGACCTTCAGCGCCGACAGCGCGATCACGCCGAACAGCAGCATCGTGATCCAGAACATCGCCACGGTGACGCGGCGGCGGGTGGCGAAGCCGACCAGCCCGCCCGCGTGCCCGCCGTCGTGCCCGGACGCCGGCGGCTGGCCGCCGGGATCCTGCGCGCCGGCGCTCATTGCTTCTTTTCCTTCTCGGCCTCGGCGACCGCCTTGTCCAGCGGCTTGGCGGCGGGCTGCCCGATCACCTGCACCGGGCTGCCGTCGCGCAGCGCGACCTTGCCCGCGGTGACCACGGCATCGCCCGGCTTCAGGCCCTCGCGCACCTCGGTCCACTCGCCGTCGGTGTAGCCGGTCTTGATCGGCACCCGTACCGCCTTGCCGGCGCGCACGGCGAACACGGCGGGCGTGCCCTGGTCGTCCAGCAGCGCGACCCGCGGCACCACCAGCGCGTTCGCGCGCTTGTCGTAGTCGACCCGGATGCGGCCGAACATGCCCGGCTGCAGCACGTCGCCGCCGGCGAACGCGCACACCACGCGGAAGGTGCCGCTGCCCGAGTCCACCACCGGCGCGACGCGGTCGACGACGCCGTCGAAGCCCTGGCCCGGCAGCGCGTCGACCTGCAGCTTCACCGGCTGCCCGGCCTTGAGCGTGGCGATCTCGCGCTCGGGCACGTTGAGGGTGAGCTCCAGGCGCGAATCGTCGACGATGCGGAAGATCGGCGTGTTGATCTGGACGAAGTTGCCCGGCTTGATCGAGCGCGAGGCGACCACGCCCGAGATCGGCGCGACCACGCTGGTGTAGGACAGCTCGAGGTTGGCGAGGTTGTTGGCCGCGCGCGCCTCCTCCATGTCGTACTTGAGCTGGTCGAGGTCGTTGGCGCTGACCATCTGCTGCGCCGCGAGCTGCACGGCGCGCTTGTAGTTGGCCTCCAGCTTGCGCAGCTGGGCGGCGGTCTGCGCCGCCTGCAGGGGGGCGCGGCCGGGGTCGAGCCGCACCAGCACCTGGCCGGCGCTCACGTGCTGGCCCTCCTCCACCAGCACCGCGGTCGCGATGCCGGAGGTCTTGGCCACCACCTGCGATTCGGCCCGCGCATCCAGCGCGCCGGTGCCGCTGTAGCTGGCCGCGACCGCGCGATGGGCCGCCTTGGCGACCTCGACCGGGATCGCGTCCGGCCCCTTCTCCGCGTCCGGCGCCTTGGCCTGGGCATCGCCCTCGCCACCGCCCTTGCAGGCGCCGAGCGAGGCCGCGCCGGCCAGCAAAAAGGCGACGAGCACCACGCGCCCGACGCCCGAAAACCCGCTCTTCTTGTCCATGTTCTGATGTAACCCCTACGGTGTTGTAGCAAGGTATATCACCGCTCTTTCCGGCCACATGCGCCGAAGGTCACGGTGACTGCCGGCGGGTGCCGGCCGGGCGCTCGCCGACATGGCGGCTTTGGGTTGGTCTCAAGCTGTCGCTATACTGTTGCGGTTACGCACGGCGGACTGCCGCGCGGGGACCAGCCAGCTCCATTCCAGCCATCCAGGATTGCGGATACACGACATGACGCGACCGTTGACGATCGTCGCCAGCCTTGCCCTTGCCGCGCTGTCAGCCGCGGCGTTCGCCCAGACCGAAACCGCGCAGCCCGAGCAGGCACCGCCCGCCCAGGCCGCGCCCGCCGCCGCCCCGGCGGCCGCCGCGCCCGCGGCGCCGGCCGGTTCCGCGGACCGTGGCAGGCAGCTGACCTACACCTGCCAGGGTTGCCACGGCGTCACCGGCTACAAGAACGCGTATCCGAACTACCACGTGCCGCGCATCGGCGGGCAGTCGGCGGTCTACCTCACCAACGCCCTCACCGAATACAAGAAGGGCGCGCGCAAGCACCCGACCATGCAGGCGCAGGCGCAGAGCTTCTCGGAGCAGGACATCGCCGACATCGCGGCCTACCTTTCGGAGCTGAAGCAGTGAGCCGCACGATGACGATCCTTTCCGCGCCCCGCCTCGCCGTCGCGCTCGCCGCCGCCCTCGCCCTCGCCGGCTGCTCCGGCGCCGACACGCCCGCCGAGCATTCCTCCGCCGACCGCGCCGAAGGCCATACCTCCTCGTCGGCCGGGCTGCCCGCCGGCCACGTCGACGCCGGCGAGAAGCTCGCCCACACCAAGGGCAAGGCCACCGGCCAGTCCTGCGTGGACTGCCACGGCGAGGAAGGCAACGCGCCGATCGACGCCAGCTATCCCAAGCTCGGCGGCCAGTACTACGACTACATCGCCCATTCGCTGGAGATGTACCGCGACGGCGACCGCGAGCACGCGCTGATGTCGCAGCAGGCCAAGGACCTGACCGACCAGCAGATCGCCGATCTGGCCGCGTACTTCGGCTCGCGCCAGACCCACCTGCGCGACCTGCACGACGCCAAGTAGGCCCTTTACGCTGCTTCAGGAGCGACTGTAGGAGCGGCTGTAGGAGCGACGGAAGTCGCGACCCGTGGCAGTCGCGACTTCCGTCGCTCCTACAGCGAACTTGCCAGGCCCGCGGAAACGCGGGCCTTTTGTTGCATCAGGGCGTGGCCGCCGGCGGCGGATCCTCGGGCGCCGGCCGCAGCAGCGCGTCCTGGTTCTCCTGCAGCTCCGGCTTGAACGGCACGTCCGGCGGCTTGCGCGCGGTGGCCTCGACGTCCTGCAGGTTGGGGTCGGTGATGTCGCAGGCACCGCCCAGCGCCAGCAGCACCACCGAGCACTTGATGGTCTTGGTGGTGCCCGGGATCGGGATCAGCACTTCCTTGATGCTCCGCCGGACCCATTCCTCGAGCAGCGTCTCGTTGGGGATCCAGAACTTGTCGAAGCTCGTCGGCGTGTAGTCGAACGGGGGCCGCTTGAGCCAGGTGCCGTTGCGGTCGATCTTGGCGAAATCCTCGGTGATCGTGCCCGGCGGCAGGCCGCCGCCGACCTTGCCGTCGCCGGAGGCGAGCTTCGGCGTGCCGTCCGCGTTGAACAATCCGGACGAACCGGCCTGGCCGCCGGGGCGGTTGCGATCGGACAGGCCCCAGTCGTCGCCGCGCCTGGGCGACGGCAGCGCCCCCGGGCTGGGCGAGCGGGTCGCGCCGCTGCCGGCCGCCGGCGCGGCCTGGCGCGCGCCGGCGCCGGCGGTCTTCGCCCCCGTGGGCGGCGCGCTGCCGCCCGTCGCCGGGGCCTGCGCCGTGGGCGTCCGGGCGTTCGCGGCCGCCTGCCCCTGGGCAGCCGGCGCCTTGCCACCGGCTTCCGCCGCGGCCGGGATCACGGGCGTGGGAATGCTGCGCGCGGCGACGGTCGGCGCCGGCGCCTGCAGGTCGGGAGCCTGCGGCGCCGGGACCGCGATCCTCGGCACCTCGACCGGCGCGAGCGGCGCGGGGATCTCGCGCACCGCCACCTGCTCGGGCGCCTGCTGCAGCCGCGGCGCGACGACCTGCGCATCCGGGACCTTGCGCGGCACGACGGCGGGCACGGTCGGCGGCGTCGGCACCTCCGCCGCGCGCAGTTGCGGCGCCGGCGCCGCGAGTTCGGGGGCGCGCAGGGTCGGACGCGGCAGCTCCGCGACGCGGACCGGCGGCAGCGCGAAGGCCTGGTCCGGCTCGGGGACTTCGGTGACCTGCACCGGCTGCGGCGCCGGCGGTTCGGCCGGCGTCGGCGCGGGCGGCTGCTCGGCGGCGACCGGTGGCGCCGGAGGCGGCACGGACGCGGCCGGCGGCGCCGGACGGGGCGGCGTCCGGGACGGCGGGGCAGCGGCGGCGGGTTCGGCCTGTGCGGTCTGTTCGCCCGCCGACGGGCCGCCGCCGGCCTCGTCCGGCGTGCCCTCGCCGATGTACTCGACCTGGATCGCCTCCTCGCCCTCGCTCGCCGGCGCCGGGTTGCCCATGAAGCGGACGTAGGCCAGGTACAGCAGGAACGCCGCCAGGAACAGGTGCACCACCAGCGTCACCACGCTGGCGAAGATGCGCAGCCCGCGCTCGTCCTCGCTGGCCGGGTGCCACTGCTGGCGCCACAGCGCGTTGAACGCCCGCCAGCGGTTGAGCTCGACCAGCGCGCGCGGGGGCGCTGCGGGCTCGCGCGCCAGGAAGATCGCCAGGATCGACTCGGCCGTGGCGCCGGTCACCGCGCCGGCCCGCACCTTCATCGCCTCGAACCACGCCGCCCAGCCCGGCGGGAATTCCCCGGCGGGACGCTCCGGCCGCAACGACCGGCGCCTGCGCCGCCGCAGGGCGTCGACCAGGTCGGCCGCGGAAAACGTCATCCAGTCACGCCGTGCCGCGGGCGATGTACGGTGCCGCGCCGCTGCCGTGGTCGGTGGCGTCGCGCACCGCGGTCACGCCGGGAACCTTCTCCAGCAGCGTCCGCTCGATGCCCTGCTTGAGGGTCACGTCGGCCATGCCGCAGCCGTGGCAGCCGCCGCCGAAACGCAGCACCACGACGCCGTCGGCGGTCACTTCCTCCACCGCCACGCTGCCGCGATGCTGCGCGAGCTGGGGGTTGATCTCGTGCTCGACCTGCCAGCGCACCCGCTCGACCAGCGACGCGGCCTCGCCCGGCGCCTCGCCCTTGATCTTCGGCGCGCGGATCTGCAGCTGGCCGCCGGTGGCGAGCGTGGCGTAGTCGATGCGGGCGCCGTCGAGGAACGGCGCGCTGTCGGCGTCCAGCCATAGGGTGAAGCCTTCGCAGTCGATCGCCCACTCGTCGCCGCGCAGGTCCGCGGGCTCGGCGAATTCCAGCCGCACGTCGGCGTGCGCGGTGCCCGGGTCCTTGGCCGCCAGGCGCACGCCCAGCCCGGGCACGGCCTCGCGGTCGATGAGCCTGCGGAAATGCGCCTGCGCGGATTCGGTGATGTCGATCATGGCCCTGCTTTCCGTCCGGAACGCCGACGGCGGCGAATCGCGCGGATTCGGTCCGGCCGGCGGTGGGCGTATTCTAGCGATCCCGCCGATTCGCGTTCGTTCCGGTTCCGTAAAACCCCCAGGGCGAACATTTCCCGTTCATGCGCGCCGCTTGCCGCGGCGCGGGCCACCGACGGAGCCGCCATGCCAGACCTCATCCCCCTCGCCCAGGCCCATTGCACGCCGCGCAAGGGCAGCGAGCACAAGCTGACCCAGGCCAGGCTGCAGGAACTCCTGCCGCAGGTGCCCGGCTGGGAACTGCTCGAGGACGGCCACGCCATCGGCCGCACGTTCCGCTTCAAGGACTACTACCGGACCATGTCGTTCGTGAACGCCCTGGCGCACATGGCCAACCGCGAGGACCACCACCCCGACCTCGGCGTGCACTACGACCGCTGCGTGGTGCGCTGGTCGACCCACGACGTCGGCGGGCTGAGCGAGAACGACTTCATCTGCGCGGCCAGGGCGGACCTGCTGGCCGGATGATCCGCCGGGCCGGTTCCGGCGGGAGCGGCGATCGCCGCTGCCCCCGCGGCGAGCCGGCATCCAGGCCGGGCCGCCCGCATCGGCTCAGCTCAGGAACTGCTCGGCGAGCATCCGCTCCTCGAGATTGTGCTCCGGGTCGAACAGCAGGGTCACGGTGCGGTCGCGCGACTCGCGGATCGTCACCTCGACCACGTCGCGCACTTCGTGCGAGTCGGCGGTGGCGCTCACCGGACGCTTGTACGGGTCGACCACGCGGAAGCGGATCTCGGTGTCGGCCTTGAGCACGGCGCCGCGCCAGCGGCGCGGGCGGAACGCCGCGATCGGGGTCAGGGCGACCACGTTCGACCCCAGCGGCAGGATCGGGCCGTGCGCGGAGAAGTTGTACGCGGTGCTGCCGGCGGGCGTGGCGACCAGCACGCCGTCGCAGATCAGTTCGTCGAGCCTGGACTGGCCGTTGAGGTCGATGCGTAGGTGCGCGGCCTGGCGGGTCTGTCGCAACAGCGACACCTCGTTGTAGGCCAGCGAGCCGACGCTGGTGCCGGATTCGGTCTGCGCCAGCATCTCCAGCGGCCGCAGCACCGCCGCTTCGGCCGCGGCGATGCGCGCGACCAGGCCGTCGTCGTCGTCCTCGGCGCGGTAGTGGTTCATCAGGAAGCCGACGCTGCCCAGCTTCATGCCGTAGACCGGCTTGCCGAGACCACCATGGCGGTGCAGCGTCTGCAGCATGAAGCCGTCGCCGCCCAGCGCGCACAGTACGTCGGCTTCCTCAGGCGCGTGCTGGCCGTGGCGGCCGGACAGCGCGGCGAGCGCGGCCTGCGCGTCGTCGGTCTGGCTGGCGAGGAAGGCGATGCGTGGGTTCGGCGTCATCGGTCGGCCCTGGGCAGCGGACGGACAGCTTAGCCTAGCGAGCGGGATGGGCCGGCATTCGCGCGGTGCCGCCCGACCGTTTCCGACGGCGCATGCGTCCAGTGGCAAGCGCGACGATCCGTGCGCCCAGCCAAGGCCGCGCGGCGAAAAGCCGGGCCCTCACCCGGCGCTTCGCGCCTCCCTCTCCCGCCGGGCGGGAGAGGGCTTCGGTGGCGGGGCGGCTTCGCCCGCACATCGAGTCGGAGCCGAGAGTCGGGGCCGAGAGGAAACGAGCGGCGCGGCGAGAAGCCGGGCCCTCACCCGGCGCTTCGCGCCTCCCTCTCCCGCCGGGCGGGAGAGGGTCCGGCTGGGCTTCGCTCAGCTGCCGGCGCCGGCCAGCTGCGCCAGCCTGCGCACGGCGACCGACGTGGTCGGGTAGTCGAGCGCGCGCTGCGCGGCCAGCTCGTCCAGCATCGCCAGCGTGAAGCGCAGCGCGGGGTCGTCGCGACCGATCCAGCTGGCGACCTTCGCGTCCGCTCCGTTGCCGGCCGTCGCCAGCACCTGCCCGACGAGCGTGCGCTGCTGGGCGGCGAGCTCGTCGCGCAGCACGCCGCGTGCGACGGCGTGCCAGCGGCCTTCCACCGGCAGTTGGTCGATCTGCTCGATCAGCCACGGCACGTGCAGCGCGTCGCCGAGGCGGAAATGCACCCGGGCGACGTCGACCGCCTTGAGCCTGCGCTCGCGCGCGACCTCGATGATGTCGGCGCACGGCTCCAGGTAGGGCAGCGCCGCCAGCTGCAGCGCGAGGTCCTCCGGCAGGCCCTTGGCGCGCCACTGCGCCAGGCTCGCCTCATAGGCCGGGCGCTGCGAATCGGGCAGGATCGCCTCGCCCGCGCGGATGTCGCGGTAGCCGTCGTGGTAGCGCTCCACCGCGGTGGCGATGTCCGGGATCGCGCCCGGGCGCGCCAGCAGCCAGCGCGTCATCGAGCGCTGCAGCGACCAGATCACCTGCAGGGCGTCGATCTGCACCGACTCGGGCACCTTGCCGTCGAGCGCGTCGATCTGCGCCCACAGCGCACGCGCGTCCAGCGTCTCGCGGGTGATGGTGAAGGCCTTGGCCACCTCGCCCGTGGTGCGGCCGCTGTCCTCCTGCATGCGCAGCAGGAAGGTCGCGCCCATCCGGTTGATGGTGGAGTTGGTGACCGCGGTGGCGATGATCTCGCGCTTCAGGCGGTGCTGCTCCATCGCCTTGGCGTACTTCTTCTGCAGCGGCTCGGGGAAGTAGCGCACCAGCTCCTTGGACAGGTACGGGTCTTCCGGCACGTCCGACTCCAGCAGCTGCTGGAACACCACCAGCTTGGAGTACGACAGCAGCACCGCCAGCTCCGGCCGGGTCAGGCCCAGGCCGCGCGCCTTGCGCTCGGCGATCTCGGCGTCCGAGGGCAGGAACTCGATCTGGCGGTCGAGCAGGCCCTGCGACTCCAGCGTGCGGATGAAGTGCTGCTTGGAGCCCAGGCGCGACACGCTCATCCGCTCCATCAGGCTCAGCGCCTGGTTCTGGCGGTAGTTGTCGTTGAGCACCAGCGAGGCGACCTCGTCGGTCATCGACGCCAGCAGCTTGTTGCGCTCCTCGAGCTTGAGCCTCGAAGCCTGCACCTGGCCGTTGAGCAGGATCTTGATGTTGACCTCGTGGTCGGAGGTGTCCACGCCGGCCGAGTTGTCGATGAAGTCGGTGTTGAGCAGCACGCCGCCCTGCGCTGCCTCGATGCGGCCGCGCTGGGTGAGGCCGAGGTTGCCGCCCTCGCCCACCACCCGGCAGCGCAGGTCGCGGCCGTCGACGCGGATCGCGTTGTTGGCGCGGTCGCCGACGTCGGCGTTGGTCTCGGCGCTGGACTTGACGTAGGTGCCGATGCCGCCGTTCCAGAGCAGGTCGACCGGGGCCTTGAGGATCGCGCTCATCAGCTCCGCCGGGCTCAGCGCGGCGACGCCCTCGTCGATGCCCAGCGCCGCCCGCACCTCCGATGAGACCGGGATCGACTTCGCCGAGCGCGGGTACACGCCGCCGCCCTTGCTGATGAGCGATTTGTCGTAGTCGTCCCAGCTCGAGCGCGGCAGCTTGAACATGCGCTGGCGCTCCTTGAACGACCTCGCCGAATCCGGGTTCGGGTCGAGGAAGACGTGGCGGTGGTCCATCGCGGCGAACAGCCGGATGTGCTTCGAGAGCAGCATGCCGTTGCCGAACACGTCGCCGGACATGTCGCCGATGCCGACGACGGTGAAGTCCTCGGACTGGCAGTCGCGGCCGAGCGCGCGGAAGTGGCGCTTGACCGACTCCCAGGCGCCGCGCGCGGTGATGCCCATGCCCTTGTGGTCGTAGCCGACCGAGCCGCCGGAGGCGAACGCGTCGTCGAGCCAGTAGCCGTGCTCGCGGGCGATGCCGTTGGCGATGTCGGAGAAGGTCGCGGTGCCCTTGTCGGCCGCGACGACCAGGTACGGGTCGTCGCCGTCGTGGCGGACCACGTCGCGCGGGTGCACGACCTTGCCGCCGACCAGGTTGTCGGTGATGTCGAGCAGGCCGTTGATGAACATCCGGTAGCAGGCGATGCCCTCGGCCAGGACCGCGTCACGGTCGCCTCCCGCGGGCGGCTGCTTGACGAAGAAGCCGCCCTTGGAGCCGACCGGCACGATCACGGTGTTCTTCACCATCTGCGCCTTGACCAGGCCCAGCACCTCGGTGCGGAAGTCCTCGCGGCGGTCGGACCAGCGCAGTCCGCCGCGCGCGACCGGGCCGAAGCGCAGGTGCACGCCCTCCACGCGCGGGCCGTAGACGAAGATCTCGCGGTACGGGCGCGGCTTGGGCAGGTCGGGCACCCGCGCCGAATCGAACTTGAAGCCGATGTAGTCCTTGCAGTCGCCGTCCGCGCCGCGCTGGTAGTAGCCGGTGCGCAGCGTGGCGTCGATCACGCCCATGAAGCTGCGCACGATGCGGTCCTCGTCGAGGCTGGCGACGCGGTCCAGCAGCGCCTTGAGCGCGGCGCGCGCGGCGTCGTACTGCGCCTGGCGGTCGGCGCCGCGCGCGTCGAGCAGCGGCTGCAGGGTCTTCATCGCCTCGGCGTCGTCGCCGCACAGCGCCTGCAGCTGGTGCGCGAAGCGCTCCTTGCCGCTCGCGACCTCCGCCTTGCTCCGGCTCCCGGTGCGCGGGTCGAAGCGCGACTCGAACAGCTCCACCAGCAGGCGGGCCAGCAGCGGATAGCGCGAGAACGTCTCCTCGACGTAGCTCTGCGAGAACGGCACCCCGACCTGCAGCAGGTACTTGCAGTAGCCGCGCAGCATCGCGACCTGGCGCCAGTCCAGCCCGGCGCCGAGCACCAGGCGGTTGAAGCCGTCGTTCTCGGCGCTGCCGCGCCAGACCTGCAGGAAGGCGTCCTCGAAGGCGTGGCCGACCGCGTCGACGTCGAACTCGCGCGCCGCCTCGATCTCGAAGTCCTGCAGGTACATCGCGGTGTCGTCCACGCGCAGGCGGTACGGGTGCTCGGTGATCACCCGCAGGCCCATGTTCTCCATCATCGGCAGCGCGTCGGACAGCGGGATGTCGTCGTCCTGGCGGTAGAACTTCAGGCGCAGGCCGCCGGCGCCGGCGTGCTGGCGGCGCAGGCTCAGCGCCAGGTCGTCCGGGCCGCGCAGCGAGGCCAGGTGGCGCACGTCGTCCGCCGCCACCGCGGTGCCCGCCTCCTGGAGGTAGGCGGTGGGGAGCGCGCGGCCGTAGCGCGAGGCCAGCGCGAGGCCGTCGTGCTCGCCGTTGGCCGCGACCAGCGCGTCGCGCAGGTCGTCGTGCCAGTTGCGCACGATGTCGGCGAGCTCGGCCTCCAGCGCGGCCTGGTCGAGCTCGAACTTCTCGCCCGGGCGCGGACGCACGATCATGTGCAGCTGCGCGAGCGGCGATTCGCCGACCTGCATGTTGGTGTCGACCTGGTCGGCGTGCAGCGCGCGCTTGAGCAGGCCCTCGATGCGCAGGCGCAGGTCGGTGTTGTAGCGGTCGCGCGGCAGGTAGACCAGCGCCGAGTAGAACCGCCCGTAGCGGTCGCGGCGCAGGAACAGCTTGCTGCGCACGCGCTCCTGCAGGCCGAGGATGCCGGTCGCCAGCCTGAGCAGCTCGTCCTCGCTGGACTGGAACAGCTCGTCGCGCGGCAGCGTCTCGAGGATGTGCTTGAGCGCCTTGCCGCTGTGGCTGGTGGGCTTGAGCCCGGACTCGCGCATCACGTGCTCGAAGCGCTCGCGCACCAGCGGGATGTCCCACGGCCGGCGGTTGTAGGCGCTCGAGGTGTACAGGCCGAGGAAGCGCTGCTCGCCGACCGGCTTGCCCTCGGCGTCGAACGCGAGCACGCCGATGTAGTCCATGTAGCCGGGGCGGTGCACCGTGGCGCGCGCGTTGGTCTTGGTCAGGATCAGCGCATCGACCGAGCCCGACTGCGGCATGTAGTGCGCGGCCAGCGACTTGAGCAGGCGCGGCTTGCCGACCTCCTTGGCGCGCAGCAGCCCCAGGCCGCTGCCCTCGACCGCGCACAGGATCTCCTCGCCCGCCTTCTTCTTCACCACGTACTCGCGGTAGCCGAACAGGGTGAAGTGGTCGTCGGCGGCCCAGCGCAGGAACTCCTGCGCCTCGTGCCGCCCCGCCTCGCCGGCCGGCATCGCGCGCGTGCCGACGTCGTCGGCCACCTCGAGCATCCTGGCGCGCATCGCGGCCCAGTCGGCGACGATCGCGCGCACGTCCGCCAGCACCGCGAGGATGTCCTCGCGGACCGCCTCGACCGCGCCGCCGGTCTGGCGGTCGATCTCCAGGTGCATCAGCGACTCGGGGTCGCCCTTGCCGACCTCGACCAGCCTGCCCGCCCTGTCGCGGCTGATCGGCACCACCGGGTGCCCCAGCACGTGCACGCCGATGCCGCGCTCGGCCAGCGCCATCGTCACCGAGTCGACCAGGAACGGCATGTCGTCGTTGACGATCTGCAGCACGGTGTGGGGCGACTCCCAGCCGTGCTGCTTCATGCTCGGATTGAACAGGCGGACGTTGGCCGTGCCGCGCTTGCGGCTGCGGGCGAAGTCGAGGAAGTCGTTGGAAAGCGCGGCCCAGCCGGCGGCGTCGTGCAACGGCAGCTCGTCGACGGTCATGCGGTGGTAGAAGGCGTTGGCGAAGGCGATCGCGTCGTCCTGCCCGGCCTTGCCGGCGGCGCGGCGCACCGCGTCGAAGACGGGGTCGAGCAGCGCGGCGCCGGCCTTGCGGCGGGACGTCGGGGCGGACGCGACGGGGCGGGAAGCGGATGCGGCTTTGCGGGGCTTGCTCATCTGGATCGTTGTCCGGGTGCATGGGGCCCGCGCGCATGCCGGGCCCCGGGAGGAATGTTCACGGGGGACTTGCGGGGCGTGCCGGTCTCGCGGAGGGCATGGGCGTCAGGGCTGCTGGCGGACCGCGCATGGCACGGCGATCGTGGCGGCGCGGCGATCGCGGCCGCGCGCGCCGGGACAGGCGGTTCTGCCCGATCGCGGGGATGGCGGCAGTTCGTCCACGCTCAGCGCGCCCCGGCCCCGGGCCGGGCGCCCGCGGCAGCGCAACCGCGCATGGCTGCGGAGGCGCGCACCGGCCTACCTCAGGCCGGTCTCGTGGCGGGCGATGACCAGGCGCTGGATCTCGCTGGTGCCCTCGTAGATCTCGGTGATCTTGGCGTCGCGGAAGTAGCGCTCGATCGGCATTTCCTTCGAATAGCCCATGCCGGCGTGGACCTGCACCGCCTGGTGGGCGATCCACATCGCCGCCTCGGAGGCGGTGAGCTTGGCGACCGCGGCCTCGGTGGTGAAGCGCTTGCCCTGCCCCTTGAGCCAGGCCGCGCGCAGCGTCAGCAGCAGCGCCGCGTCGAGCTTGCACTTCATGTCGGCGATCTTGGCCTGGGTCATCTGGAAGGCGCCGATCGGCTGGCCGAAGGCCTTGCGCTCGCGCACGTATTCCAGGGTGGCCTCGTAGGCGGCGCGGCCGATGCCGATCGCCTGCGAGGCGATGCCGATGCGGCCGGCGTCGAGCACGCCCATGGCGATCTTGAAGCCGTGGCCCTCCTCGCCCAGCACCTCGTCCGGCTGGACCACGTAGTCGGCGAACTCGATCTCGCAGGTCGCCGAGGCGCGGATGCCGAGCTTGGGCTCGGTCTTGCCGCGGTGGAAGCCCTCGCGCGCGGTGTCGATCAGGAAGGCGGTGATGCCGCGCGCGGCCTTGTCCGGTTCGGTCATCGCGAACAGCACGATGTACCTGGCCACCGGACCGGAGGTGATCCAGCTCTTCTTGCCGTTGACCACGAAGGTGCCGTCGGCCTGCTTCGCCGCGCGGCAGCGCATCGCGGTGGCGTCGGAGCCGGACTGCGGCTCGGTCAGCGCGAAGGCGCCGATCTCGGCGCCCTCGGCGATCGCGCGCACGTACTTCTGCTTCTGTTCCTCGGTGCCGTGGGTCAGGATGCCGTTGCAGAACAGCGAGTTGTTGACCGACATGATGGTCGAGTGCGCGGCGTCGGCCGCGGCCACCTCCACCATCGCCAGCACGTAGGCCACCGGGTCCATGCCGGCGCCGCCGTACTCGGCCGGCACCTCGATGCCCATCAGGCCGTTCTCGCCCAGCAGGCGGATGTTCTCCAGCGGGAATTCGCCGCTCCTGTCGAACTGCTCGGCGCTGGGTCCGATCTTCTCCTGCGCGATGCGCCGGGCCACGTCCTGGATCATCAACTGCTCTTCGGTGAACCCAAAATCCACGTCGCGCGCTCCGCGTTGAAGTCAGATGCGGAATTGTAGCCCGCGCGGCCGGCCGAACCGAAGGGCGCGGTGCCTCGGACGCCGGCGCGTCGCGCCCATGGCGAGGCGGCTCCCGGACCACGCCGCCATGCCCGGCGATTCCCCTGCCCCGGCGCCCGCCCTTGACCTCCGGGGCGAGCGGGAGGAAACTTATCTCTATATCGCGATACGGAGATATTGATGGACCTCGAGGGCTGGTCGGCCAGGCTGAAGGTGCTCGCCGATCCCACCCGCGTGCGCCTGCTGGCGCTGCTGGAGGGCGAGGAGCTGACGGTGGCCGAGCTGTCGGCGATCACCCGGCTGGCGCAGCCGCGCGTCTCCACCCACCTGGCCAGGCTCAAGGAGGCCGGGCTGGTGCGCGACCGCCGCTCCGGCGTCTCGGCCTACTACCGCTTCGACGAGGCGGCGCTGGACCCCGCGCAGCGCAGCCTCTGGCAGGCGATCGGCGCCGGCAGCGACGACCCGCTGCTGCGCCAGGACGCCGAGCGCGTGGCCGGCGTGCTGGCCATGCGGGCGGCCGACCAGAACTGGGCCGACTCGGTGGCCGGCGACATGGAGCGCCACTATTCGCCGGGCCGCACCTGGGAGGCGCTGGCGCGCTCGGTGCTGCCGCTGTTCGAGACCGGCGACGTGCTCGACATCGCCTCGGGCGACGGCGTGCTGGCCGAACTGCTGGCGCCGCACGCGCACCGCTACGTCTGCATCGACAGCAGCAAGCGCGTGGTCTCCGCCGCCAGCGAACGCCTGCGCCAGTACCGCAACGTCGAGGTGCGCGAGGCCGACATGCACGCGCTGCCGTTCAAGGACGCCAGCTTCGACCTGGTGGTGCTGATGCACGCGCTGACCTATGCCGCCAAGCCCGCGCAGGCGGTGGCCGAGGCCGCGCGGGTGCTGCGGCCGGGCGGCCGCCTGCTGCTGTCCAGCCTGGCCCGCCACGAGCACCGCGCCGCGGTCGAGGCGTACGGCCACGTCAACCTCGGCTTCACCGACAGGGAGCTGCGGCGCTTCGCCGACAAGGCCGGCCTGTCGGTGCAGACCTCGGAGACGGTGACGCGCGAGAAGCGGCCGCCGCATTTCGAGGTGGTTTCGCTGATCGCGAAGAAGCCGTGAGCCTTCGCTTTTCCCCGTCCCCTTCAAGGGGAAGGCCGGGATGGGGAGGGTGTTCACCCGCGGCGTTGGCGAACTAGAACTAGAACGAGAACGAGAACGGCAACACCATCCCCACCCAACCCTCCCCTTGAAGGGGAGGGCTAAAGCACCCGCTGGAGTTTGAGATGAAGACACTGCCCTGGCTGCACCCCGACCGCGTCGCGCTGCTCGAGCGCGCGCTCGCCGAACGTATCCTCGTCATCGACGGCGCGATGGGCACGATGATCCAGCGCCACCGGCTGGAAGAGGCCGACTACCGCGGCGAGCGCTTCGCCGGCGGCTTCGACGCCGCGCACGCGCACGGCCCGCAGTGCGGCCACGACCTCAAGGGCAACAACGACCTGCTGCTGCTGAGCAAGCCGGAGGTCATCTCCGCCGTGCACGACGCCTACCTCGAGGCCGGCGCCGACCTGGTCGAGACCAACACCTTCAACGCGACCTCGGTCAGCCAGGCCGACTACCACCTCGAGCACCTGGTCTACGAGCTCAACCGCGAGGGCGCGCGCATCGCCCGCGCCAGCTGCGACGCGGCGCAGGCGCGGACGCCGGGCAAGCCGCGCTTCGCCATCGGCGTGCTCGGGCCGACCAGCCGCACCGCCTCGATCAGCCCCGACGTCAACGACCCCGGATTCCGCAACACCAGCTTCGACGAGCTGCGCGACACCTACCGCGAGGCGGCCGACGGCCTGATCGACGGCGGCGCCGACGTCTTGATGGTCGAGACCATCTTCGACACCCTCAACGCCAAGGCCGCGCTGTTCGCGATCGACGAGGCGTTCGAGGCCCGCGGCGCACGGCTGCCGGTGATGATCTCCGGCACCATCACCGACGCCTCGGGCCGCACGCTCTCCGGCCAGACCGCCGAGGCCTTCTACGCCTCGGTCGCGCACGCCCGGCCGCTGTCGGTCGGCCTCAACTGCGCGCTCGGCGCGAAGGACCTGCGGCCGCACGTCGAGACCCTGGCCGGCATCGTCGACGGGTACGTCAGCGCCCACCCCAACGCCGGCCTGCCGAACGCCTTCGGCGAGTACGACGAGACGCCGGAGGAGATGGCGGCCACGCTGAAGGAGTTCGCCGGGTCCGGCCTGCTCAACCTCGTCGGCGGCTGCTGCGGCACCACCCCGGACCATATCCGCGCCATCGCCGAAGCCGTGCGCGGCATCGCGCCGCGCGGGCTGCCCGGCGCGTTGCGGGAAGCCGCATGACCGGCCGGCCTCCCGATCACCGTCATTCCCGCGAAGGCGGGAACCCGGCGCCTTCGCCGTTGCGTTTTGCAGGATCCAGCCAAGGCCGCGAGGTTCCCGACTTCGCGGGAATGGCGACTCGATGGCGCATGACGAACCGATAGATCGATGAACGAACAATCCCGCCACACCCGCCTGTCCGGCCTCGAGCCGCTGGTCATCACCCCCGAGCTGCTGTTCGTCAACGTCGGCGAGCGCACCAACGTCACCGGCAGCGCGCAGTTCCGCAAGCTGGTCAAGGAGGACCGCTTCGACGAGGCGGTGGAGGTCGCGCGCCAGCAGGTCGCCAACGGCGCGCAGATCCTCGACGTCAACATGGACGAGGGCCTGATCGACTCCGAGAAGGCGATGGTGCGCTTCCTCAGCCTGATCGCCTCCGAGCCCGACATCGCCCGCATCCCGGTGATGGTCGACTCCTCGAAGTGGAGCGTGATCGAGGCCGGCCTGAAGTGCCTGCAGGGCAAGGGCGTGGTCAACTCGATCTCGCTCAAGGAAGGCGAGGAATCCTTCGTCGAGCACGCCCGCAAGGTGCTGCGCTACGGCGCCGCCGCCGTGGTGATGGCCTTCGACGAGCAGGGACAGGCCGACACGGCCGAACGCAAGGTCGCGATCTGCACCCGCGCCTACCGGATCCTGGTCGACGAGGTGGGCTTCCCGCCCGAGGACATCATCTTCGACCCCAACGTCTTCGCCATCGCCACCGGCATGGAGGAGCACGACAACTACGCGGTCGACTTCATCGAGGCCACCCGCGTCATCAAGGCCACGCTGCCGCACTGCCACGTGTCCGGCGGCGTGTCCAACGTCTCGTTCTCGTTCCGGGGCAACGAGACCGTGCGCCAGGCGATCCACTGCGTGTTCCTCTACCATGCGATCAAGGCCGGCATGGACATGGGCATCGTCAACGCCGGCGCGCTGCCGATCTACGACGAGCTCGACCCGGAGCTGCGCGAATACGTCGAGGACGTGATCCTCAACCGCCGCAGGGACGCCACCGAGCGCCTGCTGGCGCTGGCCGAGCGCTACAAGGGGAAGAAGGGCGAGAAGAAGGCCGAGGACCTCGCCTGGCGCGAGAAGGACGTGCGCGCGCGCCTGAGCCACGCGCTGGTGCACGGCATCGACCAGTACGTCGAGGCCGACACCGAGGAGGCGCGACGGCAGGCCGCGCGGCCGCTCGACGTGATCGAGGGGCCGCTGATGGACGGCATGAACGTGGTCGGCGACCTGTTCGGCGCCGGCAAGATGTTCCTGCCGCAGGTGGTCAAGTCGGCGCGAGTGATGAAGAAGGCGGTGGCCTACCTACTGCCCTTCATCGAGGCCGAGAAGCTCAAGACCGGCGATGTCGGCAAGTCCAACGGCAAGATCGTGATGGCCACGGTCAAGGGCGACGTGCACGACATCGGCAAGAACATCGTCGGCGTGGTGCTGGCCTGCAACAACTTCGACGTGGTCGACCTGGGCGTGATGGTGCCGGCGCAGAGGATCCTCGATACCGCGATCGCCGAGAACGCCGACATCATCGGCGTCTCGGGCCTGATCACGCCGTCGCTGGAGGAGATGGGCCACGTCGCGCGCGAGATGCAGCGCCAGGGCATGACCATCCCGCTGATGATCGGCGGCGCCACCACCTCGCGCGCGCACACCGCGCTGAAGATCGACCCGCACTACAAGTCGCCGACGATCTGGGTCAAGGACGCCTCGCGCGCGGTGGGCGTGGCGCAGTCGCTGGTCTCGCGCGACCTGCGCGAGGCCTTCGTCGCGGCCAACGACGCCGACTACGCCGAGATCCGCGAGCGCCACCGCAACCGCGGCGACGCCAAGCGGCTGGTCTCGCTGGAGAAGGCGCGGGCGCAGGGGTTCGACGGCGGCTGGGCGGACTACGTCCCGCCGGCGCCGTCGCGGACCGGGATCACCGTGTTCGACGACTACCCCCTCGCCGACCTGGTCGAGGTGATCGACTGGACGCCGTTCTTCCAGGCCTGGGAGCTGGCCGGCAAGTTCCCGGCGATCCTCGAGGACGATGTGGTCGGCAAGACCGCGAGCGACCTGTACCGCGACGCGCGCGCGATGCTCGACCGCATCGTCGCGGAGAAATGGCTGCGCGCGAAGGCGGTGTTCGGGATCTGGCCGGCGCATTCGGTCGGCGACGACGTGGTCCTGCGGCACGATGGCGGCGACGACACCCTGCACTTCCTGCGCCAGCAGGTCGACAAGCCGGTCGAGCGCCCCGACTTCTGCCTGGCCGACTTCGTCGCACCGGAAGGCTCGGGCCGGCAGGACTGGATCGGCGCGTTCGCGGTCACCGCCGGCCTGGGGATCGACGAGCACGTCGAGCGCTTCCGCGCCGACCACGACGACTACTCGGTGATCCTGCTCAAGGCGCTGGCCGACCGCCTGGCCGAGGCGCTGGCGGAGCACCTGCACATGCGCGTGCGCAGGGAGTTCTGGGGCTACGCGGCGGACGAGGCGCTCGACAACGAGGCGCTGATCGCCGAGCGATACCGCGGCATCCGCCCCGCCCCCGGCTATCCCGCCTGCCCGGAGCACAGCGAGAAGCAGACCCTGTTCCGCCTGCTCGACGCCGAAGGCAATGCCGGGATGACGCTGACCGAAGGCTTCGCGATGCTGCCCACGGCGGCGGTATCCGGCTACTACTTCAGCCACCCGAAGAGCCAGTACTTCGTGGTCGGCCGGGTATCGAAGGAACAGGTCGCCGACTACGCCCGCCGCAAGGGCGCCTCGCTGCAGCAGGCCGAGCGCTGGCTGGCCTCGAACCTCGACTACGACCCCGAGTGAAGCCGGTCCGGGCGGGGCCACCCTGCGGCCTGTCACCCGGCGACGTCGGCACGACCGGCGCGCCGCTGGCCGGGCAGCGGCGGCGCTCCATCGCAGCTCTGCCTTAGCTGCGGCGGGATCCGTCGCGGAGCCAGCCCCCGCGAACTGCCCGAAGGGTCGTCGGCTTCATCAGTGCAGGACGGCACATCGTGTCCGTCCTGATCGGCCACGCGCCCGTTGCGCCGCTGCGCTATGGTGGCTTCCCGTGGATCCGGTCATCCATGCCGCCATGGTCGCCTGCCGCTGCCCGACGAGATGCCGGACATGACCCGGGCTGCCGCAAGGACAGGCGTCGGCCCGACCCTCATGGCCGCGGTCGAGCAGCACTTCCCGGCGCGCGAGCGCATCCTCGTCGATGATCTGGCCGGCGCCATCCTGCCGCCCGGGGCCAGGGCCTTCGTCCGGGCGATGCGTCCCGCGTTCGCGCGAAACTGGATGGTCCGTACGACGGAGCGCGGCTTTCCGGGACTCTGGAGCGGCATCATGTGCCGCAAGCGCTACATCGACGAGGCGCTCGTCGCCGCCTCCGATGCGATCGAAGCCATCGTCGATCTCGGCGCCGGTTTCGACACGCGCGCCTACCGGCTGCCGCGGCGGGCCGGGGTTCCCGCCTGGGAAGTGGACCAACCTGCGAACATCGAGGCCAAGCGGAATGCGTTGAAGCGGCGGTTCGGCGGCGTTCCTGCGAATGCGACCCTCGTGCCGATCGACTTCGAGCGCGACGCACTGGAACCGACGCTGGGCTCCCATGGCTACCAGCGCGGTCGCCCGACCTTCTTCGTCTGGGAGGCGGTCACGCAGTATCTGACCGACGGCGCGGTGGGCGCCACCCTCGACTTCCTCGCCCGCGCGGCGCAAGGGAGCCGGCTCGCATTCACCTATGTCCGCAGCGATTTCATCGACGGGCGGAACCTGTACGGCCAGGATCGCCTGTACGAACGCTACGTGGCGAAAGGAGTCTGGCGTTTCGGCCTCGCTCCCGAACGGGTGGCCGACTTCCTGGCGCCGTACGGCTGGCAGGCGATCGAGCACGTCGGCAACGAAGAACTTGCGCAACGCTATGTCCAGCCGACGGGACGAAAGCTCGCGACCTTGGCGGTCGAGCGGGTCGTCCATGCGGAGAAGCGGTAGCGCCCTGCCCTCGG
Organism: Luteimonas sp.; assembly: GCA_041905645.1. Taxonomy (GTDB): domain Bacteria; phylum Pseudomonadota; class Gammaproteobacteria; order Xanthomonadales; family Xanthomonadaceae; genus Luteimonas. The sequence continues at coordinate 26,209 of JAYRKR010000025.1, forward strand.
CTGGCCTCGAACCCCGATCGCGATCCGAAGTGGAAGTGCCCGTGGACGCCATGCCCTGCCCGCCCCTGCCGAGGCGGCGGAGATCGAAGCGACTTCGGATCCCCGAGCCCCACGCTCCCTTCCCCGCGCACGGGAACGTGCACGGTCCGCGGCCGTGGCCAGCGCGGCCTACCAGACCAGGTCGTCGGGGACCTGGTAGCGGGGATCGGCGTAGGGATCCGCGTCCGCCGGCGTCGAGGGATCGACCCCGGACCCGGATCCGGGCCCGGGCGGGCCCTTCAGCGCGACGGCGGGCGCGAACACCGCCTCGGCCTCGGCCAGCACCGCGGCATCGACCAGCAGGTAGCGGCCGTCGAGCTGGACCACGCCCAGCTCGCCGGCGTTGAGCGCGGCCAGCTGCGCGGCGTTGACGTAGATGCGCTTGATCTTGCCGCCGTACTCGAAGTGGCGGACCAGCTCGGCCGCGGGATCGTTGAGCGCCTTGTCCTTGAGCAGCGCGGCGAGCTTCGCCTTCGCCTCGCGTCGCTGCCGCGCCTCTTCCTGCCGGCGCCGCTCGGCCTCGATGCGCTCGTCCTTCTCGCGCTGGGCGCGGATGGCATAGGCCCTGCCGAGATCGATGTCGCCGCGCGGCGCCGGCTTGCCGGGCTTCGCCTTGCCATCGGCGCGCGCGCCCGACGCCCCCTTGCCGTGCCGGGCGCGATCGTCGCGCGGCTTGCCGGGCCTGCCGCCGTCGCCGCGCGCGGGCTTGTCGGGCTTCGGCGCGGGCTTGAAGCCCAGGCCGAGGAGCTGGTCGCGGAGGGAATCGCTCATTGGGAACGTGATTGGTGATTCGTGATTGGTGATTCGTCGAAGCTGCGCCACAGGAGTCTCGCACTACGCGAGCCCGGGAGGGTGAACGCAACGGGATCGGCGACGGCAGAGCCTGCCCTTATCGAATCACCAATCACCAATCGCGAATCACCGGCTTCAGTAATGCGGCGGCGGCGGCTCCTCGGCTGGATCGGCGTAGAAACCGTCGCGCGAGGACTGCTGCATCGCCTCCATCGCGCGGCGCAGGGCGTCGGCGTGCTGCGCGGCTTCCAGACGCGCGGCGGCCAGCGCGTCGCCGAGTTCGGCCAGCGCCTGCTCCTGGAACGCGAGCCGCGTTTCCAGCTCCACGATCCGCTGTTCGAGGTCCGCGGCCATGCCCGGTCAGCCCGCCACGATCGAGCGCCCGCGGCCGATGCCGTAGTACGCCAGGCCCGCGGCCTCGACCTCGGCCGGCTCGTACAGGTTGCGGCCGTCGAACACCACCGCGTCGGCGAGCCGGTCCTTCAGCGCCGCGAAGTCCGGGCTGCGGAACTGCTTCCACTCGGTGATCACCACCAGCGCGTCGGCGCCCTGCAGCGCGTCGGCCGCGTCGCGGCACAGCGCCAGGCCGACGCGCTCGCCGAAGATGCGCCGGGTCTCGTCCATCGCCTCGGGGTCGTAGGCGCGCACCTGCGCGCCCGCCGCCCACAGCAGCTGCAGCAGGCGCCGGCTCGAGGCCGCGCGCCTGTCGTCGGTGTTGGGCTTGAACGCCAGCCCCCACAGCGCGACGGTCTTGCCGCGCAGCGCGCCGGCGCCGCCGTAGTGGCGCTGCATCAACTCGAACAGGTGGCCCTTCTGGCGCTCGTTGACCGCTTCCACCGCCTGCAGCAGCGCCGGCTCGTGCCCGTGCTGCTGCGCGGTGCGCGCCAGCGCCTGCACGTCCTTGGGGAAGCACGAGCCGCCGTAGCCGGCGCCGGGATAGATGAAGTGCCAGCCGATGCGCGGGTCCGAGCCGATGCCGTGGCGCACCATCTCGACGTCGGCGCCGACCTTCTCGGCGATGCCGGCGATCTCGTTCATGAAGCTGATCTTGGTCGCCAGCATCGCGTTGGCGGCGTACTTGGTCAGCTCGGCCGAGCGCACGTCCATGGCGACGATGCGCTCGTGGTTGCGGTTGAACGGCGCGTACAGCCGGCGCAGCTTCTCCACCGCCCGCGGGTTGTCGGCGCCGATGACGATGCGGTCGGGTCGCATGCAGTCCTCGACCGCGGCGCCCTCCTTCAGGAACTCCGGGTTGGAGACCACGTCGAAGGCGATGTCGGCGCCGCGCGCGGCCAGGGTGTCGGCGATCCTCGCGCGCACCCTGTCGGCGGTGCCCACCGGCACCGTCGACTTGTCGACCACGATCGCGGGCCGCTGCAGGTGGGTGCCGATCGTCGTCGCCACCGCCAGCACGTACTGCAGGTCGGCGCTGCCGTCCTCGTCGGGCGGCGTGCCGACCGCGATGAAGACCACCTCGCCGTGCGCGACGGCCTGCGCGGCGTCGGTGGTGAAGCGCAGGCGCCCGGCGGCATGGTTGGCCTTGACCATCGGCTCCAGCCCCGGCTCGTAGATCGGGACGATGCCGTTGTCCAGGCCGTCGACCTTGGCCTGGTCGATGTCGACGCAGACCACGTCGTGGCCGACCTCGGCCAGGCAGGTCCCGGTGACGAGGCCGACGTAGCCGGTGCCGAAAATCGCGACTCGCATGCGCGGTCCCTACTTGGCGGTCGCGTCGGCGCCCGGCTTGACGATGTCGAGCAGCTCGACCTCGAAGACCAGCGTCGCGTTCGGCGGGATCGGGCCGCCCGGGGTACCCTGCTCGCCGTAGCCGAGCTTGCTCGGGATCCACAGCTTGTACTTGCTGCCCACCGGCATCAGCTGCACGCCCTCGGCCCAGCCCGGCGCGACCTGCTGCAGCGAGAACTGCGCCGGCTCGCCGCGGTCGTAGGAGCTGTCGAACACGGTGCCGTCGAGCAGTTCGCCCTTGTAGTGGACCTTGACCATGTCGCTGGCGGTCGGCTTCGGGCCCTTGCCCTCGGTGACCACCTGGTACTGCAGGCCGGAGGCCGTGGTCTGCACGCCCGGCTTCTTCGCGTTGGCGGCGAGGAAGGCCTCGCCCTCGCCGGCGTTCTTCTTCGCCGCCGCGGCGGCCTCGGCGACCCGCTTCTGCTGCAGGTGCTGGTCGAACGCCTGCGCGACCTTCTGCGCCTGCTCGTCGCTGAGCAGCGGCTTGCCGCCCGACATCACGGTCTTCATCGCCTTGATGACGGTGTCGACGTCGACCTCGTCCTTGATCGGCTGCAGCGACTTGCCGAGCGACATGCCGACCATGTAGCTGGCCTGGTCCTTCTCCGTCCTCAGGCCGCTGGTCTTCGCGATGTCGGCGTCCGCGGCCGCATCGGCCTTGGCGTCCTTCTTCGCGTCCTTGTCGATCGGCTTGCAGGCGGCGAAGCCGAGCGCCAGGGAAGCGGCGAGCAGGCTGGCGGCGGCGATACGGTGGCGGGGGATCATGTCGATGGGGCTCCGGGGAGTGTGCTGAAGGCGCCGGCGGCGCGCCGGCAGGGGAACGGGGTCAGAGGATGTCGAGCAGTTCGATGTCGAACACGAGGGTCGAGTTCGGCGGGATCGCGGGGTTGCCCTTCTTGCCGTAGGCCAGCTCGCCGGGGATCCAGAACCGGTACTTGGCGCCGACCGGCATCATCGACACGCCCTCGGTCCAGCCGGGGATCACCTGGTCGAGGCCGAACTCGGCCGGCTCGCCGTGCTGTTCGGTGCTGTCGAACACGGTGCCGTCGAGCAGGGTGCCGCGGTAGTTGACGCGGACCTTGTCGTCCGGGCGCGGACGGCGGCCGGCGCCCTGGCGCAGCACCATGTACTGCAGGCCCGACGGCGTGGTGAACACGCCCTTGGCCGACTTGTTGGCGGCGAGGAACTTCGCGCCCTCGGCGGCGTTGCGCGTGGCCGCCTCGGCGGCCTGGCCCTGCATCTTCGCCTGCATCCGCTCGCCGAACGACTTGCGCACGGCATCGGCCTCGGCGTCGCTGAGCAGCGTCTGGCCCTTGGCCAGCGAGGTGCGCAGGGCCTGCATCACGACCGGCAGGTCGATCTCGTCCTTGAGCGGGGCGAGCGAGCGGCCGATGTCGGTGCCGACCAGCAGCCCGACCTTGGCCTTGTCCACCGCCGGCGGCTGCGCGCCGGGCGGCAGGCCGGGTACCGGGCGGCCGCTGCGCGCGACCACGCGCTGCATCAGCGCCTGCCCGGTCTCGATCGCGTCCTTTTCCTCGATCAAGGGCTTGCCGCCGTCGAAGCTGTTGCGCACCGCGCGCTCGAAAGCGGCCAGGTCGAGGTCCTCGGCGGCCGGCGCGAGCGACTTCGCCACGTCCATGCCGACCATGTAGCTGGCCTTGTCGCGGTCGCCGGACAGGGCCTGCTTGTCCTGCGCCGACGCGCCCGTGGCCGCCAGCGCGACCGTTGCGATCAACAGCGCGGCGGCGCCGCGCAGCGGAGACTTCATCCGGGACCACTCCTGTACGACGCCTGCGGATTGCGGCGCGAATCTCCCTATTGTCGCGGGCCGGCGCGGCGCGGGCAATCGCGCCGCTGAACCGCCGCACGCGTCGCCGACGACGGCCCCGCTCGGGAAAACGGCGAGCGCCACCGTCCGCGGACCGGCCGTTGCGCCTGCACGAGCGCGCCCGACCGCAGCGGACCGCGCACGAATCCCTTCCGGTGCCGGTTCTCGCCGCTTCCGGATCCAGGCCCCCTTCGAGACGGCCACCGGAATGCGCGCTCACCGCTCGCGGCGCGCAGGCGAGCCGCGCCGGCGATGGGTCGAGGAATGCCCACGCGCCGGGCACGGGCCGGGCCAGATCGTGCAACTGATTGATTTTTATTGGACAAAGCGGCATCTGGCGCCGGACTTCGACCACCATGACTTCAGTTGGGTCGCCCGGGACCCGAAATCCGTTGACATGCCGTGTTCTGGTGTTATAGTTGCATACAACACCGATTACCCAGAGCAGGACGTTCATCATGAACCGCAAGCTCCACAACTCGATGCTGGCCTTCTCCGCCACCGGCCTGATGCTGGTGTTCGCGCTGCTCGCCGCCTCCCCGGTGCGCTCCGGCCAGGACGTCGACGCCGGTGCCGAGTTGCCGGCCGGCAGCGCCTCCGTGGCGGCCGCGAGGCGCGACGCCGCCGGCTTCGAGGCCGCCGTCCATGCGCGTGCCGATGCCGCCCAGGCCCGCGCCGTCGCCATCGAGGCCCGCGCCCGCAGGTTCGAGGCCCAGCTCGATGCCAGCGCCTCGCTCGACGACACCATCGCGAGCGCGCTGGACTTCGCCGCCGCCGTGTCGGCCCAGGCCGTGCTCGACGCCGCCCTGGAAGCCACCGACGACGACGCCGACCGGGAACGGCGCGAGCAGGCCAGCGAGCACCGCCGCCACGCGCGCCAGGTCCGCAGCGCGCTGGCCGTCCCCTACTTCTCGTTCGCGCAGGGCCTGCGTCGCGGCGGCCGGAGCTGAGCCATGAGCGGAGTCCAGTGGAACGACGGCGCACCGATCTACCGCCAGCTCAAGGAGCGGGTGGTGGCGATGATGCTCGACGGCGTGCTCAAGCCGGGCGACGCCCTGCCCTCCGTGCGCCAGGTGGCCGCCGAATACCAACTCAACCCGATCACCGTCTCGCGCGCCTATCAGGAGCTCGCCGACGAAGCGCTGGTCGAAAAACGCAGGGGCCTGGGCATGTACGTGACGGAAGAGGCATCGAAGAAGCTGCTGTCGAACGAACGCGAACGCTTCCTGAAGGAGGAATGGCCGCTGGTGCTCGAGCGCATCCAGCGGCTGGGCCTGTCGACGGACGACCTGCTCGGGCCGCTGCGCGACGGAGGTGCGGCATGAACGCCCGGGAAGACACGGTGGACGGGCACGTCGTCTCCGCGCGCGGCCTGCGCAAGGCCTACCGCAACACGGTGGCGCTGGACGGCGCCGGCTTCGAGATCGGCGCCGGCAGGATCGTCGGCCTGATCGGCCCCAACGGCGCCGGCAAGACCACCGCGCTCAAGGCCATGCTCGGCCTGACCCCGTTCGACGGCGAGCTCAGGGTCCTCGGCCTGGACCCGCGCACCCATCGCGACGAACTGATGAACGACGTCTGCTTCATCGCCGACGTCGCCGTGCTGCCGCGCTGGATCCGGGTGAAGGAGGCGATCGACTTCGTCGCCGGCGTGCACCCGCGCTTCGACCGCGCCCGCTGCGAGCGCTTCCTCGCCAACACCCAGCTCAAGCCGGGCCAGCGCGTGCGCGAGCTGTCCAAGGGCATGATCGTGCAGCTGCACCTGGCGCTGGTGATGGCGATCGACGCCAAGCTGCTGGTGCTCGACGAGCCGACGCTCGGCCTGGACATCCTCTACCGCAAGCAGTTCTACCAGCGCCTGCTGGAGGACTACTTCGACGAGCAGAAGACGATCGTCATCACCACCCACCAGGTCGAGGAAGTGGAGCACATCCTCACCGACGTGATGTTCATCCGCGCCGGCAAGGTGGTGCTGGACGCGCCGATGGACGCGGTCGGCGAGCGCTTCACCGAGGTGCTGGTCAACGCCGACCAGGCCGAGGCGGCGCGCGCGCTGCGGCCGATCGACGAGCGCGCGCTGCCGTTCGGCAAGACCGTGATGCTGTTCGACGGCGTGCCGCAGGCGCAGCTCGCCCGCTTCGGCGAGATCCGCAGTCCGGGCCTGGCCGACCTGTTCGTCGCCACCATGAAGGGAACCTACGCATGAACGCGCTCGACGCCACCCCCGCCGCGACGCCCGCCGCCGCGCCGGTCCACCCCACCCACAAGTTCCGGCTGCTGCTGCGCCGCGAATTCTGGGAGCACAAGGGCGGGTTCCTGTGGGCGCCGCTGATCGCCGGCGGCATCTCGCTGCTGCTGACGCTGATGATGCTGGTCTTCGGCCTGGTCGCGGCGCACCGCGCCGTCGCCAACGGCGACATCCAGATCGACGGACTCAACGTCAACGGCCTGGACATCGGCAAGCTCACCAGCCGGATGAGCGCCGAGGACATGGTCCAGTTCGCCCAGGGCATCGACCTGACCCTGTTCCTCAGCTCGGCCTGGCCGTTCGTGGTGCTGGCGTTCGTGGCTTTCTTCTACTGCCTCGGAACGCTGTACGACGAGCGCAAGGACCGCAGCGTGCTGTTCTGGAAGTCGCTGCCGGTCTCCGACGCGCAGACGGTGCTGTCGAAGGTCGCCAGCGTCGCCCTGGTCGCGCCGCTGCTGGCGGTGGCGGCCTCGATCGCGACGATGCTCGGCTTCATGGTGATGATCAGCATCGTGGTGCTGTTCCACGGCGGCAACCCCTGGACCCTGCTGTGGGGTCCGGCCAACCCGCTGGACGTGGCCGCGGGCAGCATCGCGTGGATCCCGGTGTACGCGCTGTGGGCGCTGCCGACGATCGGCTGGCTGATGCTGTGCTCGGCGTGGTCGCACAGCAAGCCGTTCCTGTGGGCGATCATGGTCCCCCTGTTCGCCGGCATCTTCGTCAGCTGGTTCGACCTGATGGAGCTGTTCAAGCTCGACAGCTCGTGGTTCTGGAGCAACGTCGTCGGCCGCCTGCTGCTGGGCACCGTGCCCGGCATGGACCTGGTGTACCGCGACGCCATCGGCGGCAATGCCGGCAGCCACAACCTGCAGGACGTCCTCGACAACCTGTCCGCGACCAGCCAGCTGGCCACGCTCGCCACGCCGGCGCTGTGGATCGGCGCGGTGGCCGGCGCGCTGATGATCTACGGCGCCATCCAGCTGCGCCGCCGCCGCGAGCTGGCCGACTGACCGGCCTCGCGCACGCAATGGCGCGGGGCCGGCGCGGCCCCGCGCCCGGATCCACGGGAGGAGGCATACGATGCGGAAACTGATCCTGGGCGCCCTGTTCCTGCTGCCGCTGGCCGCGCAGGCCGACGAGCCGCACTGCGAGCACCAGCAGCCGCGCCACCTGCAGCTCGACCTGGCTGGCGTGAAGACGGTGCGCTTCGACATCGGCGGCAACGACCTGGACGTGCGCCCCGGCGACGGCAGGATCGAGGGCCGCGCCTGCGCGTCCAGCGAGGACGAACTGTCCCGGCTCACGCTCACCCAGCGCCGCGACGGCGACAAGCTGGTCGTCACCGCGAAGCGCGAAGGCAGCTTCGGCGGCCTCTTCTTCGGCAACCGCTACGCCTACATGGCCCTGCACGCCGGCGTGCCGGCGGAGGTGATGGTGCAGCTCGACATCGGTTCCGGCGACGGCAGCGTCCAGGGCGTGCGCGCCGCCAGCCTCGACGTCGGCTCCGGCGAAGGCAGGGCCAGCGGCATCCGCGGCGAAGTGACCGCCGCCGTCGGCTCGGGCGACGTGAACGTTGACGGCGCCGGTGCGCTGCAGCTGCTGTCGGTCGGCTCCGGCGACGCCAAGGCCGGCGACATCGGCGGGCCCACCCGCGTCGGCAGCATCGGCTCGGGCGACCTCGAGGTCCACGGCACGCGCGGACCGGTGGAGATCGGTTCGATCGGCTCGGGTGACGTGGAACTGCGCGACGTCGGCGGCAGCGTCACCGTCGGCTCGATCGGCTCGGGCGACCTGGACGTCGACGGCGTGCGCGGCGACCTCACCGTGCGCTCGACCGGCAGCGGCGACGTCGACCACTCCGGCGTGACGGGCCGCGTCGACCTGCCGCGCGAGCGCTAGCGACGCCTTCCGCCCGCTCGCCATCCCGGGCTCGGCGAGGGATCCGGCTGCACGCGCTCGACGGACCTCGCCGAACTCGGGACGGCACCGGTTTGCCGGCCGATGCGCTTCCGGCCAATCACCCGCCCCTCCATCGGAAATCCGCGACGATGACCATCCCACGCACCGCCCTCCTCGCCCTGACCGCCTGCGTTGCCCTGCTCGCAGCCTGCGCGCGGCAGGACCAGCCGGCCGCGCAGCCCGGCGCCGATGCGACCGCGCAGGGCCCGGCCGACGACGGCATCGCCGGCCGGGCGATGCGCGAGGTGCGCGACGGCCTGGCGACGCACAACCTCGAGCTGTCCGGCAAGGACAGCCTGCCGAAGGCCGAGATCACCCCGCAGGGCGACCTGCTGGTCGGCGGCGACAAGATCGCCGTGGACGCCACGCAGCGCGCCCTGCTGCTGCGCTACCGCGCCGCGATCATCAACGTCGCCGGCACCGGCGCCGGCATCGGCGTGCAGGGCGCCGGCTTCGGCATGCAGGCCGCGGGCAAGGCGCTGCGCGGCGCGTTCACCGGCAACGGCGACCGGGTCGGGGAGGAGATCGAGGCCGAGGCCCGCAAGTTCGAACAGCGCGCGCTGGCGATCTGCGACCGCCTGCCGCCGCTGCTGCGCACGCAGCAGCAGCTGGCCGCGAGCCTGCCGGCATTCCGGCCCTACGCGACGATGGACCAGTCGGACATCGACGATTGCAGGGACGACCACTGACGCCGCGCGGACCGGTGCCGCGCCATTCCATCAACGGGAGAACCCGCTTGCCCACGCCCACGTCCCCGCCCCTGCCCGGGAAATTCCGGTCGCTCGCGGCCGTCGCCGCGCTCGCGCTGCTCGCCGCCGCGCCGTGGCCCGACGCGCGCGCCGCCGACCCCGCCCCCACTGCCGATTTCCTGTTCCTCGGCAGCTACCACATGAACAATCCCGGTCGCGACGTCCACAACACCAAGGCCGACGACGTCCTCGCCAAAAAGCGCCAGCGCGAGATCGCCGAGGTCGCGCGCCTGGTCGAGCGCTATCGCCCGACCAAGGTCTTCGTCGAGGTCGAAACCGCGTCGCAGGCGCGCATCGACGGCGAATACGCCGCCTCCTGCCACGGCAAGCGCCCGCTGGAGCCCGACGAGGTCGAACAGCTCGGCTACCGGATCGCCTGCGACGCCGGGCTCCCCGGCGTGATCGCCGTGGACTGGAGCGACCTGGGGCCGGTCAAGGACGAGGACAGCATCAACTACCTCAAGGCGATCGAGCGCCACGGGCAGCAGGCGCAGCGCAAGGAGGACCTGCGCATCGGCGACGAGGTTGCCGCGCAGGACCAGCGGGTGCTCGACCAGGGCAGCGTGCGCGACATGCTGCTGCGGCTCAACTCGCCCGAGTGGCTCGCCGCGAACGCGCGGTCGTATTTCCGTATCGGGCTGTACGGCACGCAGCAGGACCCGATCGGCGCCAACTGGACGATGCTGTGGTTCGGGCGCAACCTCTACATCTTCAACAACATCGTGCGCAGGACCGAGCCCGGCGACCGCGTGCTGGTGATCTACGGCGCCGGGCACGGCAACTGGCTGCGCCAGCTGGCCGCCGATTCGGGCTTCTACCGCCTCCAGGACACCCAGCGCTGGCTGCGCGAGAACGCACGCTGAGCCCGACGGCGATCGTCGGCTTCCAGCTGTCGTAGGAGCGACGGAAGTCGCGAAGCTTTCCCCGAGATCCCGGGGATC
>JAYRKR010000025.1:36520-38087 GCA_041905645.1 Luteimonas sp.
ATCGCGACTTCCGTCGCTCCTACGACAGCAACGGCAGCAGACGTCGCAGCTCCGGGGCCTCAGCCCTTGCCGTGGATGCCGCCGCGCGTGAGCGCGGCCGGATCCAGCAGCTTCCTCAGCTCCGCCGCCGGCAGCCCGCTGTCCTCCAGGGCCACGTCCAGCACCGGCCTGCCTTCCTTGTAGGCTCGCTTGGCGATCGCGGCCGCCTTCTCGTAGCCGATGATCGGGTTGAGCGCGGTGACCAGGATCGGGTTGCGGTCGAGCGCGGCGGACACGTTGTCGCGGCGCAGCTTCATGCCGGCGATGGTGCTGTCGGCCAGCAGCCGCGACACGCTGGCCAGCAGGCCGATCGAGTCGAGCAGGTTCGACGCGATCAGCGGCAGGGTCACATTCAACTGGAAGTTGCCGCTCTGCCCCGCCACGGTGGTCGCGACGTGGTGGCCGATGACCTGCGCGCAGGCCATCACCGTCGCCTCCGGCACCACCGGGTTGACCTTGCCAGGCATGATCGAGCTGCCCGGCTGCAGCGCCGGCAGCTCGACCTCGCCCAGCCCCGCGAGCGGACCGGAATTCATCCAGCGCAGGTCGTTGGCGATCTTCATCAGCGCCACCGCCAGCGCGTTGAGCTGCCCGGACAGCTCGACCGCGTCGTCCTGCGAGGCCAGCCCCTCGAACTTGTCCGCGGCGGACTCGAACCTCGTCTTCGCCAGCGCCGACAGCGCCTTCTCCATCGCCTTGCCGAAGCGCGGGTCGGCGTTGATGCCGGTGCCGATCGCGGTGCCGCCGATCGGCAGCCGGCGCAGGCGCCCGAGCGCGTCCTCGATCCGCGACTGCGCCGAGGCCAGCTGCGACGACCAGGCGCCGAACTCCTGCCCGAAGGTCAGCGGCATCGCGTCCATCAGGTGGGTGCGGCCGGTCTTGACCACCTTGCCGAACGCCCGGGCGCGCCCGTCGATCGTCCTGCGCAGGTGCTCGAGCGCCGGCAGCAGGTCCTCCACCACCGCAAGCTGCGCGGAGACGCGGATGGCGGTCGGGATGACGTCGTTCGAGCTCTGGCCGAGGTTGACGTGGTCGTTCGGGTGCACCGCACGCGAATCCTTCGCCAGGGCGCGCGTGGCGAGCGTGGCGATCACCTCGTTGGCGTTCATGTTCGACGAGGTGCCCGAGCCGGTCTGGTACACGTCGATCGGGAACTGCGCGTCGTGCGCGCCGCCGGCGACCTCCAGCGCGGCGGCGCGGATCGCCTTCGCCATGCGCTTGGGCAGCAGGCCCAGGTCCGCGTTGACCCCGGCCGCGGCCGCCTTCACCAGCCCCAGCGCGCGGATGAAGCCGCGCGGCATCGGCCGGCCGGAGACCGGGAAGTTCTGCACCGCGCGCTGCGTCTGCGCGCCCCAGAGCGCATCGGCGGGCACCTTGAGCTCGCCCATGCTGTCGTGTTCGATGCGGTAACGCTGCGTGGCCATGTCTGCCTCCGGTGCGGAACCGTCAGGATACGCCGCCACCTCGCGCAGAGCCTGTGGGAGCGGCTTCAGCCGCGAGCTTTTGCATCCGCCGGGGACAAGGGCTC
>JAYRKR010000026.1:0-37304 GCA_041905645.1 Luteimonas sp.
CGCAGCGCTCCCAGGAGCGGCTGTAGGAGCGACGGAAGTCGCGACCGGGATCTCCGGCCGCGACTTCCATCGCTCCTACAAAGCTTCCGGCCTGGACTTGTTGGCCATCAGCGCGTCCAGCCGCGCGCGCAGGTCGGCGCGCGTCACCGGCGCGTCGAGCAGGAATACCTGCACGCCGTGCGCCGGGACATCCGCCCGCAGTGCACCGCCCGCCTCCACCGTCGAGCCGTCGAAGGCATCGCGCCACGCACCGGGCTGCAGCCAGTCGCGCACCACCACGGCCCGCGCCGCATCGCTCTTGTTGAGCATCACCAGGGCGACCTGGTGCACGCCGCCGTGCTCGTACACCCGATAGAACACCGCCTCGTCGCCCTTCAGCCGCACGTCCACCTGCAGCCCCCGCTGCAGCGCCGGCGAGGCCTTGCGGACCTGCGCGATGCGCTTGAGCGCGGCGCGGATCGGACTGGCGCGCGCGGCGTCCACGCGCGCCTGGCCGAAGTAGCTGCGGTTGCCGGCGTGCTCGGCGCGCCCGCGCATGAAGCCGGTCTCCGAGCCGTAGTAGACGACCGGGATCCCGCGCGCGGTGAACAGCCAGTTGTGCGCGTCGATGAAGCCGGCGTCGCCGGCGTCCATGCGCGGCATGTCGTGGTTGTCGTAGAAGGTCATCAGCTCGTACGGGTTGGCGTACGGGCCGTGCTCCAGGTGCAGCGGCTCGACGAGCCGTTCGAAGCCGGCCTGCTTCCTGCCGAACACCTCGTCCAGCCCCTGCTTGAGCGGGAAGTCGAGCACGCTCACGCCCGCGTTGCGCGCCCAGGTGTGGCCGGCGATCTTGCCGGCGTCGTAGTCGAAGGCCTCGCCGAACATGAAGAAGCCCGGGTGCTTCGCGCGGATCCGGGTCGTGAACCGGTGCCAGAACGCGTCCGGCATCCAGCCGATGGTGTCGATGCGGAACGCGTCGGCCCCCTGCCCGATCCATTGCTCGTAGGCGCCGGCGAGGTAGTCGAGCACCGCCGGGTTGTCCTCGTCGAAGTCCGACAGCTGCGCCAGCCCGCCGCCGGTGTTGTAGAAGGCATGCAGCGGGTTGTGCGCGGGATCGAGCCTGTCCGGCGGCAGGTCCTGGTGGTCGGCGACGAGCCGGCCGTCGCGGTCGTACACCTTGCCGAACATCCGCTGCTCCTTCGGCATCGTGTACGCCGGCGAGCCGTGGTTGCCGACGATGTCCAGCACCACCTTGAGCCCCTGCGTGTGCATCGCCCCGGTGAATCCGGCGAAGTCCAGCCCCGGGCTGGGCAGGTGCTCGTCGAGCTTGTAGAAGTTCACGCCCCAGTAGCCGTGGTAGCCGGTCTTGCCGCGGTCGGTGAGCGAGCTGCCGCAGCTGATCGGATCGCCGCCGGTGAAGGCCTCGTCCGGGTTGTCGACGATCGGCGTGATCCAGACCGCGCCGAAGCCCATGTCGCGGATGTAGGCGGCGTTGTCGGCCACGCCCCTGAAGTCGCCGCCCAGATAGCCGACGTTGCCGTCGATGCCGTCCGGACAGTGCACCGGGATATCGAAGCTGCGGTGCGCGCCGCCCTGGTCTCGGTGGTCGTTGGACGGGTCGCCGTTGACGAAGCGGTCGGTGACGACGAAGTACACCGCGTCGCCGGCGAAGGGTTCGAGCGTGCCGTAGTAGTCTCCGGCGGTCTGCGGAGGCCCGTCCGCGTGCACGCATGCGGACAGCAAGAGGGGCAGCATCAGCAATGGCGCGGCGCGGATCGTCATGGCTTTTCTTCCCGGAAATACGATGTTGTCATCCCGAACGCAGTGAGGGATCTGCTGCATGCATACCTGGACGCGGAGAGAAGCAGATCCCTCGCTGCGCTCGGGATGACACAAGCCTCACGCCTCCGCCGTCACCTTCACCCGCAGTGCGCACAGCCCCGCGACGAGCAGGCTGGCGCCGCCGATCACCAGGGCCTGGATCGGCTGCCCGCCGAAGAAGGTCTTGAGCAGGAAGCCGAGCAGGCTGGTCGCCACCAGCTGCGGGATGACGATGAAGAAGTTGAAGATGCCCATGTACACGCCCATCTTCGCCGCCGGCACGCTGTCGGACAGCATCGCGTAGGGCAGCGAGAGGATCGAGGCCCAGGCGAAGCCGACGCCGACCATCGACAGCAGCAGCCAGTGCGGGTCGCGGACGACGACGAACGACAGCATGCCCAGCCCGCCGAGCCCGACGTTGACCAGGTGGCTCACCCGCAGGCCCCAGCGCCGCACCATCCACGGGATCGCGATCGCCGCCAGCGCGGCGAAGCCGTTGTAGGCGGCGAACAGCACGCCGACCCAGTTCGCGCCCTCGTTGTACGCGGCCGAGGTCGGGTCGCTGCTGCCGTAGTGGCTCGCCGCGACGCCGGCGGTGGCGTAGATCCACATCGCGAACAGGCCGAACCAGGAGAAGAACTGCACCACCGCCAGCTGGCGCATGGCGTCGGGCATGTCCTGCAGGTCGTCGACGATGTCGGAGAACGCGCCCTGCCCGCGCAGGACGGTGCGCGCCAGCAGCATCGCGCCGTAGGCGAGGAACAGGCCGGCGAGGATGTAGAGCTGCCTGTCCCAGCCGCGCCAGGCGATCAGCGCGACCGCGATCGCGCCGACCAGCAGCCAGGCGGCGGCGTGCCGGCGCGCGCGCGCCGGGTCGCCGTGCCGGCGCGGCAGCGCCGGCGCCTCGTCCCAAGCGTGGAGCTGCTCGGGCGGATACTCGCGCGTGCGCAGCACCGTCCACAGCATCGCGCCGAGCAGCACCGCGCCGCCGAGGTAGAAGGCGTAGTGCACGGTCGGCGGCACCTCGCCGGGGCCGGCGGTGTTGGCCACGCCCAGCTTCGCGAGCAGCCAGGGCAGCATGCTCGCCACCACCGAGCCCAGGCCGATGAAGAAGCTCTGCATGAGATACCCGGCCGGGCGCTGGCGCGGCGGCATCTGGTCGCCGACGAAGGCGCGGAACGGCTCCATCGAGATGTTGAGCGAGCCGTCGAGCAGCCACAGCGTGCCGGCGGCGATCCACAGCATCGACGAGTTCGGCATCACGAACAGCGCCAGCGTCGCCAGCACCGCACCGGCGAGGAAGTACGGACGGCGGCGGCCGAAGCGGGTCCAGGTGCGGTCGGAGCAGTAGCCGACGATCGGCTGCACCAGCAGCCCGGTCAACGGCGCGGCGATCCACAGCACCGGGATGTCGTCGATGCTGGCGCCGAGCGTCTGGAAGATCCGGCTGACGTTGGCGTTCTGCAGCGCGAAGCCGAACTGGATGCCGAGGAAGCCGAAGCACATGTTCCAGATCTGCCAGAACGTCAGGTGCGGTTTCGTGGTCATGCGTTGGTGGGTCCTTGGTGTTTCGTGGTTCCGGCGGCCATGTCGTCGGCGCCGGCCACGATGCTTCATTCTCTTTCGCCCGTCATCCCCGCGAAGGCGGGGATCCATGGACGTTGCCCTTGTCTTTCCACCAGTCACAGACTTCCCGCTGCTGCATGAAAGTCCATGGATCCCCGCCTTCGCGGGGATGACGCCGGAGAGAGAGGCGGCGACTCAAGGTGCCGCATCCCGGGCAACGACCTGTGCATTTTTCCCGACGCCGCCCGCCACTGCATTCTCCGCGCCGCTGATCTCCATCGCACCCACCTTCGCCTCGTTGAGCGGCCCTTCCGCCCCTCCCTTGCCACCCGTGTAACGGGCGAAATGCCGCAGGTCGCTCATGTTGAATCCGTCGCGCAGCGCAAAGACGCAGGCCTGTCCGGCCGCGGCCGCGAAGGTGGCCGAGGTCGAGCGTTGTTCGCCCACGCTGTGCGGCATCACCACCGGCAGCAGCTGCGCCGGCGCGTCGCCGCAGCGCACCGACAGCCGCTTCACCGCCGCGGTGACGCCGGTGTTGATCGGCCCGTTCGGGTTGTCGTAGCGCAGGGCCACGCGCCAGCGGCCGCTGCGCGGCGCGGTCCAGCGGCGCGGCCAGCCACTGGCGATTTCCGCCGGGTCGCCGACGCACACCGTCGGGCCGTGCAGCGATTCGATGCCGTCGACGCCGGTGCGCGTCACGCTCAGGCACTGCGCCGCATCGCGCAGCGGCAGCACGACCCCGTCGCCGACCGGCCCGCGCAGCGCGCCGTCGACGTAGAGCGAATCCGCGCCGGGCGCCTCGACCCGCCAGCCCTGCCGTGTGCGCTGCACCCGCGGCGCGCCCGGCGTCGCCGGGGGGAACTGCGGGACGTCCAGCTTCAGCGGTGCGGAATCGACCGTGTCCGCGCGCAGCTCGACGATCGTGCGCTCGCCTTCGCGGCGCGTGGCCCCGGCGACCAGCAGGTTGCCGTCCAGGGTCTTCGGCCGCCGCAGCTCGATCGTCCGGCCGGCCAGCCGCAGCGAGATCGCCTCGCGGCCGCCGAACAGCATCGGCACCAGTCCGACCGGCAGCATCGGCGCCACGCGGCCGTCGTCCTCGAGCCCGAACACGCCGCGCATCACCATGTCGAGGTAGCCGGCCACCGACCACAGCTGCCGCGGCGAGTTGACCACCGGGCCGGACAGCGCGCCGTCGTCGACGTGCACCGCCTGGGTGAGGAACTCGTAGTTCTCCATGTTGGAACCGGCCAGCGCGGCTCCGCGCACGAGCGAGCGCAGCTCGTGCTCGATCCGCTCCGGCGCACGGACCTTGCGCGCGGCCTCCAGCGCGTAGGCGCTCACGAAGGGCCAGATCGCCCGGTTGTGGTAGATCGGCACGTCGCGGTGCTGCGGCCACACCACCGGGCTGCCGGCCTCGACGGCGGGGTAGTTTTCCAGCGCCCGCCTCGCGCGGGCCTCCGGCACCGCGCCCGACAGCGCCGCCAGCGAGATGCCGAGCAGGTCGTAGGCCTCGTACGGCACCGGGTGCGCGGCGCTGCCGATGTAGCTCATGTACATGCCGCGACGCTCGTTCCAGAAGCGCCGGTCGACCTGGCGCGCGAGCGCGTCGGCCTGCGCGGCGTACGTCGCCGCGGCCGCGTCGTCACCGTGCCGGCTCGCCAGCTCCCGCGCGAGCCGCAGTGCGTCGTAGTGCAGCACGTTGGTCGACAGCGCGAACGACTCGGCGATGAAGCGCACGTCCTCCTTCGTCCACGCCGGGTAGGTCTGCTCGCGCCAGTCCAGGAACGAGGTCTCGC
Organism: Luteimonas sp.; assembly: GCA_041905645.1. GTDB lineage: Bacteria > Pseudomonadota > Gammaproteobacteria > Xanthomonadales > Xanthomonadaceae > Luteimonas. Next base: position 5,163 of record JAYRKR010000026.1, read on the forward strand.
CGCGGTAAAGCCCGATGTCCGGGTCGAAGGCGTAGGCGCGGTCCTGCGCCAGGGTGTCGCGCAGCGCGCGCCAGGCCTCGTCGGCGAAGGCGCGGTCGTCGAGCAGGTGGCGCGCGGCGAGGAACCAGACCACGCGGTCGGTGCTGACCGGCCAGCTGCCGCCGGAGCCGGTGTCCTGCGCGACGTACAGCCCCTGCGGCAGCGCCGGGTCGCGCACGTCGGAAAGCTTGAAGCGCAGCGAGCGGCGCACGCGCTCCGGGTCCAGCCGCGCCAGCGTCAGGTCGGCGGCGTAGCTCAGGTCGCGGGTCCAGACGTAGGGCCACTTCTCGCCGGTCTGGTAGCAGTCGCAGGGCAGCGGCCTGCCGTGGTCGAAGGCGCCGTCGCGGATCGCGGCGACCCGGTCCTGCACCATCTCCTGCTGGGCCAGCGCGAACAGGCCGTCGAACAGCGCGCTGGCGGTGTCGCTCGCCAGCGGCTGCGGCGCGATCGCGACCGTGCGCGGCGCGGCGCCGGCGGCTTCGATGCGCAGCCGCCAGCCCTCCCCGCCTTCCTCCATCGTCGCGGACCGCCCCTGCCAGGACAGGCCGTCGTGCCGCGGCGGCGCGGCCGGCGCGGCCGGCGCGGGCGCGGCGATCGCCAGCAGCCCGCAGGTCAGGATTCCCGTCATCGCCAGCTTCCGCCCCATCCACGTCCTCCGCGCAGCCACGGCCGTGCACGCGCGGAGCGCATGCGTGGCCGCCATGCTAGTGGCTGGTGCGGCCGCACAACGGCCAGCTGCATACGTATTCATCGCCGGCCCTCCTACGCGCGCCGCGCGCCCGTCGCGGCCGTGTGGAATAGTGTCGCCCGCCCGCGCACGGCATCGACGCGCGGTTCCGTCGCCGCCCCGGAACGAGCCCGCATCGCATGAGCCCGATCGATTCCCCACACCCTGCCCTGCCCCGCGCGGAAGGGGAAGACCCGGCGACGCGCGCGGCGGAGCGCCCCGGCGACGGGGCGCGGCAGTCGGCGATGCCGTGGTGGCGCGGCGCGGTGATCTACCAGATCTACCCGCGCAGCTTCCGCGACACCGACGGCAACGGCGTCGGCGACCTGCCCGGGATCGTCGAGAAGCTCGACTACGTCGCCGGCCTCGGCGTCGACGCGATCTGGATCTCGCCGTTCTTCCGCTCGCCGATGGCCGACTTCGGCTACGACATCGCCGACTACCGCGACGTCGATCCGCTGTTCGGCACCCTCGCCGACTTCGACCTGCTGCTGGCCAGGGCGCACGCGCTCGGCATCCGGGTGGTGATCGACCAGGTGCTCAGCCACACCTCGAGCGAGCATGCCTGGTTCCGCGAGAGCCGCTCCAGCCGCGACAACGCGAAGGCGGACTGGTACGTCTGGGCCGACGCCAGGCCCGACGGCAGCCCGCCCAACAACTGGCTGTCGATCTTCGGCGGCGTGGCCTGGAAGTGGGAGCCGCGGCGCGGGCAGTACTACCTGCACAACTTCCTCTCCTCGCAGCCGGACCTGAACTTCCACGACCCGGAGGTGCGCCGGGCCACGCTCGACAACGTGCGCTTCTGGCTCGACCGCGGCGTCGACGGCATGCGCCTGGACGCGATCAACTTCTGCTTCCACGACCGCGCGCTGCGCGACAACCCGCCCAAGCCGCCGGAGCTGCGCACCGGCCGCGGCTTCAGCCCCGACAACCCGTACGCGTTCCAGTACCACTACCACAACAACACCCAGCCGGAGAACCTCGGCTTCCTCGAGGAGCTGCGCGCGCTGCTCGACCGCTACCCGGGCACCACCACCATCGGCGAGATCTCCTCGGAGGACTCGCTGGCGACGATGGCCGAGTACATCACCGACCGCCGCCTGCACATGGGCTACAGCTTCGAGCTGCTGACCGACGACTTCAGCGCCGCCTACATCCGCGACACCGCGCGCACCCTGGAGTCGCGCATGCCCGGTGGCTGGCCGTGCTGGGCGATCTCCAACCACGACGTGGAGCGCGCGATGACGCGCTGGGGCGGCAACGGCGCCGCGCGCGACTTCGCCGCGCAGATGGTGGCGCTGGTGTGCTCGCTGCGCGGATCGGTCTGCCTGTACCAGGGCGAGGAGCTGGGCCTGCACGAGGCCGACGTCCCGTTCGAGGCGCTGCGCGATCCCTACGGCATCGCCTTCTGGCCGACCTTCAAGGGCCGCGACGGCTGCCGCACGCCGATGCCGTGGACCGCGGCCGCCGATGCCGGCTTCAGCGACGGCGAGCCCTGGCTGCCGATCCCGGAATCGCACCGCGCGATCAGCGTCGCCGCGCAGGACGCCGATCCGCATTCGGCGCTCAACCTGTCGCGCCGGTTCCTGCGCTGGCGCAGGGCGCACCCGGCGCTGGTCGCGGGGGACATCCGCTTCCTCGACGCGCCGGAGCCGGTGCTGGCCTTCGAGCGCAGCCTCGGCGGCGAGCGGCTGCTGGTGGCGTTCAACCTTTCCGCGCAGCCGGTGGAGTGGGCCCTGCCGGTGGACGCAGGGTCGCTGCGCCCGGTCGACGACCACGGGCTGGCATCCGGCACGATCGCGGGCGGGCGGCTCGCGATGCCGGCGCATGGCGTGTTCTACGCCGCCATCGCGACCTGACGCATCCTTGTAGGAGCGCCCCATGGGCGCGATTGCATGCCCGCGAAGCCTGTCGCGCCCATGGGGCGCTCCTACGGGCAACGGGGAGCGCTCAGGCCATCTCGGCGATCGCGCAGTTGCGCGCGATGAAGTCGTCGTGCCGCGGCATCACGTCGACGCACTTGGCGATCACCCCGCGCACGCCGTCGAGGAAGCCCGCGATCTTCTCCTCCGGCTGCAGGTCCACCAGCGGGTGGTAGCCGCGCGGATGGATGCGCTGGCCGTGCATGACCTGCACCCAGCTCGGCTCGGCGAACATCTCGTTGCCCTCGCGGAACACGCGGCCGTTGCCGCGGAACAGCTCGATGCGGCGCCTGAGCGAGTCGGGCACGGCCATGGTCCGGCAGTGGTCCCAGAACGGCGTGTCGTCGCGCTCGGTGGCGTGGTAGTGCAGGATCAGGAAGTCGCGGATGCGGTCGAACTCGAAGTCCGAGTGCGCGTTGAACTCGTCGATGTCGGCCTGGTCGAAGCCCTGGTGCGGGAAGAACGCGGTCAGCCGCGCGATCGCCGACTGGATCAGGTGGATGCTGGTCGACTCCAGCGGCTCCATGAAGCCGCCCGACAGCCCGATCGCCACGCAGTTGCGGCTCCAGAACTTCCTGCGCTTGCCGGCGGTGAAGCGCAGCGTGCGCGGCTCGGCCAGGGGCTCGCCCTCGAGGTTGGCCAGCACGGTCGCCGCGGCCTCGTCCTCGCTGATGAAGTCGCTGGAGAACACGTAGCCGTTGCCCATGCGGTGCTGCAGCGGGATCCGCCACTGCCAGCCGGCGCCGCGCGCGGTGCAGCGGGTGAACGGCGTGGTCGGCCCGGCGTTGGCGCAGGGCACCGCGACCGCGCGGTTGCAGGGCAGCCAGTGCGACCAGTCCTCGAAGCCGGCATGCAGCGCCTGCTCGATCAGCAGGCCGCGGAAGCCGGAACAGTCGACGAACAGCTGGCCCTCCAGGCGCTGGCCGTCGGCCAGCGTCACCGATTCGATGAAGCCGTCGTCGCCGCGCAGGCCGACGTCGACCACCTTGCCCTCGACCCGGCGCACGCCGCGCGCCTCGGCGTACTCGCGCAGATAGGCCGCGTACAGGCCGGCGTCGAAGTGGTAGGCGTAGGCGATGTCGGCCAGCGGCGAGTTGGGGCGGTCGGAGACCGCGCGCATGAACTTGCCCTGCAAGGCGGCCTCGGTGTTGATCGAGTACGCTTCCAGCGGGCCGGCCTTGCCGGCCTGGTGCATCTTCAGCCAGTATTGGTGGAACGGCACCAGCCCGAGGTCCTGGCCGATCTTGCCGAAGCCGTGGTGGTAGACGTCGCCCTCGCGCCCCCAGCCGACGAACTCGATGCCGAGCTTGAACGAACCCTTGGTGCGGCGGACGAAGTCGTTCTCGTCCAGGTCCAGCGCCTGGTTGAACAGTTTGATCATCGGGATCGTGGCCTCGCCGACGCCGACCGTGCCGATCTCGTCCGACTCGACCAGCCGGATCGCGTAGCCGCGCGTGAGCACCTTTGACAACGCCGCGGCCGTCATCCAGCCTGCGGTGCCGCCGCCGACGATCACGATGTCGCGAACCAGGGTTTCCGCCATGGACTTTTCCGCCTCTCTCGCACGCGGCGCGGTCGCCGCGCGCACTGCCGATGGAGACGCCAGCATAGGCGTGCGCACCGGCGCGTGCCATCCCCTGCGGATGCGGTTCGCGGCACGGATGGCGGGCCTGGGGCTGCTGGCCGCGCTGGCGGCATGCGGAAGCGCGCGCGCCGGCGGCGCGCCCGCGCGATCGGCCTGCGATGCCGGCTTCCAGGCCGTGCTCGACCCGGCCCGCGCGACGACCGTCGACGCGCGCGCCTACTGGCTCGACCGCGACCACCTGCAGTGGCCGGGCGCCGGCGAAGGCGGCCGTTTCCGGCTCTACCACGCCGTGCGACCGCGCATCCTCGCCCGGCCCGGCACGCGGGTGGCGGGCGCCGACGGCGCGCTCGAGCTGGCGGTGCCGGACGCGCCGCTGCCCGAAGCGATCGCCGCGCGCTTCGCCTTCGTCGGCAAGGGCCCGGTGCTGGCGCTGCGGCCGGCCGACGCCGCCCGCCTGGCCGGCCTGCTCGCGGGCCAGCTGCTGCTGGTGCACGAGGGCGACGACGGTCGCGTGCTCGACGCCACGGCCGTGCAATCGCCCGGCCTGCTCGACGACCTGTACGCCGAAGCCACGCGACTCGACGACCTCGGCGTGCAAGCGCGCGACGGCGCCACCGCGTTCCGGCTCTGGGCGCCGACGGCGCGCGCGGTGTCGCTGTGCCTGTATCCCGACGGCGCCGGGCGCGCCACCGCCGTGCACGCGATGCGACACGACGCGCGCACCGGCGCCTGGTCGGTCCGCCTGCCCGGCGACCTCACCGGCGGCTACTACGCCTACCTCGTCGACGTGTTCGTCCCCGGCGCCGGCCTGGTGCGCAACCGGGTCACGGATCCGTATTCGGCCAGCCTGGCCGTCGACTCGGCGCGCAGCTGGATCGGCGAGCTCGACGGGGCGGCGCTGAAGCCGGCGGGCTGGGACGCCGAACGCGCGCCGGCCACCGTCCACGCACGGACCGACATGGTCGTCTACGAGCTGCATGTACGCGACTTCTCGATCGGCGACGCCAGCGTCCCGCCCGCGCACCGCGGCAAGTACCTGGCCTTCACCGACACCGGCTCGGCCGGCATGCGCCACCTGAGCGCGCTGGCCGAAGCCGGCGTCACCGACGTGCACCTGCTGCCGGTGTTCGACTTCGCCAGCGTGCCCGAGCGCGGCTGCGTCGCGCCGAGGGTCGAAGCCGACGCGCCGGCCGACAGCGAACGCCAGCAGGCCGCGGTGACGGCCGTCGCCGATCGCGACTGCTTCAACTGGGGCTACGACCCCTGGCATTACGGCGCGCCCGAGGGCAGCTACGCCACCGACCCGTCCGACGGCGCGGTGCGCGTCCGCGAGTTCCGCGCGATGGTGGCGGCGCTGCACGGCGCCGGCCTGCGGGTGGGCATGGATGTGGTCTACAACCACGCGCACGCCGCCGGCCAGGACCCGCGCTCGGTGCTCGACCGCATCGTGCCCGGCTACTACCAGCGGCTCGACGCGGCGGGCAAGGTCGAGACGTCCACCTGCTGCGCCAACACCGCGACCGAGCACGCGATGATGGCGAAGCTGATGATCGACACCGCCGCGCGCTGGGCACGCGACTACCACGTCGACTCGTTCCGCTTCGACCTGATGGGCCATCAGCCGCGCGCGGCGATGGAGGCCCTGCAGGCGCGCGTCGACGCCGAGGCCGGCCACCACGTCGACCTGATCGGCGAGGGCTGGAACTTCGGCGAGGTCGCCGACGGCGCACGCTTCGTGCAGGCCTCGCAGCTGTCGCTGGGCGGTTCGGGCATCGGCACCTTCAGCGACCGCGCCCGCGACGCCCTGCGCGGCGGTTCGGCCGGCGACCGCGGCGCGGCGCTGGTGCGCGACCAGGGCTGGCTCAACGGCCTGGGCTACGCCCCCAACGCGATGGCCGGCGACGCCGCTGCCGCGCGCGCGGCGCTGGCGCACGCTGCCGATCTGGTCCGCGCCGGCCTCGCCGGCACGCTGCGCGACTACGTGACGACCACCGCCGGCGGCGCGCGCGCCACGCTGTCGTCGATCGACTACGGCGACCAGCCGGCCGGCTACGCCGCGCAGCCCGGCGAGGTGGTCAACTACGTCGAGAACCACGACAACCAGACCCTGTTCGACATCGACGCACTGCGGCTGCCGCGCGACACCTCGCCGGAGGAGCGCGCGCGCGTGCAGATGCTCGGCGCCGCGGTGGTCGCGCTCAGCCAGGGCGTGGCCTACTACCATGCCGGCATCGAGCTGCTGCGTTCGAAGTCGCTGGACCGCAACAGCTTCGACTCCGGCGACTGGTTCAACCGGCTGGACTGGACGTACGCCGACAACCACTTCGGCAGCGGCCTGCCGCCGGCATCGGACAACGGCGCGGACTATCCGCTGCTCGAGCCGGTGCTCGCCGACGCGCGCATCAAGCCGGCGGCACGCGACATCGCCTGGACGCGCGACGCCTTCCGCGACCTGCTGCGGATCCGCGCGAGCTCGACGCTGTTCCGGCTGCGCACCGCGGACGACGTCGAGCGGCGGCTGCGGCTGCTGCCTGCCGGCCTCGGCGACGGCACGGTGGTCGGCGCGCACATCGACGGTCGCGGCTATCCCGGCGCGGGCTTCGACGAGGTGCTGTACCTGGTGAACGCCGACGTCGCCGGGCCGGGGTTGGCGGGGCGGGGGGCCGGGGCAAACCCCTCGGCGCCCCAGCGGGGCCCGCCCGCGCCGGGCGCCGTCGACCGGCGTCCTGTGGAACAGGCGCGGTACGACGCGCAGTCCGGGACGTTCGAAGTGCCGCCGCGGTCCGTGGTGGTGTATGTCGTCGAGCCCGCCATCGATGCTCCCAAGGCGTCGTCCCCGCAAAGGCGGGGATCCCAGGACGTTGATTCCGCCGCGCCAAAGTCCATGGATCCCCGCCTTCGCGGGGATGACGACGTTGAGGATGACGACGGTGGGAGCGATCGTGCCGCGGATGGCGAAGGAGGAGCAACGCAGCCAGCCGCGCGAACGCGCGCGACGGCCGTGACGGGAGAGACGCCTGCCGCGGAAACGCTCCTGCTCCCCGCCCCCGGCGTCTCGGACGTGCCGATCAAGGCCCATGTCCACCTCCCGCCCGGTTACGACCCGAACGGCAGGCGCCGCTACCCCGTCCTGTACGTCAACGACGGCCAGGACTGGGACGCGGTCGGCTTCGCCGCCACGCTCGCGCAGCTGCGCCGCGACGGCGCGATCGCGCCGGCCATCGTCGTCGCCATCGACATGCCGCCCGACCGCATGGGCGCCTACGGGCTGTCCGACCGCGGGGCCGGGCGCAGCCTGGTCGGCGACACCCGCTACGGCCCGGTCGGCGCGAAGGCCGATGCCTACTCGCGCTGGCTGGTCGAGCGCCTGGTGCCGCAGGTCGACGCGCACTACCGCACCCGGCGCGAGGCGGCCGGGCGCACCATCCTCGGCTGGTCGCTCGGCGCGCTGAACGCGTTCAACCTCGGCTGGCAGTATCCGGAAGCGTTCGGCCGCGTCGGCGCGTTCTCGCCCTCGTTCTGGATCCCGGCCGAACGCGGCAGCGACCGGGCGGCGATGCGCACGCGGCTGGCGCAGCGGATGGTGGATGCCGGCGGCAAGCGCACCGGCTCGCGCTTCTGGTTCGCGATCGGCGACTCGGAGGACGAGGACGACCGCGACCACGACGGCATCAACGACGCGGTCGACGACCTGCGCGACCTCGTCCTCGGCTATCGCGCCGACGACGGCTTCCGCACCCGCGGGCTGGCCGAGCTCGGCTACAGCGTCGACATGGGCGCGGCCGATCACGCGCCGCGCGACGCGGAGGTCGCCTACTTCCTGCTGCGGCGCGGGCACCACAACCAGGAGGCGTGGAAGCGGATGCTGCCGGCGTTCCTGGCCTGGGCCTATCCGCCTTAGGCCGGGGTTCCGTCCCCGACGCCGCCAAGCCCCGGAACCCGGCACGCCTCCTGTAGGAGCGCCCCATGGGCGCGATCAGCGTTACCGGAAAAGCATCGCGCCCGCGGGGCGCTCCTACGGCGTTCAGCGACGCGCGCCTGGTTCAGCGGCGGTGGAGAGAGATGCGCGTCGCGGCGGGCTGGTCGTCGACGGCGAACCGCAGCGTGCCGGCATCGGCGCCGGTGGCCGCTTCGATCGCGCGGCCACCCTGCTCCACCCGCGCCGTGCCCTGCCAGCCGTGCACCACCACCTCGATCCGCTTCCACCACGGCGCGAAACGCCCTTCGCGTGCGTCGAACGCGACCTCCAGGCCATCGGCCGTCGCCTCGCAGCGCACGCGCTGGCGCAGGAATTCGCCGCGCGCATAGCCCAGGCTGTGGCCGTCGTCGGCGTACAGCGCGCCTTCGCAGTCCTCGCCCGGGTACACGTCCAGCCGCAGCGGGCCGTCCGGCGTTTCCATCGTGCTCTGCACCAGCGGCTGCCGCGGCAGGATCGTGCCGGCGCGCACGAACACCGGCAGGCGGTCGAGCTTCGGCGTCTCCACCAGCACGCGCGGCTTGCCGGCTTCGCCGGCGGGCACGGCGCGCCCGGTCCAGTAGTCGAACCAGCCGCCGGCCGGCAGGCAGATGCGGTAGTCCTGCGGGGATTCCGGGGTCGGCGAGGCGGCGACCAGCAGCTTGGCGCCGAGCAGGAAGCTCATCGACTGGTCGCAGGGCAGCGACGCCGCGTCCGGGTACTCGTAGAACACCGGCCGCGCCAGCGGCGCGCCGGTGCGCGCGTTCTCGTCGGCCAGCGCGTACAGGTAGGGCAGCAGGCGATAGCGCTCCTCGACGAAGCGGCGGCGGATCGCGGTGTGTTCCGGGCCGTCGACCCACGGCTCGGCGCGCGGTGCGTCGGTGGCCGAGTGGTCGCGGAACAGCGGCATGAACGCCGCCAGCTGGAACCAGCGCGTCATCAGCTCCGGCGACGCGCCGCCGGTGAAGCCACCGACGTCCACCGCGGTGTAGCCGAACCCGCTCAGGCCGAGGTTGAGCGTCTGCGACACCGCCAGCTTGAGGTGGCTCCAGGTCGAGGAGTTGTCGCCGGTCCAGGTGACCGCGTAGCGCTGCCCGCCGGCGTAGCTGGCGCGCGTCATCACGAAGGCGCGCTCGTCCGGCCGCAGCGCGCGCAGCCCGTCGAAGGTCGCGCGGGTGTTCTCCATGCCGAAGACGTTGTGGATCTCCGCGTGCGATGCGGTGCGCGGCGCGAAGCCGTCGGTGTCGATGCGGTGGACGACGTCGGGCGGCATGGTCTTGGTCGGCGTGCCGAACAGCGCCGGCTCGTTCATGTCGTTCCAGAATCCAGCGATGCCGGCATCGACGAAGCCGCGGTACAACCCGCCCCACCAGGCGCGCGTGGCCGCGCGGGTGAACTCCGGGAACACCGAATCGCCCGGCCACACGGTGCCGACGTACTCGCTGCCGTCGCGCCGCCGCACGAAGTGGTCGCCTGCCACGCCGCTGTCGTAGGGCGCGTAGTCCTGGCCAGGCGCGCGCGCGACGTGGAGGTCGGTGATCGCGACCAGGCGGATGCCCTCGCCGCGCAGGTCGGCGGCCAGCTTCGGCAGGTCGGGATAGGTCTCCGGGTTGGTGGTGAACGGCCGGTTGCGGTCCTGGAAGTCGATGTCGAGCCAGACCACGTCGGTGGGAATGCGCTCGCGGCGCAGGCGCGCGGCGATCCCGCGCACCTCGTCGGCCGACATGTAGCTGTAGCGCGACTGCTGGTAGCCCAGCGACCACAGCGGCGGCAGCGGCGCACGGCCGGTCAGGTCACCGTAGCGCCGCACCACGTCCTTCACCGTCGGCCCGCGGACGAGGTAGTAGTCGATCGGGCCGCCGTCGGCGCCGATCGCCAGGGTATCGGCGTCGCGCCGGCCGAAGTCGAACCAGCTGCGCCAGGTGCTGTCGAGGAACAGGCCGTAGCTGCCGCCCTCGCCGCCCGTGGCGACGAAGAACGGGATCGACTTGTAGAGCGGATCGGTGGCCTCGGTGAAGCGGCCGACATCGGTGTTCCAGTCGACGAACGCGCCGCCGCGGCGGTCGAGCGGGCCGGTCTTGTCGCCCAGGCCGTAGTAGTGCTCCGCCTGCGGCAGCGCCTTGCGCAGCTCGTACGCGGCGCCGTCGAACGACACCGGCCGCCCGGCGTCCGCGCAGACCACGCGGCCGTCGTCGTCCTCCACCACCAACCGCAGCGAGGCCGGGTCGACGCGCACCACCAGCGAACGGGTGCGGAAGCCGGCCGCGCCGCCGTCGAGCGCCCGCACCGGCACGCGCGCGGCGCGGACTTCCGCCGGGACGGCCCAGGATGCATCCTCCGGCAGGCGGCCGCGGGCGGCGATGCGCACGCGCAGGATGTCGTCGCCGATCGCGTCCACGCGCAGCAGCGTCCCGCCGCTGCGCACCTCGATGCCGTCGGCGAGCAGGGTCGTCGTCGCGTCGGCGTGCCGCGTGCCCGCCGCCACCGCCGGCGCGATCCCCGGCGCGAAGATCGCGCAGGTCAGCACCAGCCAGCGTTTCCAGTTCGCATGCCGCATTCGCCCTCTCCGGATTCCTGTCACTCCAATTCCTCCGACATCGTCATTCCCGCGAAATCGGGAACCCAGCGGCTTGCAGCTTTTCGTCGCGGAACCATCCTGGCGCTCCAAGGAAAGTCGCTGGGTTCCCGCTTTCGCGGGAACGACGGCTTCGGGAAGGCGCGGCTCGCCGTGCCGGCCAAGGCATCTGGCGCAGCGCACCGTGCACGATCCCCCTGCGTCTGACATCCTCGCCTGCCCAGCCACGGCACGCCATCCACATGAAGATCACCCTTGCCGCCCTGCTCTGCGCCTGCCTGGCACTTCCCGCCTGCACGACCGCGCCGCACGACGCCGACGCCGCCGGTGCGAGGAAGCCCGCCGCCGCGGGCGACGCCACCGCCACGCCGCCCGGCGTCACCGGCACCCTGCGCCACCACGACGGCTTTCCGTCGCGCCACGTCGCCCCGCGCAACGTCGACGTCTGGCTTCCGCCCGGCTACGACGCCGACCCGGCCCGCCGCTATCCCGTGGTCTACGCGCAGGACGGCCAGAACCTGTTCTACCCCAAGCACGCCTACACCGGCGACGAATGGGGCGTCGACGAGGTGATGACCGCGCTGATCGAGAAGGGCGAGATCCGCCCGGCCATCGTCGTCGGCATCTGGAACACCCCGCAGCGCATCGGCGAGTACATGCCGGAGAAGGCGGTCACCATGGATCCCATGCCCACCGGCGTGGAGGCCTTCGCGCCGGTGCCGCGCAAGGACATCGTCTCGGACGACTACCTCGCCTTCGTGGTCGAGGAGCTCAAGCCCTTCATCGACGCGCACTACCGCACGCTGCCGGGGCGCGACGACACCTTCGCGATGGGCTCGAGCATGGGCGGGCTGATCTCGGCCTACGCCGTGGCCGAGTACCCCGGCGTGTTCGGCGGCGCGGCGGCGCTGTCCTCGCACTGGCCGGCCTGCGACGGCTGCGTGGTCGACTGGCTCGGCGCGCACCTGCCGGACCCGGCCACCCATCGCTTCTACTTCGACCACGGCACCGCCACCCTCGACGCGGCCTACGCGCCCTACCAGCAGCGGATGGACGCGGCGATGCGCGCGCGCGGCTACATCGACGGCCGCAACTGGAGCTCGCGCGTGTACCCGGGCGCCGACCACTCCGAGAAGTCCTGGCACGCGCGGCTCGACGTGCCGCTGCGCTTCCTGCTCGCGCCGCCGGCGGGGAGGGTCAGCGCAGGACGATGACACCGGTGTCGTCCATCACCAGCGGATCGCGGCCGCCGTCGCCGCCGCCGAAGGCGTGCGGGCCGGCCTCGGCCCGGAGCGGGCGCGGCGCGGCGTCGTAGTCCCAGGTGGAGACGTAGAGCCGCGCGCCGGACAGCGTCGCCGGGTTGCCCAGCGCACGCGCCGGAATGACGAAGCTGACCGTGCGTGCGTCCCGGTCGACCAGGATCCCCGCGCCCGGCGACACCGCGCGCCCCTCCGCGGTCGCCGATGCGCCCTCGGCGGCGAACAGCGCGTTGCTCCAGCCGTTGGCGCGCAGGCGGTACTGCCAGTGCATCCCATCGGGCAGCGCCGCGTTCTGCAGCGGCATCGCATCGGTGCCGCTGCTGCGCTCCGGCAGCTGCAGGAAGACGGTGAAGGCGACGTGGTCGAAGCCGTTGGGCGGCGACCATTGCGAGGTCACGTCGTGCATGCGCAGCTCGACCTTGAGCGCGCCGCCGGCGCCGTAGGCGCGCACGCGTTCGATGTCGAGCTGGCGGTGGTCGCCCCAGCTCGCGTCGGTCGGATAGCGATAGCGGCCTTGCGGGCCATGGTCGTCCCCCGCGGGATCGACCACGTCCGCCAGCAGCCGCCATTGCCGCGCGACGCGGAAGCCGCGGCGCTCCGAGACGGCCTCGGGCGCATCGGACCAGGCCACCAGCGCGTGCTCCACCGCGGGGTCGAGCATCGCCGACGTGTCCACCCTCGCCCGCCAGCCGCCGTCCGCGCCCGGCCGCACGAGCTGTGCCGAGGCCAGGTCGCCGTCGACCACCAGCCGGAACGATCCGACCCCGCCGGCATGCCCCGACGCCTCGAAATCGCCGTCGAACGCCGCCGCGGGCAGCGGAGCAAGCGCAATCGCCGCCCGCGCCCGCTCCGACCCGCCGGCCGGCCGCGTCGCGGTCGCCGCCGGCACCGGACTCGCCTGCCACGCGTCGCCGCTGCGGGCCGGCAGCCGCAGGCTGGCCTTGCCATCGCGGCCGACCGCCAGGTCCGCGGGCGTGCCGCCGATGCCGAACAGCCCGCGCAGCACCGATCCGGGCGGCAGGCCGGTATCCAGGTTGTCGAGCAGCACCTCGTGGTCGGCGGTGTTGAACGCCACCAGCGCCGCGCCGTCCTCCCCGTCCATGCGGTAGGCGAACGCCCCCGCGCCGGCGGCGTCCTCGCGCAGCACCGTCGGCGTGCCGCGCGAGAACACCTTGTGGTGCCTGCGCAGCGCGATCGCGCCCTGTAGGTAGCGGTACAGCGGCGCCTGCGCGTCGAAGTGGTCGCGCCCGCCGGAGCCGTAGCCGCCGGCGAACATCGCCGCGCGCTGCCCGGTGAAGCCCTGCTCGGTGCCGTAGTAGACGACGGGGATGCCCGGCAGCGTCATGATCGCCAGCAGCGCCTGCTTCAGCGCCGCCTCGCTGCCGCCGGCGAGGAAGCGGTCGACGTCGTGGTTGTCGACGAAGCTCGGCATCAGCTCCGGGTGCGCGTGGCGCTGCATCCCCAGGCGGATGCGGCAGCCCAGCCGCGCGGTCGGCGCGCCGCGCGCGAACACCTCCGACAGCGCGCCGTACAGCGGGAAGTTGAGCATTCCCGGCAGCACCGGGCCGTCGGCGTCGCGCACGTAGCCCTCGATGCGCCGCTCCTGCACGTCCTCGCAGCCGCGGTCGATGCCGAAGCCCTCGCCGAACACCAGGAAGTGGTCGCGCCCGGTCGCCGCCGCGGCGCGCGCCATGCCCGGTGCCTGCGGATCGTCCGACCGCATGAAGTCGCGCAGGTCCGCGTGCGGCACGTAGAACGCGGTGTCGAGGCGGAACGCGTCCACGCCCACGTCGCGGATCCAGCCGCCGTAGGCCGCGCGCAGCGCGCGACGCACTTCCGGCTTGGCGGTGTCGAGGTCGTCGAGCCCGGCGAGTTGCCAGTCCGACAACTGGCGCGGATCGTCGTAGTCGGTGATGTCCGGCGTCCAGTGGTAGACACCCTCGGCGCGCTGCGCGGGGTCGCGCGCGTCGTTGCGCGAGAACGGCGCCTGCGCGGGCGCGGTGCGGCCCTGCCCGTCCGGCGTGAGCACGAAGCCCTCGGCCGGCTTGCCCGGAGTCCACCCGCGTGGATACGAGAACCAGTCGCCGACGTGGTTGAGCACCACGTCCTGCACCAGGTACATGCCGCGCCCGTGCAGGGCGCGCGACAGCGCGCGGTAGTCGTCCAGGTTGCCCAGGTGCGGGTCGACCGCGGTGAAGTCGGACGCCCAGTAGCCGTGGTAGCCGCCGTAGCGCACGCGCGGGTTCCACCACTGGTTGGCCACCGGCGGCGTGATCCACACCGCGGTGGCGCCCAGGCCCTGGATGTAGCCGAGCCGCCGTGCGAGGCCCGCCAGGTCGCCGCCGCTGAATTTCGCGCCGTCGGCGGGATCGTACTCGCCGGTGCCCTGGTCGTCGTTGGCCGGGTCGCCGTCGTCGAAGCGGTCGGTCATGACGAAGTACACGACCTGGTCGCGCCACTGCGGCGACGGGACGTGCAGGTCGCCCGTCGCCGGCGCGGGCGCCGCGGCGAACGCCGCCAGCGGCGCGAGGCCCAGCGCTGCCGCGCATATCCGCTTCGGCCAGCCGCCCTTCCGTCCCGATGTCGCCGATCGCGGCCGCATGCTCTCTCCTGCCGGTTCCGTGGAAGCGGTTACGGCGCGCCCGAAGCGGTATCCCGGGTCGGCCGACGCCCCAGGATCATGAACCCGGGACGGCGCCGCGAGGCCTATGAATACGTATGCAAGGCGACTTGTGCGGCCGTCCCCACGACTACTATTGCCCCGCGTTTTCAGCGCTTTCGCCGTCGACGCACTCGGCTGGACAAGACCCTCAGGGTGGCCGCCGGGTCCAATTCGAACACCAAGACGACATTCGACTGGGAGGGGAGATGTTGCAACTCGAACGCAATGTGCTGAGCGTTGCGCTGGCATCGGCGATGCTGCTGGGCGCGACCAATGCGCGCGCGCAGTCGACGGAGCAGCCGGCGAGCCAGGACGCGCCGCCCGCGGACGCCGCGCAGCAGCCAGCGCAACCGGCCGACGCCAAGACGCTCGATCGCGTCGAGGTCACCGGCATCCGCCGCGGCATCGAGGACGCCATCGAGACCAAGCAGTCGTCGACCTCGATCGTCGAAGCGGTCTCGGCCGAGGACATCGGCAAGCTTCCCGACACCTCCATCGCCGACTCGCTGGCGCGCCTGCCCGGCCTGACCGCGCAGCGCTTCGGCGGCCGCCCGCAGGAGATCAACATCCGCGGCTTCGCCGGCGACTTCTCCACCACCCTGCTCAACGGCACCGAGCAGGTGAGCCTGGGCAACAACCGCGGCGTCGAGTTCGACCAGTACCCGTCCGAGCTGATGAACCAGGTGGTGGTCTACAAGACCCCCGACGCCTCGCTGGTCGGCCAGGGCCTGTCCGGCACCGTCGACCTGCAGACCGTGCGCCCGCTGTCGTTCGGCGAGCGCGCCGTGGCCGCCAACGCCCGCTACGACCTCAACAAGATCGACAACGGCGACGACCAGCACGGCGGCCGCTACAGCATCTCCTACATCGACCAGTTCGCCGACCACACCGTCGGCATCGCGCTGGGCTACGCGCACCTGAACAACCCGCAGCAGCAGCACCAGTTCGAGGCCTGGGGCTACGACGGCAACACCGGCATCCTCGGCGGCGGCAAGCTCTACGACATCCAGGACGACAACACCCGCGACGGCTTCATGGCCACGCTGGAGTTCAAGCCGAACGACGACTTCCACTCCGTGCTGGACGTGTTCTACTCGAAGTTCGACAAGGACCAGAACAAGCGCGGCATGGAGTTCGGCCTGAACAACCCGGTCGGCACGCCGGACGATTTCACCGTCACCGGCTTCGACCCGGTGCTGCGCAACGACTTCAACTCGCAGCACGACAAGCTGTTCGCGCTGGGCTGGAAGAACGAGCTGCGGCTGGGCGAGGCCTGGACCCTGCGCACCGACGTGAGCACGTCCAGCGGCAAGCGCGACGAGCGCATCCTCGAGACATACGCCGGCCTCGTCGACGGCCTGACCGACAGCGCGCACGTCACCCGCAACGACGGCTTCTTCGACTTCGACTTCGGCCTCGACTACGCCGACCCCGAGATCCTGCGCCTGACCGACGCCGGCGGCTGGGGCCAGGACGGCTACATCAAGGATTTCCGGGTCAAGGACAAGCTCAGCGCGATCCGCGTCGACCTCGAACGCTCGTTCGACTCGGGCATGTTCAGCAGCCTGGAGTTCGGCGCCAACCTGACCGACCGCACCAAGAGCCGCTCCTCCAACGAGGCGTTCCTGTGCCTGCAGGCCTGCAAGGACGGCGCGGCGTTCCCGATGCCGGCCGACATCGCGCGCGATCCCTCGTTCGGTTTCGCCACGGTCGACGGCATCTACGGCTACGACGCGCTGGCCGCCTACAACACGATCTACAACAGCTTCAGCAACAACCATCCCGACATCGCCAACAAGAACTGGGAAGTCGACGAGCGGGTCGGCACCGCCTACGTCCAGCTCAACGTCAATACCGACCTCGGCCCGGTCCCGGTCAAGGGCAACGTCGGCATCCAGGCCGTCAACGTCGACCAGAGCTCCAGCGGCTTCGAGACCTATCCGGCCAACGTGGTCGGCCAGCCCATCGGCGGCAGCGCGCACTACACCGACTACCTGCCCAGCATGAACCTGTCGTTCGAGCTGCCGGCCGACCAGCGCATCCGCTTCGGCGCGGCGCGGCAGATGGCGCGTCCGCGCATGGACCAGATGCGCGCGAACGACAACGTCGACGTCAACCGGTCGCTGTCGAACAACCCGCTCACCGGCGAGCCCAACCCGGACGATCCGAACAACCCGGGCCAGAAGATCCCGTGGTGGACCAAGGTCGGCGGCAACCCGACGCTCAAGCCGTGGCTGGCCAACGCCTACGACCTGTCGTACGAGAAGTACTTCGACGGCAACAAGGGCTACGTGAGCGTGGCGTACTTCTACAAGGACCTGAAGACCTACATCTACGACGAGGTCGGCCTGTTCGACATCACAGACACCACGCTTTCCCCCGCCGACTACCCGTTCAACCCGCCGCCGAACCCGGTGGGCACCTACACCCGGCCCGTCAACGGCCAGGGCGGCGTGCTCAAGGGCTACGAGCTGGCGGTATCGGTGCCGCTCGACATGCTTTGGCAGCCGCTCGAGGGTTTCGGCATCTCGGCGAACTACTCCGACACCACCAGCGACATCCAGCCACTGGGCCCCGACCATCCGGGCGAGGCGCTGCCGGGTCTGTCGAAGTACATCTCCAACATCACCGCCTACTACGAGCGCTACGGCTTCTCCACCCGCGTGAGCCAGCGCAAGCGCTCGGCGTTCCTGGGCGAAGTGCAGGGCTTCGGCGGCGACCGCACCAAGACCAACTTCGACGGCGAGACGGTGATCGACTTCCAGATGGGCTACACCTTCCAGTCCGGCCCGCTGGAGGACCTGTCGATCCTGCTGCAGGTCAACAACGTCAACAACGAGCCGTTCAAGTCCAGCTTCGGCGAGAACCAGCCCAAGCAGTACTTCGAGTACGGCCGCACCTACCTGCTGGGCCTGAACTACCGGTTCTGAGCGCCGGCAATCCGCTCTCTCCCGCGCCCCGCCGGCCGACGCCGGCGGGGCTTTTCTTTGGAATGCCGGCGGCCCGGACTCGGAGCGGCGCCAACCGGACGGCTGCAAAGGCTTCCCTCCCTGCCTTGTGGGTGCATGAAAGTCGCGACAGGCCGCCCGCGCATCCAAGGATCGTCGCGACTTCCGTCGCTCCCACGAGAGACGTGGAATATCCGCGGGGATCGCGGCTGAAGCCGCTCCCACGGGCCTAGAATCCGCATGTACGCCCCGGCCGGCCCGCCGATGTTCAACCCGCGCCCCGACATCCAGGTCCTGCCCATCGCGCCCGGCCAGGCCTGCTACGTGGTCGACGACGCCCTGCTCGATCCCGAGCGGCTGCGCCTGGAAGCGATCGCGCGGCGCGACCGCTTCGCGATGGCGCCGCACAACGCCTACCCCGGGCTGGAGCTGCGCATGCCGGATGCGTTCTCGGCGCAGCTCGACGACTTCTTCCGCCGCCACGTGCGTGCGCGGCTGGGCATGCGGCGCACGCTGCGCATGTACAGCCGCCTGGCGCTGGCCACGCTGCGGCCGGACGAGCTGCAGCCGCGGCAGTGCATCTGCCATCGCGACCGGCTCGGGTTCGCGCCCGGGCAGCGGGTGGCCG
Organism: Luteimonas sp.; assembly: GCA_041905645.1. Taxonomy (GTDB): domain Bacteria; phylum Pseudomonadota; class Gammaproteobacteria; order Xanthomonadales; family Xanthomonadaceae; genus Luteimonas. The sequence goes on from JAYRKR010000026.1 coordinate 23,463, forward strand.
CCTCGGTGCTGTACCTGTTCGGCGACCCGGCGCTGGGCGGCACCAGCTTCTATGCGCCGCGCAGGCTCCCGATGGAGATGGCGGCGCTGTTCGAGGACGCCGGCAGGCTCGATGCGGAGACCTTCTGCGCGAAGCACGGCATCGCGCGCGGCTACATGGCCGGATCCAGCGCCTGGTTCGAGCGGCTGCTGACGGTGCCGGCGAAATGGAACCGGCTGATCTTCTACGACGGCGCGCTGTTCCATTCCGGCGACATCCGCCAGCCCGGGCGGCTCGACACCGACCCCGCGCGCGGCCGGCTCACGCTCAACGGCTTCTTCACCTGCAGCCCGGCGCTGGGGGCGTAGGCCGGATTCCCGCCACGGCGGGCCGGGGCCGGTTGCGGGAGCGGCGACCGGGACTCACATCCCGACGAACCGGACCCTGGCTGTGGGAGCGACAGGAGTCGCGACTGCGCCTCGGGTCCGCGGCGACTCCTGTCGCGACTTCCGTCGCTCCCACAACGGCCCGCGCTCCGGCTGTGGGAGCGGCGGGAATCGTGACTGCGCCCCGGGTCCGCGGCGACTCCTGTCGCGACTTCCGTCGCTCCTACAACGGCCCGCGCCCTGGCTGTGGGAGCGACGGGAGTCGCGACTGCGCCCTGGGTCAGCGACGACTCCTGTCGCGACTTCCGTCGCTTCCGCAACCGCCCGCGCCCCGGCTGTGGGAGCGACGGGAATCGTGACTGCGCCCGGGATCCGCGACGACTCCCGTCGCGACTTCCGTCGCTTCCGCAACGGCCCGGGCCCGGGATGGTCCGCCGCCCCGGTGGCTCGATGGAAGGGACGGGCACCGCGGCGCCGGAGACGACCCTGGCCGCGCCATTGCTTGTCTGCGGGGTGCCCAGCGGCTAGAATTCGCGTCCCTTCGGGCGGTTAGCTCAGCGGTAGAGCACTACCTTGACATGGTAGGGGTCACAGGTTCGAACCCTGTACCGCCCACCACTCGCGAGAGTGGATCCGATCGCGGCGCGGCCCCCGGGCTCGCGCCGTTTGTGTTCCAGGGCCTCCGAGTTCGCCCAGCCGTCCTCCCGTCCCCTGGATCCCTGTGGGAGCGGCTTCAGCCGCGAGCTTTGGCCTCCCGCTGCCCTGGGCTCGAAAGCTCGCGGCTGAAGCCGCTCCCACAAGGCTTGCAAGCCCATCCGTTCCGCCGCCCGGACGGTCGGCCGTGGATCGGGACTACGCGCCGACGCCTACGCGCCCTAGCCGCGAAGCCGGCATGGCAAGGACCCGAAAGGGCGCGTCGTGCGTGGACGCCCGACCTGAGGAATCGCCCGGACGCACGCGGCGCCCTACCCCGCCAGCGTCGCGTCCTTGAGCCGGCGGATCTGGTCGCGCACGCGCGCCGCTTCCTCGAACTCCAGGTCGCGGGCGTGCTGGTACATCTGCTGCTCCAGCGCCTTGAGCTTCGCCGAGGCCTGGGCGGGATCGAGCCGCGCGTAGTCGTCGGCCTCCTCGGCCACCCGCCGCTGCCGGCCCCTGCCCGCCTTCGCGGCGCCCGGCTCGGGGCGCGCGCCTTCCATGATGTCGACGATCCGCTTCTGCACCGACTGCGGCGTGATCCCGTGCTCGGCGTTGTACTCGATCTGCTTCTGCCGGCGCCGGTCGGTCTCGTCGATCGCGCGCCGCATCGAATCGGTGACCCGGTCGGCGTACAGGATCGCCTTGCCGCGCAGGTTGCGCGCGGCGCGGCCGATGGTCTGGATGAGGGATCCGGTCGAGCGCAGGAAGCCCTCCTTGTCGGCGTCGAGGATCGCCACCAGCGACACCTCGGGCATGTCCAGCCCCTCGCGCAGCAGGTTGATGCCGACCAGCACGTCGAACTTGCCCAGCCGCAGGTCGCGGATGATCTCCACCCGCTCGACCGTCTCCACGTCCGAGTGCAGGTAGCGCACGCGCACATCGTGCTCGCCGAGGTACTCGGTGAGGTTCTCGGCCATGCGCTTGGTCAGGGTGGTGACCAGCACGCGGTCGCCCATCGCCACGCGCGCGTTGATCTCGCCCAGCAGGTCGTCGACCTGGGTCGCGACCGGGCGGATCTCCACCTCGGGGTCGACCAGGCCGGTCGGCCGCACCACCAGCTCCACCACCTGGTCGCCGGACTTCTCCTTCTCGTACTTGCCCGGCGTGGCCGAGACGAAGATCGTGCGCGGCGAGCGCCCTTCCCACTCCTCGAAGCGCAGCGGCCGGTTGTCCAGCGCCGACGGCAGCCGGAAGCCGAACTCCACCAGCGTCTCCTTGCGCGAGCGGTCTCCCTTGTACATCGCGCCCACCTGCGGCACGGTCACGTGCGACTCGTCCACCACCAGCAGCGCGTCCGGCGGCAGGTAGTCGAACAGGCACGGCGGCGCTTCGCCCGGCATGCGCCCGGTCAGGTGCCGCGAGTAGTTCTCGATGCCGTTGCAGTAGCCGACCTCGGCCATCATCTCCAGGTCGAACTGGGTGCGCTGCGCCAGCCGCTGCGCCTCCACCAGCTTGTTCTGCGCGTAGAACTGCTCCAGCCGCATCGGCAGCTCCTGCTTGATCGCCTCGATGGCGTCGAGCACGGTGCGGCGGGTGGTGACGTAGTGCGACTTGGGGTAGATGGTGTAGCGCGGGATCGTGCGCAGGGTCTCGCCGGTGAGCGGATCGAACAGGGTCAGCTTCTCGATCTCGCCGTCGAACAGCTCGATCCGCAGCGCCTCCGCGTCCGACTCGGCCGGGTGGACGTCGATCACCTCGCCGCGCACCCGGTAGGTGGCGCGCCGCAGCTCGGTGTCGTTGCGGACGTACTGCATCTCGGTCAGCCGCCGGATCAGCTCGCGCTGCTCGATGCGCTCGCCGCGCACCATGTGCAGCACCATCTTGAAGTACTCGTTGGGGTCGCCCAGGCCGTAGATCGCCGACACCGTGCAGACGATGATCGCGTCGCGACGCTCCAGCAGCGCCTTGGTCGCCGACAGCCGCATCTGCTCGATGTGCTCGTTCACCGAGCTGTCCTTCTCGATGTACGTGTCCGACGAGGGCACGTAGGCCTCGGGCTGGTAGTAGTCGTAGTAGCTGACGAAGTACTCCACCGCGTTGTGCGGGAAGAAGTCCTTGAACTCGCCGTACAGCTGCGCCGCCAGGGTCTTGTTGGGCGCCATCACCAGGGTCGGCTTCTGCACCTGCTGGACCACGTTGGCGATGGTGTAGGTCTTGCCCGAGCCGGTGACGCCCAGCAGCGTCTGCCTCGCCAGCCCGCCCTCGAAGCCCTCGACCAGCTTCCCGATCGCCTGTGGCTGGTCGCCGGCCGGCCGGTAGGGCGCGACGAGCTGGAAGCCTGCGGGGTGGAGGGTGTCGTTCATGGGCGTGCGGATGCAGGGGGACCGTTCAGTCTAGCGAGTCCTTGGACATGGGGCCGCACGGCCGGGCAAGCAACTGCTTGCGGAAGCCGGGGAGCGGCGAAGAAGCCCCGGATTGCCCGATTCCCGGCCACGCTCCCTTGTTCCTGTCTCCACCGAGGCCATAACGCCCCCACAGCGGACGCTGGAGTTTCCCGACACGGGACCGGGTCGGAGGCCGATACCCGCCGCTGGAGACGGCGCCTAACCTGCCCGGACCGTCGGCAAGGAGCCACGCATGAGCGCCAAGGAAGCCGGTTTCAGCCTGGTCGAGCTGGTCGTGACCGTTGCGGTCGCTGCGATCGTCTTGGCCATCGCCGTTCCCGCCTTCGGGGGCATCGTGCAGCGCACCCGGGAAACGAGCGCGTACCACCTGCTGACGCTCGCCTTCGCCTCGGCGAGACTGGGAGCAGTGAAGGCACGGGAGCCCGTCACGGTCTGCCCGAGCAGCGACGGCCTCACCTGCCGCGGCGACGAGGTCTGGAGCCACGGCTGGATCATCTACGCAGACCCGGACCGAAGCGCCCAGCCGCGGAGCCGCGACGCGGTGCTCCAGCATTTCGAGGGCATCGGCAGGGGGCTGCGGCTGCGCAGCACCGCGGGCCGGACGCGCGTGCGGTTCCTCCCCAGCGGCTGGGCGTACGGGAGCAACGTCAGCATCCGCCTCTGCGATGCCGGCGGGGACGGCTATCTCGGCGGCGTGATCGTGAACGTCGCGGGGCGCGCGAGGACGGAGCGCCGGACCACCCCTTCTCCCTGCCCCTTCGCCGTCGAATGAACCGGCAGCGACGGCCGCCGCGCGCCGCAGGCCGCTTCGCGGCGACCCTGCCGGAATGCGGCATCCTCGCTTGACCCGGGCGCCCCACCGCCTAAAATACCCGTCCCCGCCCGAATAGCTCAGCTGGTTAGAGCACTTGACTGTTAATCAGGGGGTCGTTGGTTCGAGTCCAACTTCGGGCGCCAGATACCTTAAGAAGAAGCCGCCAGTGATGGCGGCTTCTTTCTTCATTTGCGGCACCGATTACCAACAATCATCCACCGCCGCGGTTCCGCTCCTGCCCTTCTGCCCCGTCTGATCGATGGTCAGGGTGCCGCACTTGGCATCCTTGGTGTCCTGGGGCGGTTGCGGCACGGCCTGCAGCTTGAATGCCTTGGCGGTAGGATCGCCGTCGAAGGACACCACATAGAATCGGGCCACATCCGCTTCGCAAGCCGCCGGATCAGGCGCGTCCACGTATGTCAGGTTGGTCGTGTAGTAGCGCTCCATGAACTGAGCACGTTCCATGAGACAGGCCGCTGCGGCGCCCCTGCGCGTCTTGATGACCGACGACTCATAGCTCGCGTAGGCGATCGACGCCAAGATCGCGATGATAGCAACTGCGATCATCAACTCGATGAGCGTGAATCCGCTGACCAGCCTCCGCCTGCCGCCGTGGCCGCCCCCATTCTTGCCCTTGTATGCCAGTGCCATGTCAATCCCTCATGAGTTCGCGCCAGGAAATCCGCCTGGGCGAACCGCCCTGGGGATTGACCTTCATGTCTGCCAGCGTTCCCTTCGATCCACCCACGACCAGCAGCTTGTCGATGATCGTCGGCAGCGTCGGCATCCCGACGCCGACATCGACGGAGCCGATCGGCAACTGGTTTCCGTCCTTGTCCTCCACCTTGTCGTTCTCGTCGAACTTGCCATCGCCATTGTTGTCGAAGTAGGCCTGCTCCAGGCTGGTTCCCGTGAAGGCATCAAGCGCATTGATGTAACCCGAGCCGCCCGCGTCGCAGGTGTTCGTCGTGGGGGGAATCATGCTGGCCGTAAGCAACACGGTACCGCGGACGCTCGGATTGCTGACGATGCGCTCGCCGACACCTGCAGGCTTGTCAAGATCGATGTACCAGCCCTTCTTCCCGGCAGCCAGCGCGTCGACATGCTTGCTGAACGCGCGCACGGAGCGGCCATCCTTCGTCGTCGTCACGACGATTTCCTGCTTGACGAGCTCGTCCCTGCCAGAAACGACTCCATCATCGATGATGCCGTACATCGACTGGACGCTCATATTGCTCACGTCTCCCGCGGTCATGAAGCTGCCCGTCCCGACCAGCACCCAAACCTTACCGGTCGTCGGGTTGCGCGCGATGGCGACGCCTGTCGTGATCGGCTGAGGCTTGTTGTTCGCGTCCTGCGCCACGAACATCGGCGAGCCACCATTGGAGACTCCCCAGGCCGACGTCGCACCGTCATGGACATCGAATTTCCAGAGGTTTCCCTTCAAGTCGCCGGCATAGACATAGTCCACGGTGCCGTTCCCATCGAGATCCGCGCCGCGCGGGGCGGACAGGCCGTTATCGCCGGTCACGCCCGTGTCGATTTCCTTCAGCACGGCCCCTGTGGTCAGGCTCATGATGAACAGGCTGGCGGTTCCAGTCGCGCTGTTGACCCCGTTGCCGGCGATGACGCCGTAGTTCCCGTCATTGAGCTTGACGATCAGGGGATCACCAAGGACCTGGCCCATGTTCGCAGGCGCGGCGGACCCGGTCTTGTCCCAAAGCACATTCTTCTTCGAGAACGAACCCGGGCTGGTGACATCCAGTCCGAACAACCCCTTCCCGCCCCGGCCCAGCGCACCAACCAGGTAGTTCTTGCCGGGCGTCTGCTTGGAGGTGCTGACGACGACCGGGCCGTCGACGAAGTACTTGTGAACATACTGCGGATCGCTGAGCGTCGCCAGATTGGCGAAGCTGATGCCTGCAGGAACGTAGGCAAAACGCTCCGTGCCGTTCTCGGCATCAAAGGCATGCAGCATTCCATCATTCGCGCCGACGAAGATCGTCTCGCTGTCCTTGATGTACATCGGGGACGAATTCACGATGTCGCCAAGCGCGGTATCGCGATCGCGCAACTTGCCGCCGTTCTTCTTCTCGAGCGCGTGGCTTCCCAGGATATACGCAACGTTCTCTTCGGAGGTCGCTGGCGCCAGTGCGCGCGAACTCTGGTCCAGTTTTTCCGTCTGGCTCCCGGCTCCAGCCGTGGGGAACACGGCTCCAGCGCTGCCGTCCCATGTCTGCACATTGCGTTTGCTGGCAGGAATACCCTTTGACGCTCTCCACGTCGGGTCCGGGTTGCCATCACCGTCCTCGTCCTTGGTCGTCACACCTGCCGCACTGACGTCATATGCCGCAAGTTCGCCAATCCACTTCCCTGCCACGTAGCTCGCCTGATAGACGCGGGTATCGGACTGGAACGACGTACTGTTGGCGGTCACGTTTGACGCGGACCCCTGGCGCGCCGCCACTGTTGCAAGCGCATCGACGAGACCTTGCGCAAACTCCTTGGGATTGCTTGCCGTCACGAAGTTTCCATGACCGTTCACCGACGCATGCCACAAGTCGTCGATGCGATCCAGGTCCTCGGTATCGGTCGGGTCGCCCCAGTTCTTGCTGCCATTGATGATGGAAGGCAGGTCGGTCTTCGGCTCGAGCCTCCCCTTCAGGCCAATCGACACGCCGAACGTCACCATGTGCTGCCAGAACGCCGGATCGGCTGGCGACGTCGGAACGTTGTTGTCGAGGCCGCTGGCCAGGTCGCGATTCCAGTAGTACATCGCCACGTCGGCAAGGGTATCCGGCTGGGTATTGGGGCTACTCCTGAAATTGTCGCTGTATGGCGAAGCAGGCTTGTACTGATATGTGGTCTTGCCATCCTTGGATTCAATCGTCGGCCCCTTTACACCGTCGATGTCGCCAAGCCTCGAGTAATCGCTATTGCTGTTCCAGTAACCGTCGGTGGTCAGAATGGCGAAATTCTGCCGGCAGCTGATCTGATCCGGCGCCCAGGGCCCGTTCTTCCCCGTGTCCTCGAAATACTTGCCCGTACGCTGCAAGGCCCCCTTCAGAGGCGTGTTGCCGGAGCCAACTGCGGCCTGCAAGTGATCGAACCAGTCACTCCTATTCCCGCCGTCGAAAATGCCCTTGTTCGCTGAACCGACAGGAATCGGGTATGGATTGTTGTTCCAGATGGAGTCGTAGCCAACCCGCATATTTGTGCCGAGTTGGCTGAAGGCCTCACTGGCCCCTGCCTTTGCCACCTTCATTCTCGTTCTGTAGTAGGAGTACCAGGTCGCGAAATTCTTCATCTCTTCCGCATCGGTACGTCCCGCCGGGGGAGAAAAGCTGCAGTTCTGCCAGTTGTTCTTAGTTGCACTGCATCCGGCATCCGCCTCTCCTTCCTTGCCTTTGCTGGTGCCGTACTCGCTACGCACTACTTTAAGCGTCCTGTTCGGCCAGCTTCCAACCCAGCGGATCTGATAGCGGTAGTAGTTCTCCTTCTTTGTCAGGTCCACCGAACTATTCTTGGGAACGAAGTACGTCTGCGTATCATCGGACAAATCCACCGAGCCCGATGCAAGGTTGGCGCTGCTGAAAGCCTTGGTGTATGACGTTCCTCCCGTCAACCGGGACCCATCGGCTGTAACCCAAGGCAGATAGGGAGTGGTCGGGTTGTAATAGATGGTGTTGTTGACGTATGACTTGTCGTTGATGTCGTCATCAAGGCCAGACCAGTCCGTTATGTCCTTCGGCATGGCCACGTACGTCATCGAGCCCGAATCATCGAGGATGAACATGATATTCGGCGGCGGATAGGCAGTCCCAGTCTGGAGCGGCAGGTCCGGTACGTCGACGGCGTAACCGGGTGCTCCAGCCAAAGTGGCGGCGAACGCCACCGCCATAGGAGCCAGGCGGCGCAGCGCACCCGGACGGGGCGCTTCCTTTCCGTATTTGCCGGTAGTTGCGTTCATGTCGGCGTTCCTGCTCAAGGCACGATGTAGATGGATTGGAGGGTTACTTCCGCGCGATCCTCGGCTTGGCTATGCGCGGTAATGCGATAGCTGCTTTCGGTGCCCGAACATTGGGCACCCGGCGATACGTCGATGCTGGTGGTGCAGCTACCAGTTGCCGGCAACGTCGTGTCGAGCAACTCCACGATGAACCTCGGCTTGGCGGTCTTGTCGCCGACGTCGACCTTGGCCTCGAGCCAGGTCCCGGAGTCGTTGTTCCAGAACCCGTTCGAGAGCCAGCGCTCGTTGTCGGACATTTTCGTGGGATCAGGCCGCGAGCAAAGCCCCGCGCTGCATCCGCTCGGGGGCAGTGTGGGCTTGGTCGCGGCAAGCGATTCGCCCTCCCGCAACGCGGCTTCGGCAGCCTGGAATGCCAGGCTTCGGTCCAGCAGGTTCGCGCTCATGCGCTCTTCGAGCACGGTGCCGCGCATCGCGGCGAGCCCCAGCAAGGTCATGACGATCAGCAGGATCAGCACGACGACCAGGGCGACGCCCCGCTCGCTGCCGCGCACGTAACGACGAGGATTCATGGCACTCGGTTCCTGATTGCGATGACGTGATCGAGCCAGCGTTCGAGGGTCTTGCCGTCCGTCCCGATCTTGTCCTGTCCTGCGATGTGCAGGCTGAGCCGGACGGCGACGACCTTGGTCCAGTCCCCGATCGCACCCGCAGGCTGGTAATCGACCCCGCCTTCGCTGAGATACTCGAGGGTCATGTCATCGACGCCTTCCGTGATCTCGTTCGTGTCGACGACGAGATTTCCACCGGAGTTCCGAAGGACGCCCTGGTACAGCGATTTCCCGCCACGACCGTTGTAACCGATGTACCAGCGCGAAGCCTTCAGCTTGGCGATGATGGCGGTCCAGCGGTTCTTCGGGTCGGTGCAGTCGATGCCACCGGCACCCCCGAAGGCGCATCCGAACTCGTAGCTCGTGCCGTTCGCCGTGCAAAGCAGCGGGCTTCCAAGCCCTTTCGTGCAATTGCCCGGGGATCCCGTGCCGATGTTGTGGACGATCGTGACGTTGGTTCCGGGTTGCGCATTGGTGACTTGGAAGATCGCTGCATGGTTCGAATCGCAGGCCATGGCGATGTCCCCGTCGTCCAAGCCGTGGTCGACGGTATTGACCTTGAACTCCGCGGAAGTCGGATTATGGCTCTCAATAGTGACGTTGCTGGAGAACGAGGACTTGAGCTCGATCGCGTCCGTTCCTGCAACTCGCTGCGCCGCACCGGTCCCGAAGGCCGCATCGGAAAACGCCGTATCGCCGTCGTAGCCGCGGATCCCTCCCGAGAAATCCGCATACCAGGGCAAGCCTCCCGCGCCTGGGTCGAGCACGTTCACCGTGTTCAGCATCCCCGCGCCACAGGCATTGCCCGCTGCCTCGCGCACGTCACGCGACATCAGCTCGAACGCGGTTCGCGCGTTCTCCTGCATTCGTCCGACGTTCTCGGAAGCGATATAGGTTTGGCGGTTGGTAAGGAAGATCGCAATCGCGGCGCCGGTGACCACCAAACCAAGAACCAGCGCGATCATCAGTTCGATCAACGAAACGCCGGGCGCCGGCGGCGCGCTGCGGTGACGGATCCTCGTCGCGTTCATAGCCTGGTCTCCGTGACCACCTGCTGCTCTTCGTCGCCTTCGGTACCTCGGGAGTCGTCCCACTGCACGGTGATCGAGCATTGCTCACTGCCGCACTTGATCTGGCCGCAGGCATTGTCGCCAAGGCTCCGGTGCAGGTCGTCGATCCAGTGATGAAGATCGTTCGCGACCAGGCTGCCGGTCGACGGGTACTCGCACGTCATTGTGCTGAGATCGTAGCCACCGATGCGGGCGACCGGCGCATTGACCCGCATCGCATCCAGGATCGCGTACGTCTGGATCACCGCCTGGCTCCTTTCGAGCGAGCTCTGGCTGTTGCGTAGCGCCGTCGCCTGCATGGCGGCGATCCCCAGCATGCCGATGCCCATGATCAGGACGGCGATCAGCACCTCGAGCAGGCCGACGCCACGCTGGTTTCCGGGCGCCCGGAGGCCGCGTCGCTTTCTTGGATGCATGCAATTCACCATGGATGCCTCACTTGTCGGCCGGGGCAACGCATTTCCCGGCACCTTCGCGCTTTTCGCTGGAGATCCGGCTACCCGAGCCGATCAGCACGACCCGGAGGTTTTCCGCCGGACTCGTGGTCGGAATGCAGACGCCGATGCCTGCGGCGAGCAGCGTCCCGTCAGCCGCGCGGGACATGCCGTCCGAGCGGAACACGATGCTGCCTCCATTCGCGCCGATCGCCGGGCTGGCCAGCACCTGCACCGGCGCCTCGATATGCCCCACGCGCAGGACATCGTCGGCGGCAGTCGGGTTGTCGAGCATCACGATCCAGCTCTTCCAGTCGCCAGCCGCACCCGTGCAGCTGCTTTCATCCGCGCTTGCGCAGACCACGATATGGGCGTTCCGCCGGATCGCCTCGGACCGGGCGTATTGCAGGTCGCCCAGCAGGTCGTTTGCGGCGCCTGCAAGGCGGTTGCTGTTGATGATCGAGGTAAAGGTCGGGTAGGCGATCGCCGCCACGACGGCGAGCACCGCTACGGTCACCATCAATTCCACCAGCGTGAATCCCGACGGCCGGCGCGGCAGCGCCGGCTGGCCACCCGGCACGCTCGTGGATCGTTTGCCGAACGAAAACGGCATCGATACTCCCCTGCGATTCCCCGTCGGAAGGTTAGGCCGGGCCACCGCCCACCGCTACGGAAGGCCGACGAACGGCCCCATTGGCGGCAATGAGCGGACGTGATCCCGGGGCTTGCCCGCCGGCGGACCCGTCAGTCCGGCGACGATTCCGGGCCGCGTCGCTCGGGCGTACCCTGTGACGCCATGACCGCACGGAGCCCGCAAGTCCGAGGGGACGCCTCCCTCCCCCATCCTCCATTGGACGTCTTGTGGCAAGGGCCAACGATCATGTGGGTCATCCTTGCCGGCGAAGGACTGGCCGCGATCCTGGCGATGAGCCCGGGAGTCGGCCAGGGACGCTGGGTCTATTTCGGCCTGGCGTCGCTAGTCGTCCAGTGGATCACGTTCCTGGCACTCTCGTGCCTGTACCTGCAACGTCGTCGCCTACAGCGGATGAAGCCCTCCCGGGTTGCCTACCTGGCGCTCGCGTTGCTTCTGGCCAGCACTTGGCTCGTGGGCGGTGTGGTTTGGTGGCTGCTCCGTGACGTGCTGCCGGCGGACGGCGCCACGTGGCGGGGCCTCCTGCTCCGCTTTTCCGGCATCGTCCTGATTGTCGGCTTCCTGGGCCTGGCCGCCTTCCAGAACCACTGGCGCGCCCGCCAGCTCGCGGTGCGGGCCAAGCAGTCCGAGCTGGAGGCATTGCAGGCCCGGGTACGGCCGCACTTCCTGTTCAACACCTTGAACAGCGGCATCGCGCTGGTGCGGCAGCGGCCGGAGCAGGCGGAGGAACTGCTGCTGGGCCTGTCGGAGCTGTTCCGGGCGGCGCTGGCGCGGCCGCACGACGTGCCGCTGGCCGAGGAGGTCGCGCTGGTGCGACGCTACCTGGAGATCGAGGCGGTGCGCTTCGGCCCGCGGCTGCGGGTGGCATGGCAGATGCCGGAGCCGCTGCCGGAGGTCCAGGTGCCGGCGCTGTCGGTGCAGGCGCTGGTGGAGAACGCGGTGCGGCACGGGATCGAGCGGCTGCCGGATGGCGGCGAGGTCGGCATCGAGGCGGCCGTGGACGGCGACGCGGTGGTGGTGGCGGTGCGCAACGCGGTCCCCGCGGGCGAGGACGCCGGCAACGGCGGGCACTCGATCGGCCTGCAGGCCACGCGCGCACGGCTGCAGGCGAGCACCGCCGGGCGCGGAAGCCTCGAGTCGGGGCGCGAAGGCGGGGAGTTCGTGGCGCGGATGCGGGTGCCGCTGCAGCAGTGAGCTGTCATCCCGAGCGCAGCGAGGGACCTGGCCGGGAGCAGATCCCTCGCTGCGCCCGGGATGACAAGGCGGTTTGACAGCGGGAAGCAATGCGCGGGTCGGAGCAGAGCCCCGACCTACGCGATGACCTCGTAGCAGGGCTTGTACTCGCCCGAGATCTTCATGCGCCGCTGCTCGACGAAGGCCCGCAGCAGGGCGTCGAGCGACTGCATCATGTCGCGGTCGCCATGGATCTGGAACGGGCCGAACTGCTCGATCCGCCGCATGCCGTCCTCCTTGACGTTGCCGGCGACGATGCCGGAGAACGCGCGGCGCAGGTCCGCGGCCAGCTCGTGCGGCTTGCGGCCGTGGTGCAGGTCGAGCGCGGCCATCGCCTCGTGGGTCGGGGCGAACGGCCGCTGGAACTCCAGCGGGATGTCCAGCGACCAGTTGAAGTAGAACGAATCCTTCTGCGCCAGCCGGAACTCGCGCACGCGCGCGATCCCCGCTGCCATCCGCTTGGCCACCTTCTGCGGCTGGTCGACGACGATCTCGTAGCGCGAGGTCGCCGCCTCGCCGAGGGTGAGGCGGATGAACCTGTCGATCTGCTCGAAGTACGGCGCCGAGGCCACCGGCCCGGTGAGGATCAGCGGGAACGGCACGTGCGCGTTCTCCTCGCGCAGCAGGATGCCGAGCAGGTAGAGGATCTCCTCCGCCGTGCCGACGCCGCCCGGGAAGACGATGATGCCGTGGCCGATGCGGACGAAGGATTCGAGCCGCTTCTCGATGTCCGGCATGATCACCAGGTGGTTGACGATCGGGTTGGGCGACTCCGCGGCGATGATCCCGGGCTCGGTGATGCCGATGTAGCGCGTGTGGCGCTTGCGCTGCTTGGCGTGGGCGATGTTGGCGCCCTTCATCGGGCCCTTCATCGCGCCCGGCCCGCAGCCGGTGCAGATGTCGAAGCCGCGCAGGCCCAGCTCGTAGCCGACGTCCTTGGTGTACTGGTACTCGTCGCGGCCGATCGAATGGCCGCCCCAGCACACCACCAGGTTGGGGTCGGCGGGCTGCAGGATGCGGGCGTTGCGCAGCAGGCGGAACACCGCGTCGGTGACGCCGGCGGAAGTGCCGAGCTCGCCGGCGTACTCGGGCGCGAGCTCGATCGAGGTGTAGACCAGGTCGCGCACCACCGCTGCGAGCAGCTCCGCCACGCCGCGGATGATCTCGCCGTCCACGAACGCGGTGGCCGGCGCGTTGGCCAGGTCGATGCGCAGGCCGCGGTCGTGCTGCTGCACGGTGATGTCGAAGTCGGCGTAGAGCTCCTGCGCGGCGCGCGGGTCGTCGGAGGGGCTGCCGCTGGTGAGCACGGCCAGCGCGCAGCGCCGCAGCAGGTCGTGCATGCCGCCGCCGGACGCGTCGCGCAGGCGCGCGACCTCCTCGCGGGAGAGCACGTCGAGCCCGCCGCGGGGGTAGATGCGGGCATTGACGGTGGGAAGCGGGGCCGTGGGGGCGGCTGGCGCGGGAGTGTCGTAGGTCGTGGTCATCGGGGATTGCGGTCTTCTACTGTCGTCAGTTGCGGGACTTTAGCGCAGGCGGAGGGTTTGGCGGTGGGGATGACTGTAGGAGCGACGGAAGTCGCGACCTGCGAGTCCCCGGTCGCGACTTCCGTCGCTCCTACAGGGAACGCAGGTAGCCCGAAGGCCCAGGCCCAGGCC
>JAYRKR010000133.1:0-4853 GCA_041905645.1 Luteimonas sp.
CGGTAGCGAGAACGCGGCTGGCGAGCGGGGTTGCTCTTGCGAAGCACCAATCACCAAACACGAATCACTGCTCAGATCGGCATGTTCATCACGTCCTGGTACGCCTGCACGAGGCGGTTGCGCACTTCGACGGTGGCGCGGAAGGCCACCTGCGACTGCTGCATCGCCACCATCACCCGCGCCAGGTCGGCGCGCGGGTCGCCCAGTTCGAAGGCCTGCTGCAGGCTGGCCGCGCTGGCCTGGGTCTGGCTGACCTGGTCGATCGCGTTCGACAGCGCCTGCTTGAAGCCCGGTGCCTCGGCGGTACCGCCGGCGGCGCCGGGTCGGCCGGCGCCGTCGACCGCGATCGCGTTGCCCAGCGGCGCCTCCGCAGGTCCGCGCATGCGCATCTCGTGCGCGCGGATCTGGGACAGGATCGAGGAGATGGCGTCGGTCATGGGGCGACGGGATTCGGGAATCGGGAATCGGGATTCGAAAGGTCAGGAGCCGGGCTCCAGGTGGAAATCGGTTCGGGCAGAACCGCTTCCCGAATCCCGAATCCCAATTCCCGAATCCCGGCTCAAGACAGGCAAGCCGCGTGCCACCGCCGCGTCAGAATCCCGCCGCCTCCGCGGACGCGTCCGCCTGCTCGCGGTCGATGCCGTACTTGCGCAGCTTCTCCACCAGCGTGGTGCGGCGCAGGCCGAGCAGCGGCGCGGCGTGCGCGACCACGCCGCCGGACTGGGCCAGCGCCGCGCGCAGCAGCTCCAGCTCGATCTCGGCCATGTGCCCGCGCAGGTCGATGCCCTGCGGCGGCAGCGTGGTGTTGGCCGAAAGCTGGCGCGGGTCGACGCCGGATGCGCCGGCCGGGTGCGGCACCGCGACCTGCGCGAGCGCGGGCGCGTCGTCGAGCTCGCAGCCGGCCGGCGCCCCGGCGCGGTAGCGCGCCGGCAGGTCGGCGGCGCGCACGCTGCCGCCCGGGTGCAGCACGGCCAGCCGCTCGAGCAGGTTGCTCAGCTCGCGCACGTTGCCCGGCCAGGCGTAGTGGCGCAGCGCCGCGATCGCGTCGCCGGCCAGCGACACCCGGCCGCGGCCGCACTCGGCGCGCTGGCGGGTGATCGCGGCGACCAGGTCCGGCAGGTCCTCGCTGCGCTCGCGCAGCGACGGCATCTCGATCGGGAACACGTTGAGCCGGTAGAACAGGTCCTCGCGGAACTTGCCCTCGGCGATGTGGGCCTCCAGGTTGCGGTGGGTCGCGGCGACCACCCGCACGTCGCACTTGATGGTGGCGGTGCCGCCGACGCGCTCGAAGCAGCGCTCCTGCAGCACGCGCAGCAGCTTGACCTGCATGGCCAGCGGCATGTCGCCGATCTCGTCGAGCAGCAGGGTGCCGCCCTCGGCCATCTCGAAGCGGCCCTTGCGCTGGGTCAGCGCGCCGGTGAAGGCGCCCTTCTCGTGGCCGAACAGCTCGCTTTCCAGCAGGTCCGGCGGGATCGCGCCGCAGTTGACCGCCACGAACGGCTTGTCGCGGCGCGGCGAGCGCGCGTGCAGGGCGCGCGCGGCGACCTCCTTGCCGGTGCCCGACTCGCCGAGGATCAGCACCGTCGTCTCGTGCGGCGCGACCTGGTCGATCATGCGGTTGAGCTGCAGCACGCCGGCGCTGCGGCCGGTCGGGCCGACCTTGGGCACGTCGCGGCGCGCGTCCTCGTCCAGGCGCTTGAGGCTGGCGCGGCGCAGGCAGTCCTGCAGCTGGGCGCGGCGGAGCGGGAAATCCAGCGGCCACACCGACTGCGGGTGCAGGTGCGCGCGCCACGCGGCGTCGGCGGCGTGCCCGGGCAGCTCGAGCACCGGCGGGTGCAGCGACTGCGCGGCGAGCCAGCGCGCGAAGCGCGCCCAGTCGGCGCCGTCGCCGACGTCGCCGACCACGATCGCGACCCAGTCGTTGGCGCGCGCGCGCGCCAGGTCGATGTCGCCGGCCTCGGCGACCAGGCGCGGGGTGAAGTCCATGAAGTCGAGCAGGGTGGCGACGCGCTCGGCACGCTCCATGTCGCCGTCCAGCACCAGGATGCGCGATTCGCTCATGCCCCTTCCTCCTGCGGCGCGCCGGCGGCCAGCGCCTCCAGCAGCGGCATCACCTCGTGGATGTAGGCGAGCTTGCTGACGAAGGCGTCGGCGCCCGCGCGCAGCGCGTGCTCGCGGTGCTCGCCGTCGTCGAAGTGGCTGGCGATGACGATGTAGGGCGGGTTGTCCTGGGCCTTGATCAGGCGCGCGGCCTGCAGCCCGCCCATCTCCGGCATCGCCAAGTCCATCAGCACCACGTCCGGGCGCAGCGCCTCGCACTGGGCGATCGCCTCGACGCCGTTGCCGGCCGAGCCGACGACCTGCAGCCAGGGCAGCCGGCGCAGGTGGCGCACGGCGGCGGCGATGAAGCCTGCGTGGTCGTCGACCAGCAGCACCTTGAGTTCACGCATGGCGCAGTTCCTCGTGGCAGGCCGCGGCGCGCGCCTGCTGGCGCTGGCGGACGGGGCCGATGGACAGCTGGTCGCGGTACTTGGCGACGGTGCGCCGGGCGATCCGCACGCCCTGGCGGGCGAGCAGGCCGGCGATGACGTCGTCGGCCAGCGGCGCGTTCGCCGGCTCGGTGTCGATCAGGCGCTTGACCATCGCCTTGACCGCGCTGCCGGCGATCTGCGCGCCTTCCAGGCGCACGGCGAACAGCCGCTTGAGCTCGATGGTGCCGCGCGGGGTCTGCATGTACTTGCCGTTGACGATGCGCGAGACGGTGGACTCGTGCACGCCAATCGCGTCGGCGACCTCGCGCAGGGTCAGCGGCGCGATCGCCTCGTCGCCCCGCTCGAGGAAGCCGCGCTGGCGCTCGACCAGCACCTGCGCCGTGCGCAGCAGGGTGTCGTGGCGCATCGCCAGGCCGCGCACCAGCCAGCGCGCCTCGTCGAGCAGGCCGCGCAGCGGGGCGTGCCCGCCGCCGCTCCCGGCCAGCGCGCTCTCGCAGTGCGGCGCGATGCGCAGGCGCGGCGCGGTGCGCGGGTTGAGGGCGACGCGCCAGGCGCCGTTGGCGCGCCAGGCGACCACGTCGGGCACGATGTGCGCATCCTCGGACGCCGGTGCCTCCACCGGGTGCGGGCGCAGGCCCAGCACCAGCGAGACGGCCTCGCGCACGCGGTCGGGCCCGGCGCCCAGGGCGGCGGCGAGGGCGGGCTCGTCGTGGCCGGCGAGCAGGTCGAGGTGGTCGGCCAGGATCCGCATGGCCAGCGCGCGCGCCGGGGTGTCCGGCTGCACCATCAGCTGGGCGCGCAGGCATTCGGCGACGCCGGCCGCGGCCATGCCGGGCCAGTCGCCGTGCAGCAGGCGCAGGCGCAGGCCGGCGACGTCGTCGGCGCGCGCGGGGAAGGCCTCGCGCGCCTGCGCCAGCAGCTCGTCCAGCGGCGCTTCCAGGTAGCCGCGGTCGTCGCAGCGGTCGAGCCACCATGCGGCGACTTCCAGGTCGCGCGGATCCCAGTGCAGGGCGAGCTCGCCGAGCAGGCGCTGGCGCGGGTCGCTGGACGCCCCGTCGGCGATGCGCGCCGCGGCGTCGTCGCCGTCGCCGCCGTGGATGCCGCCGCCGGACAGGAACACCGGCTCCGGCAGCTCGTCCCAGCCGGCGGCCTCGGTCGCGGCGTCGCCGCCTTCGCCTTCGGGCTCCTCGGCCGGCTCCTCCTGCTCCAGCAGCGGGTTGCGGTCCAGCGCCTGGCGGAGCTCCTGCTCGAGCTGCGGCGCGGTGAGCTGCAGCAGCCGGATCGACTGCAGCAGCTGCGGCGTCAGGTTGACGCCCTGCACCATCCCGGCGCGCATCGTGCCTTTCACGAACACCTCCGATCCCCCTGCGAGGTGCACATCCTCGTGCAGGCGCGACGGCATTCGAATCGGGGCAAACCCGGCGCCGGCTAGGGGCGATCCCCAATCGTTGTCGGGGAATCCCCGACATTGCGTCGCGGTTTTGACGCGGGGGGTTGGAACCGCGTCGAAGTACGACGCGCTGCGTCAGCCGGCCCTAGGGCCGGTCGTAGTGGCGCATCGCGATGCGCAGCAGCTCGCCCGCGTTGCGGCAGCCCAGCGCTTCCATCATCCGTGCGCGGTGGGTCTCGACGGTCTTGACGCTGATGCCCAGCTCGGCGGCGATCTGCTTGGTGGAGCGGCCGGCGCCCAGCGCGTGCAGGATCTCGCGCTGGCGCCGCGGCAGGGCCTCGATGTCCTCCACGTCCTGGCCGCCGCGCTTGCCGTTGCGATAGCCCTGCAATTGCGGTGCCGAGACCCGGGGGCTGAGGAAGGTGCGGCCGGCGGCCGCGGCGCGGATGGCGATCTCCAGCTCCGCCGGCGCCGCGTCCTTCACCACGAAGCCGACGGCGCCGCGCGCCAGCGACTCGCGCACGTGCAGGGCGTCGTCGTGCATCGACATGATCACCACGGCGGTCTCGGGGTGCATGCGGCGCAGCTCCGCCAGCGCGTCGAAGCCGCTGCGGCCGGGCATGGACAGGTCGAGCAGGACGATGTGCGGCAGCACCTGCTGGGTGCGGATCAAGGCCTCGTCGGCGCTGCTCGCCTCGGCGACCACCTCGATGCCGTCGAACGAATCCAGCAACCGGCGCAGCCCGGCACGCACCAGCGTGTGGTCGTCGCAGATCAGCACCCGCAGCAAGCGTCCACCCTCCCCCCGAAGCGGGCTCCACCATAACGGCGCGGTCGCGCCGTCGGGATGAAATCGTCCCGGAGTGTGACGTTTGTTGCAAAAAATTTCGACCCTTCGCGCCGCGGCGGCGGGCGTCGCGCGCCGGACGCCGCTCAGCGGGGACGGCGGCTTTCGGCGACGGCGCGGCGGT
>JAYRKR010000027.1:0-36883 GCA_041905645.1 Luteimonas sp.
GAACGGCGCGGGCTCGTGCAGAAGAGCTCGCGGCTGAAGCCGCTCCCACAAGGCCGCCCCGGCAAGCGCCATGGGACCGGGCATGAAAATGGCGGGCCACTGGCCCGCCATGGATCGACCGCACCGGAAGCGGCGGACGCCGCCTACGCCCGCGCCGGCTGCAGCGAATAGCCCTTCAGCCGCGCCGCGTAGTCCTGCAGCGCGCGGATGCCGCTGGCCTCGGCCTCGCGGCACCAGGCCTGCAGGTTCTGCAGCGCCTCGGCGGCGTTGTGGGTGCGCGCCTCCAGCACCGCCGACAGCCGCGCGCGGTGCTCGACCAGCACGCGGATGCGCGGGCGCTGCGCGACCCAGTTGCGCAGCTGCTCGCGCGCGTCGGGCTTGAGCCAGCGGCCGTCGTCGACGATGCCCTTGCGCAGCTTGCGCGGCAGCAGCGCGCGCAGCTTCGCCCCGGCCGCGCGCGCTTCCTCGCGCAGCGCCGGGCCCAGCACGTTGCGCTGGTAGTCGGTCATCGCCTGGAAGCGGTGCGCCAGCAGCGCCTTCATGGTGTCGGCGTCGGGCACGTGGATGTTGGGCCGCACGTCCAGCGAAGGCGCCACGCGCAGCACCCTGGCCAGGCGCAGCTTCTCCAGGCCCTTGATCACGCCCCAGCCGATGTCGACCTCCCACTTGCGCAGCGCGAACTTGGCCGAGCTCGGGAAGGCGTGGTGGTTGTTGTGCAACTCCTCGCCGCCGATCCATACGCCCCACGGGGTGAGGTTGGTCGCGGTGTCGTTGGTCTCGAAGTTGCGGTAGCCCCACCAGTGGCCGAGGCCGTTGACCACGCCCGCGGCCCAGAACGGGATCCACGCCATCTGGATCGCCCAGATCGCGACGCCCTTGAAGCCGAACAGCGCGAAGCTGGCGAACAGCAGCACCGTCGGTCCGAAGGTGGCGAACGGGGTGTAGAGGCGGCGCTCGATCCAGTCGTCGGGCGCACCCTTGCCGTACTGCTCGATGTCCGCGCGCATGCCGCGCGCCTCGCGGTAGAGCTCGACGCCGCGCCAGAACACCGTGCCGATGCCCTTGACGATCGGGCTGTGCGGGTCGTCCTCGGTCTCGCACCTTGCATGGTGCTTGCGGTGGATAGCGACCCACTCCTTCGTGATCATCGACGTGGTCAGCCACGTCCAGAAGCGGAAGAAGTGCGCGATCGCCGGGTGGAAGTCGACGCCGCGGTGCGCCTGGCTGCGATGCAGGTAGAGGGTGACGGAGAAGATCGTCAGCTGGGTGGCGACGAGCAGGTACAGCAGCATCTCGCCCCAGCCGAACTGGAGCAGGCCGCCGGCGAGGAAATCGAGCAGGGAAGCGGGCATCGGGTCGATCTGTGGAAGGACAGCCCGGGCATCATGGGGCCTGCCCCCGGTGAATGCCATCCCTGCGCGCGCGTACGTGCGGGCGTGTTCAGCCGGTTTGCGCGGGTTGCGCGGCGGCCGTCACGTCGTCTGGCGCGGCGGGTTCGGCGTCCTCGGCCTGCAGCAGGGCCTGGATCTCGTCCGCGATCGTTTTCAGCGAGTCCTCGCCGTAGCCCACGTGGTGGCCCCGGACCCGCCCATGGCGATCGATCAGCCACAGGTTCGGATAGGACGCGACGCCGTAACTTTCGGCGATCTTCCCGCTCCGGTCGCGCGCCAGGGTGAGCTTGTATCCGCGCATCTGGCGGGTGACCGCATGGTAGTCACGCGGCGCGTCCTTCACATTGACCGCGATCACGCGAAGCCACTGGTCGCCGGCGTATTCCTGCAGCGCGTTCAGCATCGGCAGTTCCTTGAGGCAGAAACCGCACCACGACGCCCAGAACGTCACGATCACGACCTTGCCGCGCATCGCGGCGAGATCGATGTCGGCGCCCGACGCGTCCTTGCCCAGCAGCGCGGGCGGTTCCGAGCCCTTAGCGGGGCCTTCCCCGGCGAACGCCGGCGCGCACGCCAGCAGGGCGGCGGCCAGCCACCAGTCCAAGCGCTTCATCGGCGTCTCCTCCCCCAGGATGCGGCGAGTCTAGCCACGCGCGCGGCCGGCCAACAAGCGGTCGTCGGCGCTTGCGCGGCCGCCGACCCGGCCACATCGTGGGGCCATGCCCGAACTGCCCGAAGTCGAGACCACCCGCCGCGGCCTCGCCCCGCACCTGGAAGGCCGGCGGGTGGCCACCGTCACCCTGCGCCGGCCGGACCTGCGCTGGCCGATCCCGCCGGAAGTGGCCCGTCTCCTGCCCGGCCAGCGCATCGACGCCGTGCGCCGCCGCGCCAAGTACCTGCTGCTCGACACCGGCGCCGGCAGCGCCCTGCTGCACCTGGGCATGTCCGGCAGCCTGCGCGTGCTGCCGCCCGACGCGCCCGTGCGCCCGCACGACCACGTCGACATCGCCCTCGAGGGCCGCGGCCGCGCCGGCGCGCGCGTGCTGCGCTTCAACGACCCGCGCCGCTTCGGCTGCCTGCTGTGGCAGCCGTCGGGCGAGACCCACGCACTGCTGCGCGACCTCGGCCCGGAGCCGCTGCCCGGCGGCGCGGGCTTCGACGGACCTGCGTTCGATGGCGACGACCTGGTCGCCGCCAGCCGCGGCCGCAGGGCCCCGGTGAAGACCTTCCTGATGGACCAGTCGATCGTGGTCGGCGTCGGCAACATCTACGCCGCCGAGGCCCTGTTCGCCGCCGGCATCTCCCCGCTGCGCCCGGCCGGCCGCGTCTCGCGCGAGCGCTACCGCCTGCTCGCCGACGCCGTGCGCCGCATCCTCGGGCACGCGATCGCGCGCGGCGGCACCACCCTGCGCGACTTCCTCGCCCCCGACGGCGCACCGGGCTACTTCGAGCAGGAACTGTCCGCCTACGGCCGCGGCGGCGAACCGTGCCCCAACTGCGGCCGGCCGCTGAAGCAGGCAACCATCGGCCAGCGCGCGACGGTATGGTGCGGGCGGTGCCAGCGCTGAGCGCCCCGCGCCCTCGCGCCCTCGCGCCCTCGCGGCGGTATGATCCCTCCACCCCGGGGAGCGCCATGGCCGACACCGCCGACATCACCCTCTGGCTCGACGCCGCCCGCGAGGGCGACCGCGGGGCGCTCGACCGCGTCCTGGCCACTCTCTACCAGGAGCTGCACACGATGGCGCGGCGCCAGCTGGCCGGCCAGCACGGCCAGACCCTGGACGCCACCGCGCTGGTGCACGAGGCCTACCTGAAGCTGATCGGCCGCCGCGAGGCGCAGTTCGACGACCGCGCGCATTTCTTTGCCTACGCCGCCTCGGCGATGCGCTCGGTGGTGGTCGATTACGCCCGCCAGCGGCTCGCGCAGAAGCGCGGCGGCGACCTGCACCGCGTCACCGAGCTGCCCGAGGAGATCGAAGGCGGCCTGCGCCTGGACGAGGACATGCTCGGCCTGGACACAGCGCTGACCCAGCTGGCGGCGGTGGACGAGCGGCTGGCGCAGGTGGTGGAGCTGCGCTACTTCGCCGGCCTCTCGGAGATGGAGATCGCCACCCTGCTCAAGCGCTCCGAGCGCAGCATCCGCCGCGACTGGCAGAAGGCGCGGCTGTTCCTGCTGGCCTCGCTCAAGGACACCTGAGGATCGCGGGGAACACGGGAGGGGGCGTGAAGCGCAACGGCACAAGCGGTCCGCGCGCCGGCATCGCCCGGCGGCCCGCCGACATGCCCGCGGGCAGGCGTTCCGCCGTCCGCACACGGTCGCGCTGAGCCATGGACGCCGAACGCTGGCAGCGCCTGTCGCCGCTCCTCGACGCCCTGCTCGAGCTCGATCCCGAGACCCGGGAACGCAGCCTGGCCTCGCTGCGCGAGGAGGACCCGCAGCTGGCCGAGGACCTCGCCGGCCTGCTGGCGCTGGAGGAGGAAGGCGACGACTTCCTCTCGCAGCCGCTGGTCGCGCCGCTGCCCGGCGCGCGCCCGGACGCGGTGATCGGCCCGTACAAGCTCGAGCGCCTGCTCGGCGAGGGCGGCATGGGCCAGGTCTGGCTGGCCAGCCGCGCCGACGGCCTGTACCAGCGCCGGGTGGCGCTCAAGCTGCTGCGCCCGGGCCTGGCCGACCCCAACCTGCGCCTGCGCTTCACCCGCGAGCGGCAGATCCTCGCGCGCCTGGGGCATCCGCACATCGCGCGCCTGCTCGACGCCGGCATCAGCGCCGACAACCAGCCCTACCTGGCGCTGGACTACGTCGAGGGCGAGCCGATCACCGACTGGTGCCGCGCGCGCGCGATCGACGTCACCGCGTGCGTGCGGCTGTTCCTGCAGGTGTGCGAAGCGGTGAGCCACGCGCACGCCAACCTGATCGTGCACCGCGACCTGAAGCCGTCGAACATCCTGGTCACGCCGCTCGAGGAAGTGCGCCTGCTCGACTTCGGCATCGCCAAGCTGCTCGACACCGCCGAGCAGGCGCCGGACAACACCCGCACCGGCCTGCGCGCGTTCACCCTGCACTACGCCGCGCCCGAGCAGATCCGCGGCGAGCCGGTCACCACGATGACCGACGTGTACTCGCTGGGCGTGGTGCTGTACGAGCTGCTCAGCGGCAGCAAGCCCTACCGGCTCAAGCGCCAGACCGATGCCGAGTGGGAAGAGGCGATCCTCGGCGTCGACCCGCTGCGCCCCTCGTCCACGCTGATGCGCCGCTCCGACGACGACAAGACGTCCGACCCGGCCGCGCTGCGCCGGCGCGCGCGCCAGCTCACCGGCGACCTCGACAATATCGTGCTCAAGGCGCTGGCCAAGCGCGCCGAGCAGCGCTATCCCTCGGTGGAGGCGCTGGCGCTGGACCTGCAGCGCTACCTCGACGGCAAGCCGGTGCACGCGCGCCCGCAGAGCCTGGCCTACCGGCTGCGCAAGTACGCCGGCCGCCACCGCTGGGCGCTGGGCAGCGCCGCACTGGTCGCCGCGACCCTGGCCGCGGCGCTGGGCATCGTGGTGTGGCAGTCGCGGCAGTTCGTGCAGGAGGGCGCGCGCGCGCAGGCGCTCAAGGATTTCGTGGTGGGGCTGTTCGAGAACGCCGGCAGCACGCCCGAAGGCGTGCCGCTGGACGTGCGCCAGCTGCTCGAGGCCGGCGTCGCGCGCGGCGACCGCGAGCTGGCGCGCCAGCCGGAGGCGCGCGCCGAGCTGTTCGGCGTGATCGCGCGCCTGCGCCTGGGCCTGGGCGACTACGACGACGCCTTCGCGCTGCTCGGCCGGCAGGCCGCGATCATCGCCACGCTCGGCGACGTGCCCGCGAGCCTGCGGCTGGAATCGACCACCGACATGGGCCACACCCGGCGCATGCTCGGCCGCTACGACGATTGCATCGCCGGCATGCGCCCGTGGCAGACGCTGGCACGGCGCGAGGAGCACCAGCTGCCGGCGCAGGCCTCGGAGTTCTACTCGCAGCTGGGGCGCTGCGAACGCTACGCGGGCCAGTACGACGCCGCGCGGGTGATGTTCGAGCGCTCGCTCGCGCTGCGGCGCGACCCGCTGAAGAACGACGCCGGCATCGTCGAGAACCTCGCCGACCTGGCGGCGCTGCGCGCGGCCACCGGCGAGGACGCGCGCGCGCAGAACGAACTGCTGCAGGCGCTCGCGCTGCTGCATGCGACGGTCGGCGAGCGCCATCCGCTGGCGATCGAGATCCTGCGCAACCTGTGCTCGCTGCGGCGCGCGCGCGGCGATACCCGCGGCGCCGAACGCGACTGCCGCAGCGCGCTGGCCCTGGCGCTGGACCTGCACGGCCCGCGCCACCGCGCCACCGTCGACGCGCGCCGGCAGCTGGCCGCACTGCACGTCGACGAGGGCCGCTACAGCGAGGCCGCCGTCGAGTTCGCCGGCGCCCAGGCCTGGCTGCTGGCGCGGCTGGGCATGGAGCACGAGGAGGTCGCGCGCAACTACAACAGCCTGGCGATCGTCGACTGGGAGCGCAACGACACCGCTTCGGCGCTGCGCAACCTCGACCGCGCGATCGCGATCTCGCGCAAGCCCGGCAACGAGGCGTTGCTGGCCGGACAGCTGTTCAACCGGGCGATGGTCCTGCACGAGGCCGGCCGCGACGCCGAGGCGCGGCTGCAGCTGCACGAATCGCTGCGCCTGCGCCGCGCGCTGCCCGGCAGCCATGACGGGCTGGTGGGCGACACCCTGCGCCTGCTCGGCGAGGTCGACGCCGCGCTCGACGACGGCGCCGACGCCGGGGCCCAGCTGCGGCAGGCGGTCGCGCTGACGCGCCGCGGCTACGGCCGGTCGCATCCGCACGCGCTGCGCAGCGAGCTGTCGCTGGCGCGGTTCGAGGCCGATGCGGGCGATCCCGGCGCGCTGCGGGTGCTGCAGCGCCTGGGCGACCTGGCGGCGACCGACATCGAGCAGCGCAAGGTCGCCTGGGTGGCCCGCGCCTACCTGGCCGCGCGCGACTGCGGCGACGCGCGGCAAGGCGACGCCGGGCGCCGCCTGGACGCGCTCGAGGCCGTCGTGCGGCAGGCGCAGCCGGAAGGCGGCAGCGTGGTGCGCGAAATCGATGCCATCCGCGCCGGCTGCCGGCAGGCGGCGACGCCTAGTCGCCGGGACGCGCCAGCGGCAGGCTCGCCTGCAGCGGCTCGATCCGCCCCTCGCCGCGCACGATCTTCTTGAACTCCGCGCGGCTGACCGAGACGTAGCGCTCGTTGCCGCCGATCTCCACCTGCGGCCCGTCCTGCACGGCATAGCCGTTCGCGTCCACGCGCACGGTCATGGTGGCCTTGCTGCCGCTGTGGCAGATGGTCTTGATCTCGCTGATCTCGTCGGCCCAGGCCAGCAGGTACTGGCTGCCCTCGAACAGCTCGCCGCGGAAATCCGTGCGCAGCCCGTAGCACAGCACCGGGATGCGCAGGCGGTCGACCACCTCGGTCAGCTGCCACACCTGCGGCTTGCGCAGGAACTGCGCCTCGTCCACCAGCAGGCAATCCAGGCGGCCGTGCGCGGCGATGTCGGCACTGGCCCAGGCCAGCAGGTCGTCGCCCTGGTCGAAGCCGACCGCGTCGGCCTGCAGCCCGATCCGCGACGCCACCCTGCCGCTGCCGGCGCGGTCGTCGAGCCGCGGCGCGAGGATCGCCACCCGCATCCCGCGCTCGCGGTAGTTGTGCGCGCTCTGCAATAGCGTGGTGGTCTTTCCGGCGTTCATCGCCGAGTAGTAGAAGTAGAGCTTCGCCATGCGCGCAGTTTATGCGCGAACCGTGCGCTGGATCCGGATCGATCGCGGCCAAGCGGTCATAGTGGGCGGGCAACGACGGCATCGGCGGGTTCGGGGAGGAACTGCAGACCGGTTCGACACGCACCTGGCCCGACGACGGGCCATCCACCCGGGCGGCGCTTTCGCGCCCGCCGCACCGGCCCGCGCACGCGACCATGCGGTCCGCGCGGGCCTTTCCGTCAACCCGCCGGTTCCCCGAACGCCCGTCCCTGTCGCTGCGCATCCGCGCAGGGAGACGTCCGTCTTGCTCCTTGCATCCATCGAAACCGAAGGAGCATGACCATGCAGAACCCGCACCATCGCGCCCACCCCCTCGCCCTGTCGCTGCTGCTCGCCTGCGGCGCCGTCGCCAGCCTGCCGGCGACGGCCGGCGTCACCTGCGACCTGTACGACGGCGACCCGGCCACCGAGGACAACGGCGGCGCCGACACCGGCACCACCGACGACAGGGCCATCGCCTGCGGAACCGACGCCGCCGCGACCGGGACGGCCAGCACCGCGTTCGGCGGCGGCGCACAGGCCACCAGTACCGGAGCCGTGGCGTTGGGCAACGACGCCGCGGCCAGCGCCAACTTCGCCACCGCGATCGGGAGCTCCACCGAGGCCTCGGGCACGTGGTCGGTTGCCGTAGGCGACAGTGCGACCGGCAGCGCATTCGGCGCGCTCGCGCTCGGCACCAGCAGCCTGGCCACCGGCCAGTTCAGCACCGCCACCGGCGTCAACAGCGAGGCCACGGGCGAGAACAGCATGGCGTTGGGCGGCTTCCTCGGCGTGTCGAGCACCAACCTCGATCGCTTCCGCTTCACCCTGGCCCCCGCGGCCCGCGCGATCGCCGTCGGCCCTGCGGCCCAGGTCCACGCGGACGAGGGCGTGGCGCTGGGCGCCAAGACCCGGGTGCTGGCCGGCGCCGACCGCGCGGTGGCGGTCGGCAGCGACTCGATCGCCTCCGAGGCCGACACCGTCTCCTTCGGCCACCTCGCCACCGACCTGGACTTCTCGGGCACTCCCTTCGGCAGCGACCTGCAGCGGCGGCTGGTCAACGTCGCCGACGGCATCGCCGACCACGACGCGGCCACCGTGGGCCAGCTCGGCAGCTTCGTCGCGGCGCTGGGCGGCGGTGCCGGCTTCAGCGGCGGGGTGTTCACGGCGCCCAGCTACACCATCCAGGGCACGAGCTACGGCGACGTCGGCGCTGCCTTCGCCGCGGTCGACACGCGCCTGGGCGAGCTGCAGGACAGCATCGACGCGATCCCGGCCGGGCCGCAGGGGCCGGCAGGCCCCGCCGGTCCGCAGGGCCCCGAAGGCCCGCAAGGCCCCACCGGTCCACAGGGCCCCGAAGGGCCGCAAGGCCCGACCGGCCCGCAGGGCCCCGAAGGCCCCGCCGGACCTGGCGGTGGCAGCGCGCTTGCCGTGGAGTACGACGACGCCGGCAGCGGGACGGTCACCCTCGGCGGCGCCAACGGCACCGTGGTCTCGAACGTCGCCGACGGCGTGGCGGCGGGCGATGCGGTCAACAAGGGCCAGATGGACGCCGGCGACGCCACCACCCTGCAGTCCGCCAACACCTATACCGATACCATCGCCGTCGAGACCCTGGCTTCGGCCAACGCCTACACCGACAGCGTGTTCGCGCAGTTCGACAGCGAACTCGACGCCTTCCGCGGCGAGATCGACCAGCGCTTCCACGAGCAGGACCGGCGGATCGACAAGATGGCCGCGATGAGCGGCGCCTATGCCGGCATGGCGATGAACACCTCGGGCCTGGCCGGGCGCAACCGGGTCGGCGTGGGCGTCGGCTCGCAGGGCGGCGAGCAGGCGCTGGCGGTGGGCTTCCAGCGCGCGATCGGCAATCGCGCCAGCGTGTCGTTCGGCGGCGCCTTCGGCGGCGGCGAGCACAGCGTGATGGGCGGCGCCGGCTTCAGCTGGTAACCGCGCCGCGCGGACGGCCGCGCGCACCGGCACGCGCCTCGATGCGCGCCGGCGCGCGCGGCGCCGGTTCCGCTAGCGCCGCGGCGCGTCGCCCGCCGGCACCTTTTCGCTCCCCGCGACGCGGCGCAATGAGCCCCGGCATCGTTCTCCGGTCCATCGCGCGCCGGTGGGGCCGCCGCTGTCCATTCGCAAGTCGTTCGCCGGCCGATCGGGCGGCCCGCGAAGCGCGCATCGTCCGTCTAGGGTTCGCCCCAGGCTGCCCGCCATCGCGGTGCCGATAAGATTCCGTCCGTTCGGGTCGGCACGCACGCGCGCTTTTGCGCACCGTCGTACCCGGCACTCCTTCGCAACGGGAACGGTCATGACAGATTCTGCAGGTGGCGCAAGCGGCACGGGGGGCGCGTGTGGCGCCGGCGGCGCGAACGGCGCCAACAACAGCTCGAACGACACCGGCACTTCGCAGAGCGCGGAAAGTGCCGCAAGTGAAGCAAGCGCACATAGCGCCGCGGCTCATAACGCCGAGGCGCAGGCCGCCGACGCCGCCAGCGCGGCACCGGCAAGTCCGGCGAAGGCCGACGAAGTAGCGCAAGCCGCCGCCAGCCGCGCCAAACAGGCCGCGACGGAGGCACGTGCGGCTGCGGACAGGGCCAGGGCCGCGGCGGACGCGGACCCGACCGCTTCGAACTTTGCCGATGCCGGGGCCGCCGAGCGCGACGCCAAGGCGGCGGAAGATGCAGCGGCCAGGGCGCAAGGCTATGCCAATGCCGCCAGGACTGCCCATGAGAATTACAACGCGACCGAGAGTTTGGTAGGAAAAGCCGGCGAGCGCTGGTACTAGGCGACCGGCGGGCGAGGCGGTCGGCGACCCGAGGCACGCCTGGCGTCGCACCCTGGCCCAATGCATCGCCGAAGCGGCGGCGGACGGCGTCCGCCGCCGTCGCGCGGCATTGCGGCGGGCAGGGGCCCGCACTTCGCCGACACCTCGACTGCAACGATCGGCGGTCGCGTCCGCCGGACGGCGCGATCTCCCGCGGATCTCGTGCGCCGAGCCCGCCGGCCGGCCGGGGCAACGGACTGCGCCTGCGCGAGCAGCGACAATGCAACGGGCGGCAAGCGCGACCGATGCCTGCGCAAGGTGGTCTCCCCGGAAGCCGGCTCGGCCAGAGGGTGTCGTGCACCTCGAAGCGCCTGGCCGCGCAGCGACCCAGGCACGCGGCAAGGCACTCCAAAGTCGCTCCGATACAGGCGCCCCGCAGCCGCAGCTACAATGCCGCGCCCTGCTTCGCGACGCCCCATGTCCGGCCTCAACCCCCAACAATCCGCCGCCGTCGCCGCCGTCGAGGGCCCGCTGCTGGTCCTCGCCGGCGCCGGCAGCGGCAAGACCCGCGTGATCGTCGAGAAGATCGCGCACCTGATCCGGTCCGGCCGGTATCCGGCCAGGCGCATCGCCGCCATCACCTTCACCAACAAGGCGGCGAAGGAAATGCGCGAGCGCGTCGGCAAGCGCATCCGCGGCGACGGCGCGGACGGGCTGACGATCTGCACCTTCCACGCGCTGGGGCTGAAGATGCTGCAGGTCGAGCATGCGAAGGCCGGCCTGCGCCGCGGCTTCTCGATCTTCGACGCCGACGACGCCGCGGCGCAGTTCAAGGACCTGATGCCGGGGGCGAAGCCCGACGCGGTGCAGGCGGCGCAGGCGCTGGTCTCGCGCGCCAAGAATGCCGGCCTGTCGCCGGAGCAGGCGCTGGAAGCCGCGCAGACCGTGCGCGAGCGCGAGGCGGCGGCGCTGTACGCGAAATACCAGGCGCGGCTGGCCGCGTTCAACGCGGTCGACTTCGACGACCTGATCCGCCTGCCTGTGCAGCTGCTGGAAGGCGATGCCGACGCCGTGCTGGGCTGGCGCGAGCGCATCGGCTACCTGCTGGTCGACGAGTGCCAGGACACCAACGACGCCCAGTACCGGCTGCTGCGCGCGCTGGCGGGCGACCGGGGCAACTTCACCTGCGTGGGCGACGACGACCAGTCGATCTACGCCTGGCGCGGCGCCAACCCGGAGAACCTGTCGCAGCTGGCGCAGGACTACCCGGCGCTGAAGGTGGTCAAGCTCGAGCAGAACTACCGCTGCAGCAACCGCGTCCTGCGCGCGGCCAACGCGCTGATCGCGCACAACCCGCACGAGCATCCGAAGACGCTGTGGAGCGCGCAGGCCGACGGCGAGCGGATCCGCGTGTGGGAATGCCGCGACGGCGCGCACGAGGCCGAGAAGGTCGCCGCCGAAATCCAGTTCACCGCGCAGAAGCACGGCGCGCCGTGGAGCGATTTCTGCATCCTGTTCCGCGGCAACCACCAGTCGCGCGCGCTGGAGAAGGCGCTGCAGCTGCTGCGCGTGCCCTACCACCTCTCCGGCGGCACCGCCTTCCTCGACCGCGGCGAGGTCAAGGACGCGCTGGCGTGGCTGCGGCTGCTGGCCAATCCCGAGGACGACGCCGCCTTCCTGCGCGCGGTGCAGGCGCCCAACCGCGGCGTCGGCGCGACCACGCTGGCGAAGCTGGCCGAGCTCGCGCAGCACGCCGGGCTGCCGCTGTCGCGCGCGGCCGAGTCGATCGGCCTGTTGAAGCAGGTGCAGCCGCGCGCGGCGAGCGCGCTGTCCGGCTTCGCCGACCTGGTCCGCGGCCTGCGCGGCGACGCCGCGCGGCTGACGCCGGCCGAGCTGGTGCGCACGCTCAACGAGCGCTCCGGCCTGCTCGCCGCGCTGCGGACGCAGTGCAAGAGCGAGGAGATGTTCCGCATCCGCCGCGGCAACCTCGACGAGCTTGCGGACTGGTTCGACGGCGCGCGCGGCGGCGCCGGCCCGGGCGAGCTGGCCGCCTCGCTGGCCCTGCTCAGCCACGCCGACAAGGGCGAAGCCGGCAACCAGGTGCGGCTGATGAGCCTGCACGCGGCCAAGGGGCTGGAGTTCCGCTACGTGTTCGTCGTCGGCCTGGAGGACGGCACGCTGCCGCACGAGGTCAGCCTCGACGAAGGGCGCCTGGACGAGGAGCGCCGGCTGCTCTACGTCGGCATCACCCGCGCCAAGGAGCAGCTGTGGCTCTCGCACTCGCGCGAGGCGCAGCGCTGGGGCTCGAAGCTGCGGCTCGTGGCCAGCCGCTTCCTCGACGAGCTGCCGGCCGCCGAGCTGCAGCGCGACGGCGCCGACCCGGTCGCGGACGCGGCGCGCAAGCGCGAGCGCGCCGATGCGGGGTTCGCGGCGATCCGGGCGATGCTGGACGCCTGAAGGAAGCCGCCGCGCAGCGCGGCGGCCGCCCGCGGCCATTCGTGGAACGGCTTCAGCCGCGGACTCTTCGGCGGGCGCGATGACATGGCATTCGCGGGAGCGACGGAAGTCGCGACCGGGCAGTAGGAACGGTTCGCACCGGCGGGAAGCCGTCGCGACTTCCGTCGCTCCCACGAAGAGCCCGCGAAGGGCCTGCGGCGAAGAGCCCGCTGCTGAAGCCGCCGCCAGGGATGGGCCGTGATCGCCGGTCATCCTGGTCGGCTAGACTCGGCGCCCATCTTCGTCGCCCGCCGGATCCGCCATGCGCGCTTCGCTCCACGCCTTCGCCCTGCTCGCTGCCGCGCTGTCGCTGGCCGCGTGCAAGCCCGCCTCGTTCACCGCGCCGCAGGGCGGTGCGCCGCAGTCCGCGGCGAAAACCGCCGCGCCGGATGCCAAGGCCGCCGCGGACGCCGGCCCCGTCGCCGACGACAACCTCAACGCCGTGCTCTGGGTGCAGGCCTCGGCCGAGTACAAGGCCGCCACGGAAACCGTCTACCGCGCCGCCGCCGACCGGCTCGACGCCGCGCTGAAGGAAAAGAACTGGGACGCGCTCGTTCCTTCCGAGCGCGACAACGCAGGCGCCACCGAGGGCCTGAAGCCCGCGGTGGTCATGGACGTGGACGAGACCGTGCTCGACAACTCGCCCTACCAGGCGCGCCTGGTCCGCGACCAGGCCGAATACAGCGATCCGTCGTGGGACCTGTGGGTGGCCGAGAAGCAGGCGAAGGCAGTGCCCGGCGTGGTGGACTTCGCCAAGGCCGCAGCGGCGAAGGGCGTGACCATCCTCTACCTCTCCAACCGCGCCGTGCACCTGAAGGACGCCACCATCGCCAACCTCGAGGCGGTCGGCATGCCGGTGGCCAGCGACGACGTCTTCCTCGGCCTGGGCACGGTGGTCCCCGGCTGCGAGCAGAACGGCAGCGAGAAGAACTGCCGCCGCCGCCTGGCCGGCCGGAAGTACCGCGTGCTGATGCAGTTCGGCGACCAGCTCGGCGACTTCGTCGAGGTCGTCGCCAACACTCCGCAGGGCCGCGCGCAGCTGCTGGACGAGTACGGCGACTGGTTCGGCGAGCGCTGGTGGATGCTGCCCAACCCGACCTACGGCAGCTGGGAGCCCGCCCTGTTCAACAACGACTGGACCCTGCCCCGGGCGCAGCGGCGCGAAGCCAAGCAGGCCGCGCTCGACTACGGTAATTGAAGTTATTTAAAATCAAAATGTTACATCGAATTATTTCAGGTATTGCATCAACTTCCTGGCTCGGTTAGCCTGTCCCGGTCCGGCCGCGTGCCGGAGCCATGCCACAACCGAAAGTCCTCCGGCCCCGGCCGGATATTCGACGGGAGGCCTCGCCTCCCTTCTTTTTGTGCGCCGCGACACATCGCTGGCATGAACTCGTTCGTCAACCTAGGGTTGACCATAGGTAATCGGAAGCGCCGGATTGCCCTACGCTCGGGCAGGGTGTCCTCGTCGGACCCCGTTCGGAGGGTCGTGCCATGACGGGATTGACCAACCATATCCAGACCCTTGTCGACGGCACCGTCGGCAAGCTGCTCGGGGGCGGGGAACCCGGCTCCGCCGAAGTGAGCCGGCCCGGCCATCCGGACGTTCCCGGTGCCGACCCCAGGACCGGCGGGGAAAACCTGCCCGGGACCAGCGGCAAGGGCAACGAGCACGACAACGGCTGGCACGGCAACAACAAGGGCGGCGGCAACGAGCACGACAACGGCTGGCACGGCAACAACGGCCAGAACGGCCCGGGCGGCAGCAACCCGAACATGAACACCGGCGGCTCGCTGCCTCCGCAGGGCATGCAGGATGTCCCGCCGGGGATCGCACAGCAGATCACCAACAACCTGTTCTCGGTGGTGGACACCGCCGGTGCGCTCGCGCGCAACACGCTCGAGCAGCAGCCCTCCAACGCGCCACCCACATCCGCCTCCTCGGCTGCGGCCCAGGCAGCGGCCC
Organism: Luteimonas sp.; assembly: GCA_041905645.1. GTDB lineage: Bacteria > Pseudomonadota > Gammaproteobacteria > Xanthomonadales > Xanthomonadaceae > Luteimonas. Next base: position 14,421 of record JAYRKR010000027.1, read on the forward strand.
AGGCCAGTCCCGGCCAGGGCGCCCTGCATGCGAACGCGCACGCCGAGGCCGGGCTCGCGAACGGACGCGCGGTCGGTCAGGGCGGATCGCCGCCCGGCACTGCGCAGGGCACCCCGGGGCCAGGCGCCATGGGGCGCGGCGCGCCGGCCGCGATGGCGGGAGCGCCCGCCGCGAATCCCGCCGGCGCCACCTTCGCCGGCCAGGCACCCGGCACCGCGGCCGCCGGAACGGCCTTTGCCGGGCAAGCCGCCGCACCCGGCACCGCTGCGAACACCCCTACGCTGGCCGCGACCCTGGCGCAGCAGCAGGCGGCCCTGGCCGCACAGCTGCGCCCCGGGGCCGATGCCGCGCAGCTGGCGCAGAACCGGGCGGCCGACGCCGCGCTGGCAGCCCGCCCGGACGCCGCGCTCGCCGGCCGCATCGCCACGGCGCTGCAGCCCGGCCAGGCGCTGCAGGCGACCAACCCGGCAGCGACCCTCCCGGCGCCGCCACCCGGGACCACGACCGCCACGGCCGCCACCTCGGTGCCGGGCCTGACCATGGCGCAGGCCGCGACCACGCCTCCACCGGTCGACGCGCGCGGCATGCTCCTGGCGGCGAACGAGCATGCAGGGTCGCGAGTCGAAACCCTGCTCGCGCTCGCAGGCCATACCCTCGACGGGCTGCTCCGGCGCCCGCTGCGCGGACGCATGCGGACGATGCCGCAGGGATTGGCCCGGCTGCTCTGGGCCATGGGCATGATGGGCGCACCGACGACGCGCGACGGCGAAGCGGCCGCCGAGCGCGACATCCAGCGCGTCATGCAGTGGCTGTTCTGGATGCTGGCGGTGATCGCCTACGGTTGCCTGGGCGTGGCGCTGGTCGCGCTCGTGGGCAGCAACGGCCACATGTTCCGGGACGTGGCCGCCGGACGCAGCTATACCGCGTGGCTGGCCCTGTTCGGCCTGGTGACCGGCACCTTCGCCTGGTGGGTGGCGCGGCGGCTGTCGCGCCGCCACTGAGCCGACGTCGCGGCTCCACCGGCGCGCCCATCCGCAGCGCGGATGGGCGTGAAATCATCCCGTCCCGACTCGCCCCTTCAGCGCTCCCGCGCGGCGCGCCCGTCGCGGCGCCCCATCTCCTGCGCCGTCGCCGCAAGCCAGGCATCGGCGCTGGCCTTGCCGTCGGCCTGCACGCGCCGCAGGTATTCCGGCTCCAGCTGCCGCCACAGCGCCTCCATCTGCGACCGCGAGGGATGGCCGGCCTGGCCGGCTGGAACCTGCGATGCGGACTGGTTGTCCTTGCCGATCGCGCGCGTGCCGTCGAGGACGGACTGCCCCAGCGCGATCTGCCCGTAGCCGGTGCCCAGGTCCATCGTCGCATCCGGCGCGTACTGCGCCAGGGCGGCGCCCGAGAACAACAGCGCGGCGCATGCGACCGCAGCCTGCCTGCGAATGGGGATCATCGACCTTCTCCTCGAGGAATGTCGTGGGGGAGATGGTGCGCGCAGGGGCATGATGCCGCGGTTAATCCGATGCGGGCGCCGTCGCGAAACGGGCGCTCCATCACACGTGGCGATCAGGGTGCGCTCACGAAGCCTTCGTCGGACACCTGCATCTGCGCCAGGTCCGGACCCTGCGGCGCGAGCTTGGCCTGCAAGCCGCGGCGGAAATCGGCCAGCGTCTGCACGTCGTGGCTGCGGACGAGCTGGTCGTAGCCCTGCAGCGCGAGCGCGGTATGCAGCGCGAAGGTCTCGCAGATCTCCTGCTTCTGCGCGTCCGGCAGCGTCGTCAGCCTGGGCTCGCGGGCCATGAAGCCGCGCATCTGCCTGCGCACGCCCGCCACCTGCCGCGGCGTCAATGCGCGGCCGTGCACGATCCGCCACAGCGAGATGTAGTACGCCGCCGAGACGTCGGCGAGGTTGTCGCGCGCGTAGCCGTAGCGCGACAGGATGTCCTGGAAATAGCGCTGCAGCTCGCCCGAACCGATCTCCTCGGCGATCTGCGCGCGCAGTTCCGGGTGCCGTTCGGCCTGCCAGTCGATGAAGCGCTGGTTGACCACGCGGGTGACGGTCGTGGCCGAGCGGAAGGTCAGCGAGCCGCGTGGCGGCGCCTCGGCCTTGGCGATCTCGTCCGCGTCTTCGCGGCCCGCACGGAAGGCCTTGCCGCTGGTGCTGCCGATCGAGCGCGTGCCGCTCAGCGCCGACTGGCTGAGCGCCATCTGGCCGAAGCCCACGCCCAGGTCCATCGTCGCGTCCGGCGACCATTGCGCCCGCGCCGGCACGACCTGCAACGCCGCCAGCGCCGCGGCGGCGAGCGCGATTGCGATTCGGATGGAACCCGGCATGCGGCACCTCCGGAAACGAAAAGAGCGGCCCCGACGGATCGGGGCCGCTCCTGCGTGCGGGACGCTTACTGCTTGCGCGCCAGCGAGGTCATGCCTTCGCCGATCGACTTGATCGCGGTGCTGAACGCATTCGACAGCATGCTGAACAGCTGGCTCTCGGCCTGGAACTGCGCCATCGTCTTCTGGAAGTCCTTGGCGGCCTGCTGGTCGTCCGAGGACTTGCCGGCGAGCTTGTCGAGCTTCTGGCTCAGCTCGACGAGCTTGGCGGCCTTGGTGCCGAGCGCGTTGCCCATGGCCTGGGCGATCGCGACCAGCCAGCTCTTGCCGCCCTTGCCCGAAACGCCGTCCTTGTCGCGCTGGAGGCCGCTGGAGGCGATGTCGCCGACATACACGCTGACAGTGATTCCGTTGCTCATTTCGTCTCTCCTCACACTGGTCGTTTGGGTGATTGGCCGTCACCTCGAGCGCATGTGGGCATCGGTGGCGGGTGCATCTGGATCAGGGTCGATCTTCCGGCCGCGGGGCCCGGAAAAACAGCTAGGGCGTTCCCCAGATAGGTCCGGCCCTAGCGCCGCCTGCGGTCCGGCGGCGCGACGGCGGCCAGCGACGGCGGCAGGCCGGGAGCCGCGGCGGCCGGCGCCATGGCGGCGCGGCGGCTCCGCCAGGCCTCCGGGTCGGTCGCCGCCTCGCCCAGCGCGGCGTATTCGGCGGCGAGCCGGATCGTGTCGCCCTGCAACGCGTGCATCGCCTCGTCGAAATTGCGCACCAGCGCGTCGCGGTCCTCGGACGCGATGACGTTCTCCTGCTGGAGCAGGTCGAGCGTCTCGATCCAGGCATTGCGGTCCGGGCCGGCCTCCCCGCCCACCGCGGCCGGGTTCTGCAGCGCGGCCTCGAAGTGGCGCAGCATCGTCTCGCGCTCGGCCGCGTCAAGGTCAGGTCGCTGGAGCAGCGACTCCTCGAGTTCCGCGAGCACCTGTTGGCGGTCGAGTTGCGCGGTGTGGTCCTGGCTGGAAGTCATGTGGGATTCCTCTGTGTGCCGGATGGCGCGGGTGTCGGCGCCGGACCGGTCGGTTGTAGCAATTCGCGCGCGGGCCGGGGTTAATCCCGGGTGACGGACACGCCCCGGACGGGACCCGCATAACGCCGGCACCCGCAGGGGTCGCCTGCGGGTGCCGGTGTACAGCCTGCGCCCGCCGCCTTCACGCGACTGGCGCGTTCCTCACGACGGACAGCGAGTCGACGACACGGCGCGATTCCGCGCCGTCACGCTCGCCGAGCGCCCGTGCCGTGGCGGCGAGCCACTCGTCGGCGCTCGCCTGTCCGTCCCTGGCCACGCGGCTCTCGTACTCCGGCACGATCTGCTTCAACGCCTCCTCCATCGACTGGCGATGCCCGTCGAGATGGCGGATCAACGTGTTCTGGTCGTCGGCGTCGAGCATGCCCTCGCGGTGCATCTGGTCGAGCCCGTCCATCCAGGCTTCGCGCGTGGACCGACGGTCGTCGCCCATGGCTCAGCCCCCGAAGCCGACGTTGAAGCCACCGCTGTAGTTGGCGCTGAACAGGTTCTGCGCCGCCTGCGCGAGGCCCGAGTCGCCGAGCGCGTCGCTGCTCTGCCCGCTGATGGCCTGGCCGACCATGTCGCCGAGCATGCCGCCGATCATCGAGCCGACCGGCCCGCCGATCATGCCGCCGATCACCTGTCCCGCGAGTTTCAGGATGCCGCCGAGATCAAAAGACATGTTGTATCTCCCTTTGTCGAGTTGTGAAATCCGCGGGCCGGACCGGGTCCGGAGCGCGTGGTTCCCTGACGCAGGGACAGTGTCGGCGGCGGCGGCGGCGCGTCCAAGCTAGGACGCGCCCGATCTGGGGTACACCCTAGGCGGCGGGCGCGCTCAGCCGTGGAAGTGCGGATCCACCTCGAGCACGCCCAGGTTGCGCTCGGCGAACCGCCGCGCCAGGGCCGGGGCGGCCTGGCGGATGGCGTCGAAGCTGCTGCGCGAGCGCACGTCGGCGCGCAGCATCCAGCCCTGCTCGGTGCGGCTGAGCAGCAGGTCGGTGCCGGGCAGGGTGGCGTCGGCCATGCGCAGCAGCACGTGGCCGTCGCCGCCGCCGGCCGCGCCGCGGTCGGCGGCCAGCTGCTTGAGGTGGCGCTCGACCATGTCGGCGAAGGCGTTGGGGTTGAGCGGCACGGGCGCGGACGGCGCCGGCAAGCCGTCGCGCATCGCGGCCTGGGCCTGGTAGAGCGCGGCGGCGTCGAGCTGCGGCGGCGGGGAGGTCGACGTTCCGGAATCGTCGCGCCGGCGCAGCGGGTCGTCCTCCTGGCCGCGGTCGTGCTCGGCGACGCGCGGCCGCCCGGCGACGGCTTCCTCGTCGCGGCGCTGCGCCGCCGTGTCCTCGCCGGCGTGCCTCTGGGTTTCCTGCAGGGGCTTGCCCTCGTCGGCCTGCGCGCGCGCCGGGCGCGGGTCGCGCGGAAGGCGCTGTTCGCGCTTGCCCTGCAGCAGGCGCTGGAAATCGTCCACCGCCTCGCGCGGCGCGGGGTCGCGCGGGCGCGGTTCCTGGCGGTCGCGGGCGACCTGATCGACCGGATCGGACTGGGCGGGCGATTGGCTGCGTTCGATGCTCATGGGGCGGTCCTCTTCAATGCGGTTGCCGGGCCAGGTGGCCGCGGGCCAGCAGCAGGTCGACGGCCGCGTCCTCTTCGCGGCGGTCTTCCAGCGCGCGCTGTTCGCCGCGCCAGGCATCCTGGCGCTTCTCCAACGCTTCCTGCCGCGCCTTGGCGCGGAAAAAGGCCTCGCGCGCGCGCGCCAGCGCCTGCTCGGCCGCCTGCAGCGCCTGGTGCGCCTGTGCCAGCCGTTGCCGGGCGGCCTCGATCTGCATGCCCAGCCAGTCGATGTGCGCCTCGCGCCGCGCCAGCACGGTCGACCAGTCGACCCCCGCCGGCGGCGGCTCGAGCAGTCGCGCGCGCTGGCCCTCGCGGGTGTCGCACAGGTCGAGGATCTCGTTCTCGATCCGTTCCACCGCCTCGCGGCAGGCCTGCACGGCCCGCTGCTTCTCCAGCACCTCCTGCCGCGCCATCTCGGTGCGGTGCTCGCGCAGGCGCAGCAGGGTATGGAGGGGATAGCGCTTCATCCGAACAGCCTCCGCAGCGCTTCCGCCGACTTCGCGAACGGCACCAGCTCGCCGGCCGGCTGCTGCAGCAGCTGCCGCATCGGGCCGATCTTCTCGATCGCGACGTCGGCATCGGGGTCGGTGCCGCGCTTGTATTCGCCCAGCTGCAGCAGCAGCTCGATGTCCTGGTACTTGGCCAGGTACTTGCGCAGCTGCCCGGCGGCGCGCTGGTGCGGCTCGTCGACCACGCGCGTCATCACGCGGCTGAGGCTGGTGAGCACGTCGATCGCCGGATAGTGGTAGGCCGCCGCGAGCTTGCGCGAGAGCACGATGTGGCCGTCGAGGATCGAGCGCACTTCCTCGACGATCGGATCGTTGCCGTCCTCATCCTCGGCCAGCACCGTGTAGAAGGCGGTGATCGAGCCCTTGTCGTTGTTGCCGGCGCGCTCGAACAGCCGCGGCAGGGCGCTGAACACCGACGGCGGGAAGCCGCGCCGCGCCGGCGGCTCGCCGACCGCCAGGCCGACGTCGCGCAGCGCGCGCGCGAAGCGCGTCACCGAGTCGAGCAGCAGCAGCACGCGCTTGCCGCGGTCGCGGAAATGCTCGGCGATGGCGGTGGCCACCCAGGCCGCGCGGCTGCGCTCGAGCGCCGGGCGGTCGGAGGTGGCGACCACGATCACCGACTTCGCCAGCCCCTCGGGGCCGAGGTTGTCGTGGATGAACTCGTTGACCTCGCGGCCGCGCTCGCCGACCAGCGCGATCACGTTGACGTCGGCGTCGCCGCCGCGCGCGAGCATGCCCAGCAGGGTGCTCTTGCCGCCGCCGGCGACGGCGAAGATGCCCACGCGCTGGCCCTCGCCGGTGGTCATCGTCGCGTCGATCGCGCGCACGCCGGTGGAGAACGGGCGGTCGATCAGGCTGCGGCTGAGCGGGTTGGGCGAGGCGGCGTAGATCGGCGCCTCGACCGAGGGCCCGATCGGCCCCTTGCCGTCGATCGGCTCGCCGTGAGCGTCGAGGATGCGGCCGAGCAGGCCGTCGCCGGCGCGCACCGCGGCCTGGCGGCCGGTGGCGTGGACAACGGTGGTCGCCGACACGCCGTCGAGCGCGCCCAGCGGCGTGAGCAGGGTCATCTGCTTCGACACGCCGACCACTTCGGCCGACAGCCCGAAACCGGGATCGCCTTCGCCTGCCGGATTGCGCAGCTCGCACAGCTCGCCGATCGCGGCCTTCAGGCCGGTGGCGCGGATCAGGGTGCCGTGCGCCTCGGCGACGCGGCCGACGCGCTCGATCGACTGCACGCGCGCGAGCGCGCCCAGCAGCGGGTCGGCCGTCGCGGCCATCGCGGGATCCTGCGGCATGGCGCGCGGCAGGTTCATTCGCCGCGGTTCCCGACGCCCGCCAGCGCGGTGCGGATCGCCTCGATCTGCTGCGCGACGCCGGCGCGGACCTCGCCGGCCTCGGACACGACCACGCAGCTGAGCGGATCGAGGCTGACGTCGTCGACGAGCTCGATCACGCCGACCGCCGGATGCGCCTGGCGCACCGCGCCCAGGCCCGCGGAGACTTCCTCGCGCACCGACGGGTGCACGCGGATCATCAGGAACTGCTCGGCCTGCGCGGCTTCCACCGCCTGCATCACCAGCGGCGGCACCACGCTGCGCGCGTCGAAACCGGGCGCGATCCGCGCGACGATCGCGCAGGCCAGCTCGGTCACCCGGCCGCTGGCCTCGGCGAGCACGCGCGCACGGCGTTCGTTGAGCGCGGCCAGGTGCTCGGTCATCTGCTGCTGCACGCGCGCCAGGCCCTCGGCGAAGCCGTCGGCGTAGCCCTTCTCGCGCGCCCGGGCGATCTCGGCCCCGGCCTGGTCGTAGAGGCCGTTGATCTGCTCGATCAGCGCATCGATCTCCCCGATCCGTCGCCAGGCCTGCGCGGGCACGACGCTGCCGGCCAGGGCGCGGGCGAACTGGCGATGCTCGAACACCGCAGCGCTGGCCGTGGCGGGCGCGGTGGCGGGGACGCTGGCGGGTTCGGCGGACATGGCGTGCTCGGTGGGTCAGGCCGCGCGGGCGCGGGCCAGGTGGTGGTCGTGGAGGAACTGCACCTGCGCCTCGGGCAGGTGGGCGGTCGGCCATGGCTCGCGCGGGTACTGCAGCGCGAGCCACTGCGCGAGCGAGGGATCATGCCGCGTGGCCCAGGCGTGCAGCTCGGCCCGGCCGTGGCGGTCGAACAGCGCGTGCAGCGCGCCGTCGTCGCGCGGGTCGGCCAGCGCCGCGGCGAGCGCCGGATGGAGCGGCGCGACGAACTGCGGGCCGAGCCTGCCGTTCCAGACCTCCTTGTCGAGCGCCAGCAGGTAGCTGTTGCCCAGCGCGCGCCGCAGCTGCCGCACCGGCTCGCGCCGCACTTCGGCGCGGATCGCCGGCGCATAGGCGAGCACGCCCAGGTCCCGCGCCAGCGCCGCCAGCTGCGCGCGCGGCCAGCGCACGACCGCGGCGGCGATCGCGCCGTCGGGGCGGGGCGCGAGCAGCTCGTCGCCCGCCTCCCGCATCAGCCAGCGCGCCAGCATGCGCCTTCCGAGCGCGCTGGTGCGCGCGGACCGCAGCAGGTCGTCGTCGATCGCGGCGGCGCCCTCGCCCCCCTCCTGGCGGAACCAGTCGGGGTGGACTTCGGCGAAGACCGCGTGCAGGCCCATGGCGGAGGGCCGGTTCAGCCGTTCCAGACGCGCGGCGGCTGCTTCGGCTGCGCCAGCCGGGCGCGGATGCGGCTGCCGAACGCGACCAGCAGGCCGAGCGCGACCGCCACCGCCAGGGTGATCGCGATCGCGAGCGGGCTGATCGCCGACAGCGCCGCCGGCATCGCCGCGGGACCGCGCGAGGCCTGCTTGCCGGCGGCCGGCGCGGCCACGGTGAAGAACTTGATCGTCACCTTGTTGACGTCGTCCAGCCCCTCGATGCCGTCCTTGACGCCGACCTTGAGGTCGGTCTCGCGGTCGCGCAGGTCCACGCCCGGCGCCTGGTAGATGAACACCGACGCCGAGGACTCGCGCGTCTCGCCGCCGAGCGGGTCGCGGTCGGGCAGGGCGATCGACACGTCCGCGTCGACCACGCCGTCGAGCTTGAGCAGCTTCTGCCGCATCGCTTCCTGCAGGCCGTAGACGTAGCGCGCCTTCTCCTCCAGCGCGGAGGAGGCGAAGCCTTCCTTCTTGAACAGCTCGCCCAGGGTCGGCGACTGCCGGCGCGGCAGGCCCTTGGAATGCAGGACCTGCATCGCCAGCGGGAAGTCGCGCTCGGCGATCCGGACCTCCCAGGTCTTCTTGTCCGGCGACGGCGCCTTGTCGGCGTCGATGCCGGCGTCGAGCAGGGCGGCCATCACCTGGTTGGCCTGCTGTTCCTCGAGGTTGCTGTACAGCGCGGAGCTGCCGCAACCGGCGAGCATCAGGCACGCCAGCAACACGGCCAGTGTCCCGGCGCGCGGGCTCCAGATCGACGCTCTCATGTCCGCCCCCGTCCCTAGGACTGCTGCTTGAACAGTTGCTGCACGCCGTCCGACGTGCGGTTGGCGACGTTGGACGTCAGCTCCGCCTTGAACAGGAACTGGTGGCATTCCATGGTGGCCTTGAGCATCTCCGAAGGCGTCATCTCGCCGCCCCGGGAGGTGAGCATGCTCGACAGCGTGTTGATCCTTTCGGCGCCGGTGTTGAGGTTCTCGAACGTCGACAGCACCGCGCGCATGCCCTCGGACGGCGCCTGCGGCGCGCCCGGCGCGGCGGTCGCGTTCGCGCCGCCGGCGGCGGTACCGCCGCGTGCGTACGCTTCCGCGAAATGCCCGACTTCGAGCATGTTCGCCTGCGGCTGCACCGCGGGGGCGGCGGCGGAGCCGGATTGCGCGGCGTCCATCGCCGCGACCTGGATGGCTTCGATCATCTTCGTCTCCTAGACCTGACAGGACATGGCCGTGGCCGGCGGGCGCGGACGCCACGCCCGCGCGGCGGCGAGCAGCCACCACGCGCGCGGGCGGCGCGCGCGCGTCACTGGCGCTTGCCCAGGGTCTCGAGTGCCTGGCCGACGCTGTTCTGCGAGGTCGCGGCGTTGTTGGACATGAACTGCATCTTCAGGCTCTCGGCGGTCAGCTTGACCATGTTCGAGGGCTGGTCGCCGCCGTCGCTGATGACGTCGGACAGGTTGGTGATCTTCGTGGCCTGCGCGTCGAGGGTCTGGCCCCAGGCCTTGGACATGGCCTCGTACCAGCTGTGGGCGTCGCCACCCGATCCGCCCGGGCGGATCGATGCGCTGCCGACGCTGCTGCGCCCGATGAAGCCGAGGACCGGCGTGTTGGCGATATCGTTGTTCATGGTGCTCTCCTGGCTGTTCGGTCCATGGACCGGGTTGTGAACGATGAAGCAGGGTGCCGCGTGAGCGCGGCGTGGAATCGCGTCATTGCCGGTCCGGCGGTTCGGGCTGCGCCTTCGCCAGGCGACGGTCGGTGGCCGGCGCGGGCGCCTCGGTCGATCCTTCGGCGACCGCCCGGGCATCCGCCTGCGCGGCGCCGGCCGGCCCCTCCGGCGCGGCCAGGGCATCGGCGGCGGCCTGGCGTCCGGCCGCGGCCGCGACCTCTTCCGCGGTCACCGGCTGGGCGACGACCCTGTGCAGCATGCCGTCGGGCGCCACGACCTGGGCCGATTCGCCGATCGACACCAGACGGCCGAGGCCGGGCAGGTCGGAGCCGACCGGATACTCGGTGCCGTCGACCGCGACCAGGTGCGCGTTCTCGCCGCGGACGATGCGGACGATGCGGACCGCCTGGTTGGCGGCGGGCGCCTGCGGCCCGGGCACGCCGGCCTCGTCGGCCGGCTGCGCCGGTGCGGTGTTGTCGGGCAGCACCTGCTTGACGCCCTTGACCTCGTCCATCGAGCGCGACTGCACCGCGATCCGCAGCTTCTCCATGTCGCGGAAGGCGCCGGTGGCCTTGACGATGCCGTTGCCCAGGTAGCGCGTCTTCGCGTTGACGCCCTGCGAGCGCAGCACCTCGGCGACGTCCGCGGCGATGTCCTCGCCCGAGCGCAGCTCCGGCGGCGGCACGTCGATGTCCTTCTCCTGCAGGTACCGGAGGATGCGCTGGCGCGCGGCGGCGTCGCGCACCGTGCCGGCGAGCACGGGCTCGCCGTTGACGTTGGGATGGATCCGGGCGTCGCTGATGCGGAACTCGCGGATCACCGCCTCCAGCTGCGCGCGCGGGTCGGCCTGCTGCTGGTGGGCCGGCATGACCGCGGCGAAGATCGCCAGCGAAGCGAGCGACAGCACCGCGAGCGCCGCGACCACCGGCAACCGGCGCAGGCCGGGGCTGGCGGGGCGCTGGCCGCCGCCGGGCAGGTCGACGGCGTCCGGCATCAGCGCCGCCCAGCCCGGATCGCTCTCCTCGCCGTAGGCGATCGCCGCATCGCCGAGCTGGATGCGCTGCAGGCCGCGCAGCTCGACCGGGTCGCCCGGATGCAGCGGCTGGCCGTCCACGCGCAGCGGCGCGTCGAGCGCGCGCAGCGAGGACAGGCCGCCGGTCAGGTTGATCAGCGCGTGGTGGCGCGCCACGCCCTGGTCGGCGAGGACGATGTCGCAATCGTCGCCGCTGCCGACCAGGATCATCTCCTGCTCGGCGAGCTCGCGGCTGGCGCCGGCGTGCAGTCCGGACAGGATGCGCAGCACGCTGGCGGACTGCGTCGCGTCATGGGGCTGTTCGGCTTGTGGCAATGACATGGTCGGCTCCCGGCGCACATCCTGCGCCTCGGTTGTTTCAGCGGTTATGCATTGACCTGGCCGGCCTGCACGATGCGCAGGTCGGGCGCCAGTTCCTGGTAGGACAGCACCGGCAGTTCGAAGAAATCGACTTCCATCAGCTTGCGCAGGTGGCGGCGCACGTCGAGCGAGCACAGCAGCACCGGGCGCACGCCCTCGGGCTGCCGCGCCAGCTGCGCGCGCACCTCGTTGCCCAGCCGCGCGGCCAGCTCCGGCGAGATCGCCAGCTGGCTGGCGCCGCCGGCCACGCGCACCGACTGGCGCAGCTTGTCCTCGAGCTCCGGGTGGATCAGCAGCACGTGCAGGGTGCGGTCGGCGTCGGCGTAGCGGTCGGCGATCTCGCGCTTGAGCGCGACGCGCACGTACTCGGTCAGCAGCACCACGTCCTTCTCGCGGCCGCCGACGTCGGTGATCGCCTCGAAGGCGTCGCGCAGGTTGCGCACCGGCACGCCTTCCTCGGCGAGCCGGCGCAGCACGTCGGCCACGCGCTGCGGCGCGACCACGCGCAGCATCTCCTTGACCAGGTCCGGGTAGTCGCGCTGCATCTTCCCGAACAGGTTGGAGGTTTCCTGGATGCCGATGAAGCCGCCCAGGCGGCGCTGCAGCGCGCCGCGCAGGTGGTCGCTGACCACGTCGAGCGGCGCGCGCGTGGCCTCGCTGGCGGCGCCGGCCCACTCGCCGTTGAGCGCCGGGAAGAACCCGGGCAGCTTGGTCGAGGCGTCGGCGCCCGCGCGCGCGGGGCGGAAGTGGGCGTCTCCGCGCACGCGCCCGGAGGCGATCCGCGCGCCGTGCGCGGTCAGCCGGTATTCGCCGTCGCCGAGCGCCGACGACAGCCGCACGTCGGGCTGCGGCACCGGCACGCCGTATTCCTCGCGCATCTGCCGGGCCAGGCCGCTGAAGCGCGCGCGCGCATCGGTCTCGTCGCCGAGCATCGCCGCCAGCGAGGGCGCGAGCTCGAGCTGCAGCGGCGAGGGCGGCGCGAGGTCGTCCGCGTGCGCCGGCTTGCGGGCCTGCACCAGCTCCTCGTCCGGGACCCGGAACGCGCGCCGCAGCATCTCGAACTCGTGGCGGTAGCGCCACGCGCCCATCGTCAGCAGCGCGACGCCGAGGACCGCGAAGACCAGCTTCGGGAAACCCGGCACCAGCGTCATCAGCAGCGCCAGCAGCCCGGTGATCAGCATCACCCGGGGCTGCCCGGAGACCTGGCGGCTGATCGCCTCGCCCAGGTGCTTGTCGTCTTCCTCGCCGGCGGTGCGGGTGACCACCAGGCCGGCGGCGATGGTGGCCAGGATCGCCGGGATCTGCGAGACCAGGCCGTCGCCGATGGTGAGGATCGAATAGGTGTGGGTCGCCTCGGACAGCGGCATGTCGTGCTGGAGCACGCCCACCGCGAGGCCGCCGAGCAGGTTGATGATGATGATCACGATGCCGGCGATGGCGTCGCCCTTGACGAACTTCATCGCGCCGTCGAGCGAGCCGTGCAGCTGGCTCTCGACTTCCAGCAGGCGGCGCTTGCGCCGCGCCTCGTCCTTGTCGATCAGGCCGGCGCGCAGGTCGGAGTCGATCGACAGCTGCTTGCCCGGCATCGCGTCGAGGGTGAAGCGCGCGGCGACCTCGGCCACGCGCTCGGCGCCCTTGGCCACGACGATGAACTGCACCACCGTGATGATCAGGAACACCACCAGGCCGACCACCAGGTTGCCGCCGGCCACCATCGAACCGAAGGTCTGCACGATGTGGCCGCCCTCGGCGTTGAGCAGGATCGAGCGGGTGATCGCGATCGACAGCGCGAGCCGGAACAGCGTGGTCAGCAGCAGCACGCTGGGGAAGCTGGAGAAGGCGACCGGCGTGGGGATGTAGATCGCCAGCAGCAGCAGGCCGAAGCCGATCGAGATGTTGACCGCGACCAGGGTGTCGATCGCCACCACCGGCAGCGGCAGGATCATCACGCTGATGATCGTGACCGCGGCGAAGGCCAGCACGACGTCGCTGTAGCCGGTGCGGATGCGCGGCCCGCCACCGGCCGGCGGCGCGAGGATCGAATCGATCAGGGCGCGCACGCGGCACCACCGTTCAAGCGCGCGTCGGCGTCTGTCCGATCGAAGTCAGGACGCAGACACCGCACGCGTCCGTACGGCCTGCCGACGGACATTGGGTGCTGGAGGAAGAGGAACCGGACCTGCCGCATTTGCCCCTGACCTGATGCGTCACTTTATGGCAAATTACGATACCTTCCGGAAATCCACAAGGCGTAACGACGACTTCCATGCGGAGGCGTACCGTTGCCTCGGGATTCATCCAGATGAATGCAAGTCCTTGTAATGGATCGGTAATTCCTGCCTCACGGGGAGTTAACGCAAGCAGGCTATACGGCTGGGTCGGCGTCCTGACCGGAGGCTGGCGCAGCAGGGGGTTCGATGTCGGATCGTTCCAAATTTGTGATGAAGTTCACGGATTGACCTGACACTCCTACCGCAAACACACGGCCGGACCGGGATTTCACGACGACAATCCGTTCACGGGATCCCACCGGCAGGATCTGCAGGATCGACAGCGGCGCGTCTCCCCGGCTCAGGCCGAAACGCCTCCGCACGACGAACAGGACGGCAAGCAGGGCGGCAATGATCAAGGCGACCGGCAGCACGATCCCCAGCACCTCGCCCGCGACCGACACGGGCGCGGCGGCGGGCTGGGCGGGCGCCGGCGCGGCGACGGCCAGGGCGTGGACGCCCAGGGCGGCCAGGCCGGCGAGGGCACGGAAGGTCGAACGCGGGATGTCCATGTCGCTCCGGTTGGCCGGACCTGGGCGCCGGCGGATCGGCGCACACCCTAGCAGCGCCGGCGCGGTCGGCGACAGCGGCCGCGCCGGTCCGGCGCCGGGGCCGGCGGCATGAGCCCGGCCCGGACCAAGCCCGCGCCGCGCGCGGCGGCGACGCCGTCGCGACGCGCCAGGCCGGCGCCCGCGGGCGCGATCCCGCTGCTCGACGCGGTGCCCTTCGCCTGCGCCGCCTATGCGCGCGACGGCGGCGCGCTGGTCGCCGCCAACCGCCGCTTCCACGAGGCGTTCGCCGGCCTGCCCGGCCACGCCTACCGCGACGAGCTGCTCGCGGCGCTGCGCCAGGGGGCGCTCGACGACGCCGATCCGTCCGAGGTGCACGCGCCGCACAGCGGCCGCTGGTACGCCCTGCACTGGGGCGAGGCCGAGCACGACGGCCGCGCGCTGGCGCTGCTGACCGCGATCGACATCAGCGAGCGCATGGAGATGCTCGACTCGCGCAAGGCCCAGCAGGAGAAGCTGCTGTTCACCTCGCGGATGATGTCGGTCGGCGAGATGGCCGCCACGCTCGCGCACGAGCTCAACCAGCCGCTGGCGGCGATCGTCAACTACCTCAACGGCAGCCTGCGCCTGGTCGACCAGGCCGGCGGCCCGGCCCAGGTCGAGCGCGCGCTGCAGGCCGCGCGCACCCAGGCCGAGCACGCCGCCGCGGTGATCTCGCGGGTCCGCGAGTTCGTGCGCGCGCGCGAGCCGCGCCGCGACGCCCAGGACGTCCATGCCATGGCCGCAACCGTGCTCGAGCTGCTGCGGCTGGAGGCCGAGCGCCAGCAGCTGCGCATCGACCTCGCGCTCAACCCGGCACTGCCGGCGGTCTACGCCGACCGGGTGATGGTCGAGCAGGTGCTGCTGAACCTGGTCAAGAACGCGATCGAGGCGATGCGCGGGATCCCGGTGGCCAAGCGCGAACTGCGCATCGAAGGGCGGATCAACCTCGACGGCGACGTCGAGCTGCGGGTGTGCGACCGCGGCACCGGCCTGAGCCCGGCCGAGCAGGACCAGCTGTTCTCGCCCTTCTTCACCACCAAGAACGACGGCCTGGGCATCGGCCTGGCGATCTGCCGCTCGATCATCGAGTACCACAAGGGGCGGCTGTTCTTCGAACCGCGCGAGGGCGGCGGCAGCGTGTTCGGCTTCACCCTCCCGCACTACGAGGCCAGGGGGTAGCCGATGGGCGAAGCGCGCGTGTACCTGGTCGACGACAACGCCGGCTTCCGCGAATCCACCGCCTGGCTGCTGGAGACCGCCGGCTTCGAGGCGGTGCCGTTCGCCTCCGGCCCGGAGTTCATCGACGCCTACGGCGGCGACCGCCACGGCGCCGAGCCCGAATGCCTGGTCTCGGACATCCGCATGCCCGAGATGAGCGGGCTGCAGCTGCAGGACGAGCTGCGCCGGCGCGGCATCGTGCTGCCGCTGGTGTTCGTCACCGCGCACGGCGACGTGCCGCTGGCGGTGGAGGCGATGCGCAAGGGCGCCTCCAACTTCCTCGAGAAGCCCTTCGGCGAGGACGCGCTGGTGGAGGCGATCCGCGCGGCGCTCGCCACCGCCCGCAACGGCGTCGCGGTCGGCGCGATCGGCGAATGCCTGGGCAAGCTCAGCCCGCGCGAGCGCCAGGTGCTCGACCTGGTGGTCGCCAGCAAGCCCAACAAGATCATCGCGGACATCCTCGGCATCAGCATCAAGACCGTCGAGCTGCACCGCGCCAACATGATGAACAAACTCGGGGTGCGCTCGCTGCCCGAACTGATGAAGGTGGCCCTGGGACATGGCTGAGACCGCAGTACGCAAGCCGAGAAGCGTGGCACGCAAACCGTCGGCGCCCGAGGCCCTGGGCCTGCGCGGACGCATCCCGGCGCTCGCGCCGGCGCAGGCCGCGGCGTTGCGCGGCCTGTTCGCGGCGCCGCGGCGCTGGCCCTGCGGCCAGGCCTCGCTGCGCTTCGCGCCGGGCACCGCGCCGGCCGCGGCGGAGACGTTCGCCGTCGACGCCGAGGGCACCCAGCTGCTGCTGCGGCTGGAGTCGGACGCGTCCGTCCCGGCGCCTTCCGGCCTGCACTGGAGCGACTACCAGGGCCGCGCGCGGCTGCTGGCCTGGAGCCTGGCCCACGAGCCGTCGCTGATGCAGCTGAGCGAGGCGCTCGGCGTCGCGCTGCTCCCGGTCGACACCGACGCCGCGCAGCGCGACGCGCAGGCGGACGCGCTGTGGCTCGACTTCACCGGCGAGCAGGCCCCCGACAACCCGTCCGCGCCCCCGCGCGGAAGCCTGCGGCTGCCGGCCGACTGGGTGGCGCGCCTGCAGGCGCGGGCCGAGCCCGCGGACGAGGACGGCCGACCCTCGCGCGACAGGCTGGCCGCGCTGCCGGTCCCGGTGACGCTGGGCTTCGGCGGCCCGCGCCTGGCCGGCGCCGAATGGCGCGCGCTGCGGCCCGGCGACGTCGTGGTGGTCGGCAACGGTCGGCAGCCGCCCGTGCACGCGCGCGCGGCGCGCAGCGCCTGGCCGCTCGCGGCCGCGCCCGACGGCTGGCACGTCGCCGCGGCCGCGCAGTCACTTCCTTCCTTCCTGGAGCCTCCGATGAACGACGAATCCCCCGGCGCCGACACCGGCGCCATCGACGACGCCGACGCCAACGCCGCGGGCGGCGGCTTCGCGCGCGACCTTCCCGTGCAGCTGGCCTTCGACATCGGCCGCATCGAGGTCAGCGTCGGCGACCTCGCCGCGCTGCAGCCGGGCTACGTCTTCGAGCTGCCCGCGCACCTGGAAGGCGCCAACGTCACCATCCGCGCCAACGGCCGCACGGCCGGCCACGGCGAGGTGGTCGCGGTGGGCGACACGCTGGGCGTGCGGCTGCTGGCCTGGGACTGAACCCGCACCGGCCGCGCGCCGGCGCGGCGCGGCGAGGGGCCGCGACGCTTCTCCTCGCATCGAACAGGGGCCTGCATGGATTTCAACAACCTCGACCCGGCACTCGTCCTGCTCACCGTCGTCAGCCTGGCGCTGGCGCCGTTCGTGGCGGTGATGGTGACCTCGTTCACCAAGATCGTGGTGGTACTCAGCCTGCTGCGCAACGCGCTGGGGCTGCAGCAGGTGCCGCCCAACGTGGTCATCAACGGCCTGGCGATCGTGCTGTCGATCTACGTCATGTATCCGGTGATCCTCGACACCCAGGCTGCGATCGAGGCGCGCAAGAACGGACAGCCGCCGCCGGTGCCGTCGATGATCGCGCGACAGGCCGCCGCGCGCGCCGCGCCGCCGCGCACGGCGCCGCCACCGCCGCCCACCTCGCCCGCAGCCGCCGACGCCGAGCAGGCGGCCGCCGAAGCGGCGGCGCGCAGCGGCGTGCGCGGGCCGATGTTCGCCAACGTGCGCGACGGCCGCGACGCGCCGCTGCCGAGCGCGGCGCAGAACGCGGCCGGAGCGGGCGCCGCGGCGCTGCCGCCGCTGCCGGACAAGGGCGTGGCGCGGATGCTGGCGCTGGCCCAGGCCGGCAAGGAACCGCTGCGCGCGTTCCTGATGCAGCATTCCAACGACGTCGAGCGCGCCTTCTTCCTCAAGAGCGCGCAGCGGCTGCTGCCGCCCGCGCAGCGCGACCAGCTCACGGTCAACGACTTCCTGGTGGTGGTGCCGGCGTTCACCGTCAGCGAGCTCACCGCGGCGTTCCAGATCGGCTTCCTGATCTTCCTGCCGTTCCTGGTGATCGACCTGGTGGTGGCCAACATCCTGTTGGCGCTGGGCATGATGATGCTCTCGCCGACCACGGTGTCGCTGCCGTTCAAGCTGCTGCTGTTCGTGCTGATCGACGGCTGGGCCAAGCTGGTGCACGGGCTCGTGCTGACCTACGGGAGCTGACGCGATGGGCGAGGTGCTCGAACTCACCCGGCAGGCGCTGTGGCTGACCCTGATCCTGTCCGGCCCGCCGGTGGGCGCGGCCGCGCTGGTCGGCCTGCTGGTGGCCTTCCTGCAGGCGGCGACCCAGCTGCAGGAGCAGACGTTCGCCTACGCGCTCAAGTTCCTGGCCATCGTCATCACGCTGTTCGTGACCGCGGCGCTGATCGGCGGCACGCTGTACACGTTCGCCGACCGCCTGTTCCTCGACTTCCCCGGCCTGGTGCGCTGACGCCGCCGCGATGGAATTCGACGTCCTCACCCATCCGCTGACCGCGCTGGGCCTGACCCTGCCGCGCATCGCCGGCGCCTTCATCATGCTGCCGCTGCTCACGCCGCAGAACATGCCGGGGATGGTGCGCAACAGCTTCCTGGTGAGCCTGGCGATCATCGCGCTGCCGATCGCGCTGGCGGGGCTGCCGAGCGGCGGCATGCAGGTCGCGGACATGGCGCCGATCGTGCTCAAGGAGCTGTTCCTCGGCATCGCGATCGGGTTCTGCTTCGGCATCGTGTTCTGGGCGATCGGCGCGGCCGGCAACATCCTCGACACCCAGATCGGCATGAGCATGGCGTCGATCTTCGACCCGGTGCAGGGCCACCAGACCTCGTTCCACGGCGAGTTCCTGTCGCAGCTGGCGGCGTGGCTGTTCATGGCCAGCGGCGCATTCCTGGTGTTCCTCGACCTGCTGCTGACCAGCTACTCGGTGTGGCCGGTGATGTCGTTCTTCCCGGACGTGCACGCGACCGGCATGCACCTGTTCGTCGGCCAGTTCGGCTACCTGATGACGGTGGCGCTGC
Source organism: Luteimonas sp. (assembly GCA_041905645.1). Lineage (GTDB taxonomy): Bacteria > Pseudomonadota > Gammaproteobacteria > Xanthomonadales > Xanthomonadaceae > Luteimonas. The sequence goes on from JAYRKR010000027.1 coordinate 33,148, forward strand.
TGCTGGCGGCGCCCGCGATGGTGATCCTGCTGATCATCGACCTGTCGTTCGGGCTGGTGAACCGCTACGCGCCCTCGCTCAACGTGTTCGCGCTGACCCTGCCGATCAAGGCCTGGCTGGCGACGGCGATCATCCTGCTGATGATCGGCACGCTGGTGGAGTTCCTGCTGCAGCGGCTGGGGGACAGCCGCGGGTTCATGCACGTGCTGCAGCAGGTGTTCGCCCCGTAGGAGCGCCCCATGGGCGCGAGTTGGTTTCGCGCGAAAGCCATCGCGCCCATGGGGCGCTCCTACGAGGCCTCCGGCTGTTCCTCGACGGCCTCGCCGCCGCCGCGGCGCATCCCCTCGGCCCAGTGCAGCACCTCGGCCACCGCCTCGAAGAACTCGCTGCCGATGTAGTGGTCGAGCTCGACGCGCTCGTTGAGGCCGCGCGCCAGCGCGATGTTCTGCAGGATCGGCACGCCCGCCTCCTCGGCGGTCTTCTTGATCAGCTCGGCGATGCCGTCCTCGCCCTTGGCGACCACGACCGGCAGGTCGTCGACGCCGTGCTCGTACTGCAGCGCGATCGCGATGTGGGTCGGGTTGGTCACGACGACGTTGGATCCCCTGACGGCGTTGAGCATGTTCTGCTGCGACCACTCCTGGTGCAACTGCCGCCGCCGCGACTTGATGTACGGGTCGCCCTCGTTCTCCTTGACCTCCTGGCGGATGTCGCGCCGGCTCATGCGCAGCTGCTTGATGTAGGAGAACTTCTGGTACCAGGCGTCGAGCGCGGAGACGAAGAAGAACACGAAGATCGTCCAGATCCCGATGCGCAGCAGCGCGTACCAGATCGCCGAGCCGATCGCCTCCGGCGGCGAGGTCGGCAGCTTGAGCAGCTGCGGCAGCATGCCCCACAGCACGAAGCCGCCGATGAAGATCAGCGCGGCGCTCTTGACCACCGACTTGACCAGCTCGACCAGGTTGTCCATCGAGAACATCTTCTTGATGCCCTCGGCCGGGTTGAGCTTGTCCAGCTTCGGCGTGATCTTCTTCAGGGTGGCGATCGGCCCGACCTGCAGGAACTCGACCAGCACGCCCAGGAACAGCGCCAGCGCCAGCAGCGGCAGCGACATCCACAGCAGCGCGTCGAAGGCGACGTGGCCCAGCTCGCGCAGGCTGTCGTCGAAGGGCAGGCCGATCGCCTGCAGGCTGGCCTCGAACAGCGCCCGCAGCTTCCGCCACATGAACCCCATCATGACCCAGCCGCCCACCAGCCAGCCGAGTACCAGCACGGTGCTGGTCAGCTCGCGGCTCTTGGCGACGTTGCCTTCCTTGCGCGCGTCCTTGATCTTCTTCGGGGTCGGCTGTTCGGTCTTGTCGGCGCCCTTGTCCTTGTCGGCCATTCGAACTCCCGTGGAACGGAATGCCGGCGCAGGCTAGCATGGGGTCCGTGGCCGCCCGGCGACGCGGCTTCCGATCCTGAACAGGCGATGTCATCCCGCCGTCATCTAGGGTCGCCCCCAGATGGCCCGGCGGTGGCCCCCGGCGTTATCTTTCCGCCATCGCCGCGATTGCGGCCCGCACCGGCCCCCATCGGGATTCCATGAGCAGCATCGGTTCCAGCCACGATCCACGCCTCAACCAGGCCGGCCTCGACCGGCTCGGCGGGCAGGTGTCGCTGGATGAGCTGCGCCATCGCGAACAGGGCACCGGAGCGCAGCAGGCGGGGCTCGAGCAGCTCCGCGGCACCGCGCCTGCGCCCGAAGCGCGCACCAGCACCGATGCCGGCGAGGACGTGCTCAACGCCGCAGCCTGGACCGACGTCCCGGCGGGCCAGCGCCTGCTCGCGGGCGACCTCGGCTTCGAGGCCCGGCTGGGCGGCATGGACCTGTCGGCGGCCGCCGACGACGGCGCCGACGCCATCCTCGCCGCGGTCGGCTGATCGATCCGCCCGGCCTGGGGCCGCCAGGCCTCCCGCCGCGGGAGGCGCTTAGACTGGGCGCGTCCGAGCCCTCCCGTCCCGTCCCGCCATGAACGCCGATGCGTCCGCCCCGCCGATTCCCGGTCCCGCGCAGCTGCGCGCGGCCGCCGACCGGCTGGTCTCCGCGCTGGCCGCGCACTCGGACCCGGAGTACCGGCTGACCGTGCTCAAGCGGTTGGTGAGGCGGCTGGGCGAGGATCGCTACCCACTGTTCCTGCGCCTGCTGGGCGTGGTGGCCGAGAGCGACGACGCGCGCGCGCAGCGGCTGCTGGCCGAGACCTTCGGCACCGCCCTGCGGCGCATGGACATGCCCGGCGGCGCGTTGAGCTCCTGGGGCGCGGCGCGCCTGCCCGACAGCGCCGGCCCGCTGGAAGCCAGCGCGTTTTCCGGCCGCTTCTTCGGCGCCACGCCGCAGCGCCTGCTGGGCCCGGTCGAGTACCTCACCGTGTGGCACCTGCAGCGCACCCAGCGCACGGCGCTCGGCGCGGAGACCTTCCGCACCAGCCTGTCGCGGCTGGTGGCGCTGCTCAACCGCAGCGACGACGCGCGCACGCTGTACCCGCAGAAGCTCGCGCTCGACGCGCAGAACGAGCTCGAGGGCGCCTACACCCGCGCCACCCGCGAGCGGCTGGCGGCGATCGCGGCCGCGTGGAAGGCCGGGCGTTCGCCCGACGAGGTGGCGCAGGCCGCGCTCGACGCGCGGGCGGACGACGCGCCGGCCAACTGGGTGGTCCGCGACCTGTAGCGGGATCGCGCGGCGACCGATCGCGGTGGCAGAAGCCCCATGGGAGCGGCTTCAGCCGCGCGCTCCGCCGGTTCCCTGCATGGACATCCGGAAGCCCGCGGCCGAAGCCGCTCCCGCGAAGCCGGAGGTTGCGGCCTCCCGGGACCCGCCGCCAAGATGCCGGCTGCCCCCGGGGAGCCGACCCATGCGCCATCGCTGGATCCCGCTGCTGCTGGCCGGCCTGTGCGGGCTGTCGGCCGCGTGTCGCCCCGCCTCCGAGGCCACCCCGCAGGCGGCCGGCCCCGCCGGCGCCGGCAAGCCCGCCGAGGCGGTCCGCCTGCTGACCCGCCACCTCCACGACAACGCCCTGGACGCCTACGCCCGCGACGCGGTGCCGCCGGACCTGTACGCGCGGCTCGACCAGGCCTGGCGCGAGGGCCGCACCCGCTGGCCGCTGGACGAACTGCCGCTGGGCGAGCACCTGCCGGCGGTGCTGGGCGCGCTGTCGAAGCCCGGCGCGGAGCAGCACTTCCGGCAGGTGTTCGACCGCCAGTTCGCGCACGCCGACCGCGAGATCGAATCGACCGCCGCGACCCTGGGCCTGTTCGGCGTGCAGTATGTGCGCAACGAGGGCGACTTCAGCGAGTCCGAGCGCGACCACTACACCCAGATCATCACCGCGATCAGTCGCTGGGCGCGCGCCGCGCCGCTCTCCGACCCCGTCCGCGCGCACGCGGCGATCCCGAAGCTGGCGGCCGCGGCGCGGCGGACCGGGCTGGCTTCGGAGGCGGACTTCGCGCGCCACGGGATGCAGGACAGCCTGCGCCGCATGGCGCCGTTCGCCGCCGCCACCAAGCAGGCGCTGGCCGGCTACGGGCTGGACCTCGACGCCAGCCTGGCCGGCATGGACGCCGGCCTGCAGTCGCAGACCGGCGACACGGCCAGGGTGCGGATGCGCTACCGGCTGGGCGCGGACGCGATCGACACCGTGGTCGAGGTCGAGCGCCACGGCGGCCGCTGGTACCTGAGCGACGTGCTGCGCCACGCCCG
>JAYRKR010000028.1:0-18496 GCA_041905645.1 Luteimonas sp.
CTCCTACATCATTCGTCGTGGTGCCGGGCGCTAAGGACCGGCCTACGAAAACTTCTCGTCCAGCACCTTGCGGATCTCCTTCTCCACCGTGCCCTGCAGCGCCGACAGCAGCAGCCCCAGCCGCGCGGTGACGTGCAGCTGGTCCGGCGTGACCGCGATCCTGCCGTCGACGCCGGGGCGCTTGAAGTGCATGTCGTCGCCGTCCCAGCCGTACTCGAAATCGAAGCGTTCGGCGAGCTTCCTGGCCACGTCCTCGACGCCCTTGCGTGCCTTGGCGAGCGGCAGGGAATGCGTGTGGCGAATGTCGATGGCCATGTCCGGCTCCGGTGGGCGATGCGCGCATTCTGTGGCCGGTGGCCGCGCGATCCAAGCCCGGGCGGCATGTTAGATTGCCGGCGCATGGAAATCCTCAAGCTGCGCCTGTCCGACGATGCCGGTTCCGAACTGCCGCTGGGCATGGGGATGCACGGCATCGGCCCGATCGACGGCCGGCGCGACCGCCTCGGCCGCATCGACGATGCGCAGGCGGCGCGGGTGCGGTTCTGCGTCGATCGCCGCGGCGTCTGGCTGGCGGTTGCCGACGGCGCCGGCGGTGTCCACGTGAACGGGCGCGAGGTCCGGCGCATGGCGATGCTCCGCGTGGGCGATGCGGTCTATGTCGACGGCGTCGAGATCCGCCTGGTCGGGTCGACGCCGCCCGCGCCGCCGGATGCGGCGGTGCTCGATCACGCAGGACCGGACCCGGCCGGCGATCCGCGCGTGGTCCTGCGCGGCGTCGGCGGGCAGTACCACGGCCGCAGCTTCACGCTGGAGCAGCCGCGGCTGGTCGGGCGCAGCCCGGATGCCGACATCCGCATCGACGATCCCGCGTTCGCCGACCGCCACGCGCGGCTGGAACTGGTGGGCGAGGACATCGTCCTGCGCGACCTGGGTTCGGTCGACGGCAGCCTGGTCAACGGCGAGCAGGTGCGCGACGCCCTGCTGCGGCCCGGCGACCAGGTGGTGTTCGACGCCCATCACCGCTTCGTGGTGGAGGCGCCGATGCGCGGCGCCGGGGCGGGGCAGGAGGCCGGCCGGGACGCGACGATGGTCGCCGCGGCCGCAAGCGCGCTGGCGGAGGAACCCGCGCCGCCGCCCTCGCCGTGGCGGTTGCCGTGGCTGCTGCTGGCGGCCATCGTGATCGCCGGCCTGCTGGCGGCGCTGCTGCTGTTCGGCAGCGGCTAGCTTCCGGGGTCGCCGGGGCCGGTTTGAACGGCTCGCGGCGAAGCCGGTCCCGCGGGTTTGCGTCGAGTCGTCATTCCCGCCTTCGGGGGCGACGACTTCGACGCGGCGGCAGCCAAGGCCGCGAATCCCGAACCCCGGCCGGCCACGGCTTGCTGCGCTGCGGCATACTGCGGTGGTCGCCCGGCCAGGAACCCCGATGTCGCGTGCCTACAACTTCGCCGCCGGTCCCGCCGCGCTGCCGGAGCCGGTCCTGCGCCAGGCCCAGGCCGAACTGCTGGAATGGCGCGACGCGCGCGCCTCGATCGTCGAGATCAGCCATCGTGGCCCGGAGTTCCGCGAGGTCGCGGCCGAGGCCGAGGCCGACCTGCGCGCGCTGCTCTCGATCCCGGGCGACTACGCGGTGCTGTTCCTGGCCGGCGGGGCGACCACCCAGCAGGCGCTGCTCGCGCTCAACTTCGCCGCGCCCGGGCAGGCCGCCGACTACGTGGTCGGCGGCCACTGGGGCAAGGTGGCGATGAAGCAGGTCCAGCCGTACGTGGAGGCGCGCATCGCCGCCAGCGGCGAGGCGGACGGCTTCCGGAGCGTCCCGCCGGCCGCCGACTGGCGGCTCTCGCGCGACGCGGCCTACCTGCACGTCACCGCCAACGAGACCATCCACGGCGTCGAGTTCCGTCCGGAATGGGGCGAGCTGCCCGATACCGGCGACGTGCCGGTCTTCGCCGACTTCAGCTCCAGCATCGCCTCCGAGCCGCTGGACGTGTCGAGGTACGGCCTGATCTACGGCGGCGCGCAGAAGAACCTCGGCCCGGTCGGGGTGAGCATCCTGATCGTGCGCCGCGACCTGCTCGAGCGCGCCGGCCAGCCGCGCGCCGACATCTTCAGCTACGCCTCGCACGTGCGCGCCGGGTCGATGCTCAACACGCCGCCCAGCTACAACTGGTACCTCGCCGGGCTGGTGTTCAAGTGGATGCTGGCCGAGGGCGGGGTCGACGAGTTCGCGCGCCGCAGCGCGGAGAAGTCGCGGCTGCTGTACGCCGAGATCGACGGCTCCGGCGGCTTCTACCGCAACGAGGTCGACCCGAAGGTGCGATCGCGCATGAACGTGCCGTTCTTCCTGCACGACGACGCGCTCACCGCCGCGTTCCTCGAGCAGGCGAAGGAGGCGGGGCTGATCTCGCTCAAGGGCCATCGGGTGCTGGGCGGGATCCGCGCGTCGATCTACAACGCGATGCCGGTGGAGGGCGTGCGGGCGCTGGTGGCCTTCATGCGCGACTTCCGGCAGCGGCACGGATGAGTCGCCGCGCCTTGCCGATGCCTGGCCGGCACCGGCCGCGAACGCCTGGCCATGGAGGGGCGGGCCGGGACAAGCGGGACGCGACCCGGCCTCGCCACGGACGGCGTCCGCCGGGTTCTTCGCAATCAATCGGGATCGCCCAGTGTGCCCAGGAACGATGAAATGACACCGCCACGCAAGACCACGAAGAAGCCGGCCAAGCAGGCCGCGAAGCAGGTGGCCGTCGAAGCCGCCGCCAAGCCCGACCTCGCCGCCGTGCGCGCGCAGATCGACGGCATCGACCGCGAGATCCAGTCGCTGATCGCCGAGCGCGCGCTGTTCGCGCGCCAGGTCGGCCGCGCCAAGGGCAAGCTCGCCGCCGCGGTGGAGTACTACCGGCCCGAGCGCGAGGCCCAGGTGCTGCGCCGGGTGGTGGACCGCAACGACGGCCCGCTCTCCGACGAGGTGCTGGTGCGGCTGTTCCGCGAGATCATGTCGGCGTGCCTGGCGCAGCAGGAGCCGCTCAAGGTCGGCTACCTCGGCCCGGAGGGCACGTTCTCGCAGCAGGCGGTGCACAAGCACTTCGGGCATTCGGCCAAGGGCCTGCCGCTGGCGAGCGTCGAGGAGGTGTTCGAGGAGGTCGCCTCGGGCGCCGCCGACTTCGGCGTGGTGCCGGTGGAGAACTCGGGGCAGGGCACGATCCAGTCCACGCTCGACCTGTTCCTCACCTCGCCGCTGATGATCTGCGGCGAGGTCGAGCTGCGCGTGCACCAGTACCTGATGTCGCGCACCGGCCACCTCGAGGACGTCGAGCGCGTCTATTCGCACGGGCTGTCGCTGGCGCAGTGCAAGAACTGGCTGCGCCGGAACCTGCCGAGGGTCGAGAAGCAGGCGGTCGCTAGCAACGCCGAGGCCGCGCGCCGCGCGCGCAACGCCGACGACACCGCGGCGATCGCCGGCGAGAACGCCGCCCACGTCTACGGGCTGAAGGTGATCGCGGGCCCGATCGAGGACCGCAGCGACAACACGACGCGCTTCCTGGTGATCGGCCGTGCCTCGTTCCCGCCGTCCGGGCACGATCGCACCTCGCTGATGGTGTTCATCCGCGACCAGCCGGGCGCGCTGTACCGGATCCTCGAGCCGCTCGCGCGGCGCGGCATCAGCATGAACAGGATCGAGTCGCGGCCGGACCACGGCGCGCTGTGGCAGTACGCCTTCTTCATCGACGTCGGCGGCCACGCCGAGGAGTCGCCGCTGAAGGACGCACTGGCCGACATCGACGCCTTCGCCGGCGAGGTGCGGGTGCTGGGCTCGTATCCGGTGGCGGTGCCGTAGGAGCCGGGAATGGGGAATCGGGAATCGGGAATCGGCAGGGCGACCGGCGCCTGGGCGGAACGGTTGGCAGCGCCGGCGGTGCGTGCGCTGCGCGCATACGATCCGGGACACGACCTCGTCGCGCTGCGGCGCCGGTTCGCGCCGGCGCCGCTGGTGGAGCTGGGATCGAACGAGAATCCGTACGGGCCGAGCCCGCGCGCGCGGGAAGCGGCTGCGGCGGTGCTGGGCGAACTGCACCGCTATCCGGATCCGCTGGGCGGCGACCTCAGGCGCGCGCTGGCGGCCAGGCACGGGATCGATACGGACCAGGTCGTGCTCGGCAACGGTTCGCACGAGCTGCTGATGCAGCTGGCGCAGGTGTTCGCCGGCCCGGGCGTGGAGGTGGCGTTCTCGCAGTACGGTTTCGCGGTGTTCGCGATCGCCGCCCAGGCGGTGGGCGCGACGGCGCGGGTCGCGCCCGCGCTGCCCGCCGAGGCGCCGATGCCGCGCGGGCACGACCTCGACGCTGTTGCCGCGGCGATCACGCCGGCCACGCGGCTCGTGTACCTCGCCAACCCCAATAACCCGACCGGCACCTGGTTCGGACGCGAGGCCTTCGCGGGCTTCATGGCGCGCGTGCCGGAGGACGCGATCGTGGTCGTCGACGAGGCCTACGCCGAGATCGCCGACGCGCCCGATTTCGGATCGGCGCTGGCGCTGCTGCCCGCGCACCGCAACCTCGTGGTCACCCGCACCTTCAGCAAGGCCTACGCGCTGGCCGGGCTGCGGGTCGGCTACGCGATCGGGCATCCGGACGTGATCGCGCTGCTCGAGCGCGTGCGCGAGAGCTTCAACGTCGGCATCGTCGCGCTGGCCGCGGCCGAGGCCGCGCTGGGCGACGCCGACTGGCTGCGCGACACGCTGGCCGCCAACGCGCGCGAGCGCGAGTCGCTCGCGGCGGCGCTGCGCGCGCGCGGCTGGCCGGTGGCGCCTTCGCAGACCAACTTCCTGCTGGTCGAGTTCGGCGGCCGCACGGCGGGGATCGAACGACGGCTGCTCGAGCGCGGGGTCGTGCTGCGCCCGATGGCCGGCTACGGCCTGCCGCAGTGCTCGCGGATCAGCGTCGGCAGCGAGGGCGAGAACCGCGCGCTGCTGGCGGCGCTGGACGGCATCGACGCATGAGCGGCGCAGGCAGCGGCTGGATCGCTTCGCCCGGCGCGGCATTGCAGGGCGAAATCGCCGTCCCCGGCGACAAGTCGGTCTCGCATCGCGCGGTGATGCTGGCGGCGCTGGCCGACGGCACATCGCGCATCGACGGGTTCCTGGAGGGCGACGACACCCGCGCCACCGCCGCGATCTTCACCCGGCTGGGCGTGCGCATCGAGGCGCCGTCCCCGTCGCGGCGGATCGTGCACGGGGCCGGCATCGACGGCCTGCACGCGCCGGCCGGGCTGCTGGATTGCGGCAACGCCGGCACCGGCATGCGCCTGCTGGCGGGGCTGCTGGCGGCGCAGCCGTTCGACAGCGTGCTGGTGGGCGACGCGTCGCTGTCGAAGCGGCCGATGCGCCGCGTGATCGACCCGCTCGCGCGCATGGGCGCGCGCATCGAGGCGGAGGACGGCGGCCTGCCGCCGCTGCGCATCCACGGCGGCGCGCGCCTGCGCGGGATCGACTTCGCGTCGCCGATCGCCAGCGCCCAGGTGAAATCGGCGGTGCTGCTGGCCGGGCTCCGCGCCGAGGGCGAGACCTGCGTGCGCGAGCCGCGCCCGACCCGCGACTACACCGAGCGGATGCTGGCGGCGTTCGGCGCCGAGGTCGAGTTCGCGCCCGGCTTCGCTCGCCTGCGCGGCGGACAGCGCCTGCACGCGACCGACGTCGTCGTGCCCGCGGACTTTTCCTCGGCGGCGTTCTTCCTCGTCGCCGCGAGCCTGGTGCCGGGTTCGCGGCTGGTCCTGCGCGCGGTGGGGCTCAACCCGCGCCGCACCGGGCTGCTGCTGGCGCTGCGGGCGATGGGCGCCGACATCCGCGAGGAGAACCCCGCCAGCCAGGGCGGCGAGCCGGTCGCGGACCTGGTGGTGCGGTCCGCACCGCTGCGCGGGATCGAGCTGCCCGAGGAATGGGTGCCGGACATGATCGACGAGTTCCCCGCGCTCGCGGTCGCGGCCGCGTGCGCGCGCGGAACCACCGTCGTGCGTGGCGCGGCCGAGCTGCGGGTGAAGGAATCCGACCGCATCGCCGCGATGGCGACCGGCCTGCGCGCGCTCGGCATCCGCGTGGACGAGATGCCGGACGGCGCGATGATCGAGGGCGGGACGCTGCGCGGCGGCGCCGTCGATGCCCTGGGCGACCATCGCATCGCGATGGCCTTCGCCGTCGCCGGCCAGCGGGCGGACGGGGAGGTGGCGATCGCCGACGTCGCCAACGTCGCCACTTCGTTCCCGGGGTTCGACCGGCTCGCGCGGCAGGCCGGCTTCGGCCTGCGCGCGCGTTGACGCCGGCGGCTACTGCTGGTCGCCGAGCCGGTAGTCCACCGGCACCTGCACGCTGGAAGCGACCGCCTTGCCGCCTTCCATCGCCGGGCGGAACTTCCACTTGCGCACTTCGTTGAGCGCGGCGCGGTCGAGGACGCGCGAGCCGCTGCGCTTGACGACCTTGACGTCGCTGGCGTTGCCCAGCGCATCGACCTGCGCCAGCACCATCACCGTGCCTTCCTCGCGGGCGCGATAGGCCTCGGGCGGATAGCTCGGCCTGGGCCGGGTCAACAGCGACGCCTCCCGGCTGCGCGGGCGTTCGGCCTTGGCCACCTGCTTCGGCTTCTTCGCAGGCGCTTTCTTCGCGGCTTCTTCCGGACGGGTGCTGCCGTCGGGCGTCATCGCGTCGCTGGTCGCGGCGGGCGGCGTCAGGTCGGCGGTCGCTCCGCTGCCGGCCTGGCGGTTGTAGAAGTACCAGGCGAACGCGATCAGCGCGATCAGCACCAGGATCCAGATCAGCGGGCTGCTGCCCTTGCGCGGCGGCTCGGGCGGCGGCGGATTGTTCATGGGGTCCGACATGCGGCAACTCCTTCTCCGTTCAGGACGACCGGAGGGTTCCACAGCGGTCGTTGAAGCCGTGTCACGGCTCCCGACCCCATTCAGAGTCCGGTCATCGCGCGTGGAAGGCGATCGGGACCTGCACGGCGCCGTCGACCGGCTGGCCGTCGCGCAGCGCCGGGCGGAAGCGCCAATTGCGCACGGCGTCGGTGGCGGCGCGATCGAGCAGGCGCGAGCCGCTGCCGCGCACCAGGTCGACGGCATAGGGCACGCCGTCGGGACCGACGTGCACGCGCAGCAGCGCCTCCCCGGACTCGCCGCGGCGCAGCGCCGCGCGCGGATACGTCGGCGGCGGGCTGGAGATCGGGACCGGCGCGGACTCGGCGATGGCAGGTGCCGGCGCGGGAGCCGGAGCGGGAGGAGCGGCCGGGGACGGTGCGGGTTCCGGGCCGGGCTGCTCGATGCGCGCGGTGCCTTCCCCTTCCTGGCCGGCCTGGCCGCCTTCCTCCGGGGCGCGCACGTCGCCGCCGCCGGAAGCGCCGGTGTCCGGTCCGGGCAAGGGTTCGAACACCTCGCCGGACGCCCCCTGCCTGGCCGCGTCGACCCGGTAGAAGTCGTCCGAGCCGCGCTGCCTCGCCCAGATCAGCACGAACAGCGCGACGCCGAGCGCCACCGCGATCGCGACGTACAGCCAGGCGCGCGGCGCGAGGCCGAGGATGGACTTGCGGGAATCGGGCGTGGGCATCGGCGGGAACGGCGGGAGCGTCGCGGCATTCTTGCACAGGCCCGGGGCGGCATTCCGCGCCGCGACACGCGATAATCGCCGCTTCCGCATCCGGACCCACGCCTGCCATGCTCGATCCAAGCCTGCTGCGACAAGACCCCGCCGCCCTTGCCGAACGCCTGCGCGCTGCGCGCGGCTTCGAGCTCGACGCCGGCGAAGTCGAGCGCCTGGAGGCCGCGCGCAAGCGCATCCAGGTGCGCACGCAGGAGCTGCAGAACCTGCGCAACACGCGCAGCAAGGCGATCGGGCAGGCCAAGGCCAAGGGCGAGGACACGTCGGCGCTGCTGGCCGAGGTGGCCGGCTTCGGCGACGAGCTCAAGGCTTCGGAGAGCGAGCTGGACGGCCTCCGGGCCGCGCTCGACGCGATCGCCCTGGGGATCCCCAACCTGCCCGACGACTCGGTGCCGCCGGGCGAAGACGAGGCCCACAACGTCGAGCAGCACCGCCACGGCACGCCGCGCGATTTCGACTTCGAGGTGAAGGACCACGTCGAACTCGGCGCGCGCAACGGCTGGCTCGACGCGGACGCCGCCGCGAAGCTCTCCGGCGCGCGCTTCACCGTGCTGCGCGGCGGGCTGGCGCGGCTGCACCGCGCCCTGGCGCAGTTCATGCTCGAACTGCACACCGGCGAGCACGGCTACGAGGAAACCAGCGTGCCGCTGCTGGTCAACGCCGATTCGATGCGCGGCACGGGGCAGCTGCCGAAGTTCGAGGACGATCTGTTCGCGACCGTGGTGGGCGAGGGCGAGGCGGCGTCGAAGCGCTACCTGATCCCGACCGCGGAAGTGCCGCTGACCAACATCGTCCGCGATGCGATCGTCGATGCAGGCGCGCTGCCGCTGCGCATGACCGCGCATTCGATGTGCTTCCGCGCGGAGGCCGGCAGCCACGGCCGCGACACCCGCGGCATGATCCGCCAGCACCAGTTCGAGAAGGTGGAGCTGGTGTCGGTGACGCGGCCGGAAGACAGCGACGCCGAGCACGAGCGCATGACGCGCTGCGCGGAAGTGGTGCTGGAAAGGCTCGGCCTGCCGTACCGCCGCATGCTGCTGTGCAGCGGCGACATGGGCTTCGCGGCGCGCAAGACCTACGACCTCGAGGTCTGGCTGCCTTCCCAGGCCGCCTACCGCGAGATTTCCTCGTGCTCGAACTGCGGCGACTTCCAGGCCCGCCGCATGCAGGCGCGCTGGCGCAACCCGGAGACCGGCAAGCCGGAGCTGGTGCACACCCTCAACGGCTCGGGCGTGGCCGTGGGCCGCGCCCTGATCGCGGTGATGGAGAACTACCAGCAGGCCGACGGTTCGATCGAGGTGCCGGCCGCGCTGCGCCCGTACATGGGCGGTGCCGAACGCATCGCCTGAGCGGCGGCGGGCGATCCGGCCGGCCTCTCGTCCTGGCCTCCCGTCCTGTGCAGATCCAGGGCGATCCGATGACCCTTCTCCCGCTTGCGGGAGAAGGTGCCGAAGGCGGATGAGGGTGCGCGAGCGAAGCGAAGCGCGCTCTTGATCCCGCTCTTGCGTGCAAGGGCAAAAGCAGCTCGCTTCGCTCGCGCCCCTCATCCGCCCTTCGGGCACCTTCTCCCCGCGCGCGGGGAGAAGGCAGTGCAGATTGGCCGTCTCAGGCCGCCTCGCGCAGCGGCTCGCCGATCGACGCGTGCGCGGCCGCGAGTGCGTCGCTGCGGTGCTGCGGCGAGTACGCCAGGCCCTCGGCGCGGACGAATTCCACGTCGGTGATGCCGAGGAAGCCGAACAGGAAGCGCAGGTAGGGCTCCTGGAAATCGCTCGGCGCACCGGCGTGCACGCCGCCGCGGGCGCTGGCGACGACCACGCGCTTGCCCTTGGCCAGGCCTTCCGGTCCGTTCTCGGTGTAGCGGAAGGTCTTGCCGGCCACCGCGATGCGGTCGATCCAGGCCTTGAGGGTGGAGGGGATGGAGAAGTTGTACATCGGCGCCCCGACCACCACGACGTCGGCCTCCAGGAACTGCCGCATGACCAGCTCCGACTCGGCCGCGGCGGCCGGATCGGCGCCGGCCAGGCCCGCACCGGTCAGGTGGCCGACCGGATCGGCGTCCAGGTCGCGGTACTGGACCGAAAGGCTCGGGACCTGCGCCTGCCAGCGTGCGACGATGGCGGCGGTGAGCTCGCGGGTGGCCGAATTGGCGCCCAGGGCGCTGGAATCGATGTGCAAGAGCTTCATGGCGGTCTCCAATGCGGCGTCGCCGCGTTGGAGAAAGCCTAGATTGTTGCTTTGGTGGAATAAACGTGCTGAAATATCACTCAACGTTCTGAGTATGGAATTATCGCCATGCAGGATCTCAACGACCTCTACTACTTCTCCGCCGTGGTCGACCATGGGGGCTTCGCCGCCGCCGAGCGCGCGCTGGGCATTCCCAAGTCGCGCCTGAGCCGGCGCATCAGCCAGCTGGAGAACGACCTGGGCGTGCGCCTGCTGCAGCGCTCCACGCGCCGCTTCGCGGTCACCGACGTCGGCCAGAGCGTGCACCGGCACGCGCAGTCGATGCTGGCCGAGGCGCAGGCGGCGCGCGAGGTGGTGGATCGCCTCAGCGCCGAGCCGCGCGGGGTGGTGCGGGTCAGCATCCCGGTCGGGCTGGCGCAGCAGCAGATGCCGGCGCTGCTGCCCGAGTTCCTCGCGCGCTATCCGCAGGTGCGGATCCAGATGCACGTGAGCAACCGCCGCGTCGACGTGATCAACGAGGGCTTCGACGTCGCCGTGCGCGTGCGCTCGAAGTTCGACGACGACGGCAGCCTGGTGATGCGCAGCTTCGGCCAGATCCAGGAGCTGCTGGTGGCCAGCCCCGCCTACCTCGACCGCGCGGGGCGCCCGACGGACCCGGAGCAGCTGCACGACCACGTCACCCTCACCATGAGCGAGGACGAGGTGCGCCAGCGCTGGGAGCTGCAGGGCGAGGACGGCGAGGTCCGCCGCGTCGATCTCAAGCCGCGCGTGTCCGGCTTCGATTTCCCGATGCTGATGGCGCTGGCGAAGCAGGGCCTCGGCATCACCATGCTGCCGGAGACGCTGTGCGCGGAGGCCGTGCGCAAGGGCGAGCTGGAAGTGGTGCTGCCCGACTGGCGCCTGCCGCAGGGCATCGCCCACGCGGTGTTCGCCTCGCGCCGCGGGCTGCTCCCGGCGGTGCGGGTGTTCATCGATTTCCTCGCCGAGCGCCTGCCGGCGCTGATCGAGGAATCGCGCCTGGACTGCCAGGGCTGCGAGGAACGGAAGGCCGAGCGCAAGGCGGCAGCCGCTGCGGGCAGGCGCGGCGCGCAGGAAGCCGTCGCCGCGCATGCGACAATCCGCTGAGGGGAGGCATCCGCTCCCCGCGACGGAGAGATGGCCGAGCGGTTTAAGGCACCGGTCTTGAAAACCGGCGAAGGCTCAACCCTTCCGTGGGTTCGAATCCCACTCTCTCCGCCATTCCACCCCCAGGCGAAACGCACGGCGTCGCGCGTGACGCAGATCGCGCTTTCGCTGAATGCGCATCCCATCTCGGACTTTTCCCACGCGATTTCGCGGCAGGCTGCGCTTGTCGCCCGTGTCCGCGCCACTTAGGCTGGACCCTCGCGCCTGGGGAGGCGGAGGGAGGGACGATGGCGATAAGGATATTCCTGGTGGACGACCATGCGCTGGTGCGGACCGGCATGCGCATGATCCTGTCGTCCCAGACCGACATGGACGTGGTCGGCGAGGCCGAGAACGGGGAGGATGCGCTCGCGCAGATCCGCAGGCTCAGGCCCGACGTCGTGCTGTGCGACCTGCACCTGCCCGGCATCAGCGGCCTGGAGGTGACCGAGCGCATCGTCAAGGGCGACTACGGCCCGCGCGTGGTCATCGTGTCGGTGCTCGAGGACGGCCCGATCCCGAAGCGGGTGATCGAAGCCGGCGCGTCCGGCTACGTCGGCAAGGCCGGGAACTCAGTCGAACTGCTCAACGCCGTGCGCGAGGTGGCGCGCGGCCGGCGCTATCTCGCCAGCGGGGTGGCGCAGAACCTCGCGCTGTCGAGCCTGGGCGGCTCGGGCTCGCCGTTCGACATGCTCTCCAAGCGCGAGCTGGAGGTCGCGATGCTGCTGCTGCAGGGCCTGCGCCAGGAAGACATCGCCAAGCGGCTGAGCCTGAGCGCGAAGACGGTCAACACCCACAAGTCCAGGCTGTTCGAGAAGCTGGAAATCCAGGACAACATGTCGCTGGCGCGGATGGCGCAGCTCTACGGGTTGAACGATCCGGCGCAGGCGGTCTGAGGGACCGTCGCCGGTCGCGTGCCGATCGGTACGCGGGCAACCGCGCGCGTACCCGGCGATCCGTGCCGGTTCGGCCCAGGTCGTCGCCCGGACCGCACGGACGCCCTGCGGGCGTCCGTGCGGTTCGCGGTGGATCGACGATCAGGCGCCGTGGGAGGCGGGGCGATCCTCGCGGCGTTCCTTCGCTTCGCCTTCGGTGCCCGCGGCGACCCCGGCATCCGTCTGCTCCTGCTCGTCCGCCTGCGCCGTTTCGGCGTCGACCGGCTCCGAGCCGGCGTCGAACAGGCCCGGCATGCGACGCTCGATCACGACCTGCGCAGCTTCGTCGTATGCGGGCGCGAGGGGCTCCACGGTCGCGGAAGCCGTCGCCGCCGTTCCGGGCAGCGGATCGGTGTCCGCTGCGGCCGGCGTCCACGTCGGCGACACGGGAGCAGGCTCGACGCCCTCGAGTCCCGGCTGCATCGGCGCGGTCGCGGCGGGGGCAACCTCGCGCGGCGCTTCGGGCGCCGGTGCGTCCTGGGAAGCCTGCAGGTCCGGCGTCCGGGGCACAGGGGCAGGAGCGGCTGGCTCCGCCGATCCGCCGTCGTAGGAAGCCTCCGTCGATGCCGCGGGTTCCGGGAGCGGGGCAGGGGTGGAAACGGGTGCCCACGCCTCGGCCGCGGCGGCGATCTCGTTCGCCTGCGTTTCGGCCCTGTCCACGGGCCGGTCCTGCGCTGCAGGTGCTTCGACCTGCACCTGCCGTGCCGGCGCCTCGGCCTGCTGCGGTGGCTGCCGCGGTGCCGGTGCCGCGTCGGCGCCCCGTGCAGGCGCGGGATCGTCGTCGAAATCGAACTCGGGCTGCGAACGATCGGCGACGTGGACTTCTTCGTCGCCCGTCGCTTCGTGGTCGTGGCCCTCTTCGCCCGGCAGGGCCGCGGCACCCTCGCCGTTGCCGCGCCGGCGACGGCGGCCGCCGCGGCGACCACGCCGGCGACGACCGCTGCCGTCGCCCTCGGCGCCCTTGTCCGCGCCCGCGGCGGTGGCTTCGGCCGACGCGGGCTCGACCGCCGCGGCTGCGACTGGCGCGACGGCCGCGGCTTCGGCGGCCACGTCGATCGTCAACGGTGCAGCGGCCACCGGGAGTGTTTCGGCGACCGGCGATTTCTTCTCGACCGGCGCGGCGGCGCTGGCTTGCGCCGGTGCGGCTTCGGTGCGCTGCTCTTCGCTCCGCTGCGCGCCGCCCTGCCGGCCCTTGGGCTGCTGCCGCGGCTGTTCGCTGCGCGCCTGGTCCTGGCGGGCCTGCTCCTGGCGCGGTTCCTGCCGGCCGGGCTGCTGCGGCTGCTTGCCCTGCTTCTGCTGCTTGCCGGAAGACTGGCCGGCCTGCGCCTGCTGCGCGCGCTGGCCGTCGCCGCGGCTGCGGTCGCGGTCGCGACCGCCCTGGCCCTGCTTGCCGCCACGGCTGTCGCGACGCTGCTGGCCGCGATCGCCGCGGCCGTCGCGCCCGGACGGCTGCCGTTCCTGCCGCGGCTGCGGCGCGGGGGCGGGCGCTTCGCCGGCGAACAGGCCCTTGAGCCAGCCGATCAGGCCGCCGGCGGTGGCGGGCACCTGCACGGGCGCGACCGCCGGGCTTGCGACCGCCGCGGCGACCGGCTCCGGTTCCGGGCGCGGTTCGCGCAGCGGCGCCGGCTGCGCCGGGCGCACGTTGGTCACGGCCGCCGGCGGCGGCACGTTGAGGTTGGCCTTGGTCAGGGCAATGGTCGCCACCTTGCGCGGGGTGCCGCGGCGGTAGCTGGGCTTGCTCGATTCCTCGCCCAGCTCGTTCTCGCGCAGGCGGGTGACCTCGTAGTGCGGGCTGTGCAGCTGCTCGTCGGCGACGATCACGATCGGCGCCCCGTGGCGCTGCTCGATCTCGCGCAGCGCGCCGCGCTTCTCGTTGAGCAGGAAGTTGGCGATGTCCACCGGCGCCTGCACCAGCACCTGGCCGGTGTTGTCCTTCATCGCGTGCTCCTCGGCGACGCGGATGATCGACAGCGACAGCGATTCCACGCTGCGCATGCGGCCGTGGCCCTCGCAGCGCGGGCAGACGATCTGGCTGGACTCGCCCAGGCTGGCGCGCAGGCGCTGGCGCGAGAGCTCCAGCAGGCCGAAGCGCGAGATCCGGCCCAGCTGCACGCGCGCGCGGTCGAACCGCAGCGCGTTCTGCAGCCGGTTCTCGACCTCGCGCTGGTGCTTGTTGCTGGACATGTCGATGAAGTCGATCACCACCAGGCCGCCGAGGTCGCGGATGCGCATCTGGCGCGCGACCTCCTCGGCCGCCTCCAGGTTGGTGTTGAACGCGGTCTCCTCGATGTCGCCGCCCTTGGTGGCGCGGGCCGAGTTGACGTCGATCGCGGTCAGCGCCTCGGTTTGGTCGATCACCAGCGCGCCGCCGGAGGGCAGGCGCACGGTGCGCTCGTAGGCGCTCTCGATCTGCGACTCGATCTGGAAGCGGTTGAACAGCGGGGTGTCGTCGGTGTAGTGCTTGAGCTTGCGCAGGTTGTGCGGCATCACCTGCTCGA
Organism: Luteimonas sp.; assembly: GCA_041905645.1. Lineage (GTDB taxonomy): Bacteria > Pseudomonadota > Gammaproteobacteria > Xanthomonadales > Xanthomonadaceae > Luteimonas. The sequence continues at coordinate 14,418 of JAYRKR010000028.1, forward strand.
CGAACTCCTTCGCCTCGGCATGCATCTCCGGGGTGTCGACCAGGATCTCGCCGATGTCGGCGCGCATGTAGTCGCGCAGGGCGCGGATGATCAGGCGCGATTCCTGGTAGATCAGGAACGGGGCCGGCTTCTTCAGCGCGGCCTCGGCGATCGCCCGCCACACGCTCAGCAGGTAGTCCAGGTCCCACTGCAGCTCTTCGGCGTCGCGGCCGACGCCGGCGGTGCGGATGATCACGCCCATGTCGTCGGGGATGTTGAGCGCGTCCATCGCCTTCTTCAGCTCGGCGCGGTCGTCGCCCTCGATCCGGCGCGAGACGCCGCCGGCGGTGGGCGAGTTGGGCATCAGCACCATGTAGCGGCCGGCCAGCGAGATGAACGTGGTCAGGGCGGCGCCCTTGTTGCCGCGCTCGTCCTTGTCGACCTGGACCACGACCTCCTGGCCCTCGCGCAGCAGCTCCTTGATCGAGGCCTTGTTGTGGTCGACCCCGGACTGGAAGTAGTCGCGGGAGATTTCCTTCAGCGGCAGGAAGCCGTGGCGCTCGGCGCCGTACTCGACGAAGGCGGCTTCCAGCGAGGGCTCGAGCCGGGTGATGCGGCCCTTGTAGATGTTGGACTTCTTCTGTTCCTTCGACGGTTGCTCGATGTCGATGTCGTAGAGCGTCTGTCCGTCGACGATGGCCACGCGCAGTTCTTCTGCCTGCGTGGCGTTGATCAGCATGCGTTTCATGGTCGTTCCTTGCGCGCTTCGCCCTGCCACGACGGCAGGCGCGCGGAACGCCGGGGCGTTTCGCCTGGAGCCTTGGTGCCGGCGGCCGCGCAAGCGCAGCCGCCCGCCTGGTTTTCCAGCGCTACGACACCACGGCAGGCCGCGGGAGCGCTTGTTCTGTTGCGGTGTTGCGGGCCGGCGGCGGCTTCGAGTCCTGCCGGGGCAGGGCTGTGGCGCCACTCGGGACATGTTCAGCGGCCGGCCTCTGACAAGCCGGGCGGGGCGCGGAGCCGATGGGCCGTCGCTGGTAACATCAATGCCCCCGGGGGGCAGTGCTGTCGCGCGGACCTATCCGCGGGAGGTGGGCTTTCGGCCCTGCTGTAACTCCCTGCGAAATCAGAACCTTACCTCGCGTCGCGAGTGTAACAGACCAAGAGAGCCGATGGCCCATTCAGATTCATCGGGATCGCGCGGCGCGCCCGGGACCGCCGCCGGGGGCGGCGTCCGCCTGGTCCGCGTGGCCGAGGACCGCGCGGGGCAGCGCCTGGACAACTTCCTGCTGGGCCAGCTCAAGGGCGCCCCCCGCTCGCTGGTCTACAAGATCGTGCGCAGCGGCCAGGTGCGGGTGAACGGCGGCCGGGCGAAAGCCGAGACCCGGCTGGAGGGGGGCGACGAGGTCCGCATCCCGCCCGTCCGTCTCACCGAGGGCGGCGACAACGGCGCGCCGGGCAGGGGACTGCTGGACGCGATGGCGGCCAGCATCGTGTTCGAGGACGCGCGCCTGCTGGCGATCGGCAAGCCCTCGGGCATCGCCAGCCACGGCGGCAGCGGCGTGAGCTTCGGCGTGATCGAGACCCTGCGCGCGCTGCGGCCCGGCCAGCCGCTGGAGCTGGTGCACCGGCTCGACCGCGACACCTCCGGGCTGATGGTCGTGGCCAAGAAGCGCTCGGCGCTGACCGAGCTGCAGGCGCTGATGCGCGAGGACCACGGCGCCGGGCTGCGCAAGCGCTACCTCGCCCTGCTGGCCGGGCGCATGCCCGACGGGGTGATGAGCGTGGACGCGCCGCTGCACGTGGGCCTGCGCCAGGGCGGCGAGCGCCACGTGCAGGTCGATGCTGGCGGCAAGCCTTCGCTGAGCCATTTCCGGGTGCTCGAGCGCCGCGGCGGCCATTCCTATTGCGAGGTGCGCATCGAGACCGGCCGCACCCACCAGATCCGCGTGCACGCGCAGCACATCGGCCATCCGGTCGCCGGCGACGACAAGTACGGCGACGCCGGCGTCAACCGGCGGCTGCGCGAGCAGGTCGGCCTGAAGCGGCTGTTCCTGCACGCTGCCTCGCTGGAGTTCGCGCTCGACGGCGGCAGGACGCCCTACGTGCTCAACGCGCCGCTGGCGCCGGAGCTGGTGGCGGTGCTGGATCGGCTGGGCGGATGAGCCGCCAAGCGTCGCACGCCGGTCAACCCGGGCCCGCGCCGGGGCGTTGCACGACCACGCGGGCCCGTTGCCCGCGAAGCAAGGAGGACATCATGCGCCTGTTGATCGCACTGCTGCTCGTCGTGGCCGCTGCGCCCGCGATGGCCGATTTCTCGTTCCGCTTCGGCGACGCGGTCGTCGCTACCGGCGACAGCGGCGCTGCCGTGATCCGCAAGGCCGGACGCCAGCCCGATCGCATCGTCACCCTCGAGAACCACCGCGGCGCCGCGATCGGCGAGCGCTGGGAGTACTACCTCGGCGACAAGCAGGTGAACATCGAGATGCGCGGCGGCAAGGTCGTCGATATCCAGGAAATCCGCTGAGGGCCGACGCCCGGGGGCAACGGCGACTTCGGCTATACTCGCCGCCCGCGCCGAAGTGGCGGAACCGGTAGACGCAGCGGACTCAAAATCCGCCGGCCTTAAAACCGTGTGGGTTCGAGTCCCACCTTCGGCACCAGCGCGAAGCCGCGTCCAGTTCGGATGCGGCTTTTTCTTGCTTCTTCGCCAGGTTTCGGGGAGAGGACGCCCGCTTCCGTCGGACTGCAGGTTCGCCGAAAAGCCAGGCGCCGCCTTGCGCTTGTACAGCCGCACCACCCGGCGCTCGGACCATCCAACAGATGAAGTTTCCCTCGATCCGGAGGAGAACCTTTCTCCCGCCTGCGGCCGGGCTCAGAACCCGCCGTAGCGCGCCATCGCCGCGGCGCAGACGAAGATCACGGCCACCAGCATCAGCTCGAAGCGGACGATGCGCGTCATGCCGGCGACCTCGGCGGAATCGGGCAGGAAGGCGGGATCGGCCGCGAGCCGGCGGCGCCAGCGCAGGAAGCGCAGGGTCGGCCAGATCGACAGCAGGCCGGCCAGCAGGAAGGCGCCGATCTTGGCGTGGAACCACGGGTTGTGCAGGTAGAAATCCTCGCCCTTGATCCCGAAGAACACGCGCAGCAGCCCGACCGCCAGCAGCAGCACGGCCACGATGCCGTAACCGCGGTCGATGCCGGCGAGCTTCGCCAGCACGGGGCCGTCGATGCGCCCGCGCAACAGCACGGATTGCGCGACCAGCATCGACACCAGGCCGAAGACCAGCAGGTGGTGGAACGAGGCCAGGACGAGGTCGGTCAGCATGGCGCGTCACCGCGGATCGGGGGAGGCGCGAGGATAGCAATGCCCGCCGCGCGGGCGTGGTGCCGCAAGTCACGACGTCGCGGCGCTGCCGCGCATCGACGCTTGCCTGCGCCCGTGCCTGCCGCGCGCCGCCTCCGGATGGCTATGGCGCGGGAGGCAGCGAGGACAGCCACGCCGACAGCGCCTGGATGCTGTCGTCGTCCAGCCGTTCGCCGACGCCGGTCATGACGAAGTCGGTGGTGGCGGCGTGGTGCCTGCCGTCGCGGTATTCGACCAGCTTGGCCTGCAGGTAGGCCTGCTGCTGCCCGCGCAGGGCAGGGAAGGCGGCATAGGGCGTGCGGCCGTTGCGATCCGGGACCAGGGCGTCGGCACGGCCGCGGGCGTCCGCGCCGTGGCAGCCCTGGCAGGGCGGAATGCCCTTGGCGGGATCGCCCGCGAGGTAGAGCGCCTGCCCGCGTTCGAGCAGTGCCGGGTCCGCGGCGGCCGCGTCGGGCGCCGCTTCGGAACCGGCCGCGGCGGCCGGCGCGAGGCTGGCGTAGTAGGCGGCGAGGTTGCGCATGTCGTCCTCGCCGAGGTCGGCGACCAGCGGCGCCATCGGCGATTCCGGGTCGGCCTTGAAGCCGACCAGCTGCCAGTAGAGGAAATCGGCGCGCTGGCCCGCGAGGTTGGGGAAGGCGGGCGCGATCGCGATCCCGGCGGGGCCGTGGCAGGCGGCGCACACCTCGGACCTGGCGCGGCCGGCGGCGATGTCGCCGTGGATCGGGCGGGCCCGGCG